>NZ_CP092334.1:991550-1292066 GCF_018595685.2 Flavihumibacter rivuli
GGCTATAGGGAAAGTGTATTCAAGAAAAGGTTTAAGGGGCAGTTCGTGATCCTGAATGTTACGTTCCAATTAAGGAAACACCCTGTCTTCCATACCAGTTATGGCGCTATCCAACAGGAATTGGAGAAGTTGGGTGTAAAGGAACTCAGTATCCAGGCTATTTCCCAGGCGGTGATCAACATCCGCAGTTCAAAATTGCCGGACCCCAAAAAGATCGGTAATGCGGGAAGCTTCTTTAAGAACCCGACCATTCCCGTGGAGAAATACCATGAGCTAAAAGAACTGTTCCCTGAAATCGTTGGCTACCACTTACCCGGAGATGAGGTTAAACTGGCGGCAGGCTGGCTCATTGAACAATGCGGCTGGAAGGGCTATCGTAAGGGTGATGCAGGATGCCACTCCCAGCAGGCCCTGGTGTTGGTGAACCATGGCAATGCAACCGGTAAAGAGATTCTTGACCTTAGCCAGGAGATCGTGGAAAGTGTGGAATTCAAGTTCGGGGTGGAACTAGAAAAAGAAGTTAATATCATTTAAATGTGCAGCGGTTGGTTTTAGGTCCCTGTCAATGAACAAAAACCTTATGATGAAATTTCTTCTAACAGGGATCATCACACTCTTTTGTTCATTCAGTTTGATGGCGCAGGACAAGATCTATAAGAAAGGAGGGGAAGTATTGGAAGTAAAAGTGGAGGAAGTGGGGGTAGATGATATCCGGTACAAACTTTTTAATGAACCTTCCGGCCCGGTCTATGCCATCGAGAAAAGCCGTATCATAAAGATCGTTTTTGAAAATGGCCGTGTTGAAACCTATAGCCAAAACCTCAGGGATAAGGAATGGTATATCGGTCAGTCCAGGCATGCATTAAAGGTCAATTTCCTTTCCCCCCTATTTGGCTATACCATGTTCAGCTACGAAAGGTCTATCAAGCCCGGAAAGTCGCTCGAGGCGTCTATTGGCATCATTGGCCTGGGCATGAACCGGTATGCGGAGAGTTACTATGATAATACGGGCAATTATTTTGAATCAAAGCGAAGCCCGGGAGGGGTAGCGTTGGGGGTAGGGTATAAGTTTATCAAGACCCCTGATTTCCTGAGCAGGAATATCAGGTTTGCCCACCTCCTGCAAGGCTCTTACGTTAAACCACAATTGTATACCGGTGTATACAGTGAGAATTACATCAAGCAATCAGGAAATAAGCAGGTTGAAGAAAGGCGTACCGTGGCCTACGGTTCACTTATGGTTGAGTTGGGAAAACAGTGGGTATTTAGTGACCAGTTCCTTTTTGACCTCTACTTTGGCCTGGGGTACACTTTTGACAATATCAACGATAATGACACTTATACCAGCTGGTCAAACGAGGATGCTGCCCATCATTTCACGAACCTCCGACTCGGACAATCACCCGGTTTTGCCCTTAATGGCGGACTACGTTTTGGTTTCCTGCTGAAATAACTGGCAATAAAAAAAGCGGTCAATCCTTTGCATAAACAGGTTTGACCGCTTGTATCTTTTGCGAAGGAACTCATCAGGTGAAATCCTCACTGTCAAAATCTTCCTCGCGCATCCCGGAATTACCAAGGTTGACCATTGAGCCGATCAGGTCCTTGAACTCGATCTTGTTATCGATGATCTTTTTGCTGATAAGGGAATAAGCAGCCAACCCATGCAGGACAAACTCCATGAGTAAGGCAGTTTCCTGATCATTTGCCTTAGGATAATATTTCTTCACCAGTGCATGCAATCCATCTACCTGGTATAGCCTTAATTGCTTGTCCTTATCGGCCAGGGAGAGGAAAAGGTCGATTGCATGGCCATTATCGAACCACCTGATCACCGGCTTGTAGGGGTTTTCTTCCTCTTTCATGGATTCTTTACCCGTGCTCCTGCGTTTCTTGAAAGTATCCGGATTGGGGAAATATTGCACGAACTGACTCCTGATCGATTTGTCCAGCAAATTCATGGCTACCTGGAAGGGGCCTTCCTGTTCACCTTCGTAAACCAATTCAATCTTTCCCGTAATGGAAGGAATAATACCCACCAGGTCGCTCACCCATACCTGGGTTTTCTTCTCCTTATTCAATAATGCCCTTCTTTCCGCCGCACTTACGGCATTCTCAAAGGCACTGATCGTGAGGCGGGCAGAAACGCCGCTTTTCTTATCTACATATTCGTTATTCCTCGCTTCAAATGCAACCTGTTCGATCAACCTTCTTACCAGGTCACTTATGTCCACCAGTTTGCCCTGGGCTTCAGGTATCTCCGCTTCCTGTTCCGTGATGGCAAGGGCATGCTCCAGCGATTTGGGATAATGGGTGAGGATCTGGCTTTCTATCCTGTCCTTCAAGGGGGTTACTATAGAACCACGGTTCGTATAATCTTCGGGGTTAGCAGTGAAGACGAAGAGGATATCCAATGGCATCCTTAGTTTGAAGCCCCTGATCTGGATATCGCCTTCTTCCAGGATGTTGAAAAGGGACACCTGGATCCTGGCCTGCAAATCCGGGATCTCGTTGATGACGAAGATACCCCTGTTGCTACGGGGAATGATACCATAGTGGATCACTTCCTCATCGGCAAAACTCAGCCTCAGGTTAGCCGCCTTGATGGGGTCAATATCACCTATGAGGTCAGCAACACTCACATCTGGTGTAGCCAGCTTTTCACCATAACGCTCGGAGCGGTGTACCCAATGGATGGGTGTTTCATCACCATGCCTGGCGATCAGGTCGCGGGCATGTTTGGAAATGGGCTGCAGGGGATCGTCATTGATCTCGCTGCCATCCACGATAGGTATATATTCATCCAGCAGGTTCACCATTTGCCTGGCCATCCTGGTCTTGGCCTGGCCCCTTAAACCAAGGAAAAGGATATTATGGCGGCTCAGTAAAGCCCTTTCGGTATCGGGAATAACCGTGTCTTCGTAACCAATGATCCCTTCAAAACACTGCTCACCGGACCTTAGCCGTTGAAGCAGGTTTTGCCTGATCTCCTCCTTTACAGACCGTGATTGATAACCTGATGATTTTAACTGGCCTAATGTTTTTATTTTTTTGATATCCATTGATTTGTTGCTATTTACCTGATGATTTAAATCGCATATTCATTTACGTTAGACTATCAATAAAAGGTCTTTCTTTTGCCACTTTCGAAATCCCTGAAGATAAAAGCACCTAAATGGTCCAGTGAGGCAAAGAATGCCTTGCCCTGGTTGGTTTCGGTGAACTCATTTACAAAACGTTGCAGGTAGGGATCTGAAGCGATCATGAAAGTGGTGATCGGGATCTTCAGCTTCTTGCACTGTGCTGCAAGGTTCAGGCACCGGGTAGTGATCTTCCTGTCCAGGCCAAAACTATTCTTGTAATATCGCTTGCCTACCTTCAGGCAGGTAGGTTTCCCATCGGTGATCATAAAGATCTGTTTGTTGGGATTCCGTCTTCTTCTAAGGATATCCATGGCTAATTCGAGACCGGCTACCGTATTGGTATGGTAAGGGCCTACCTGTAAATAGGGCAGGTCCTTGATCTCCACGGGCCAGGCATCATTACCAAACACTACAATATCGAGGGTGTCCTTCGGGTATTTGGTGGTGATCAATTCGCTGAGGGCCATGGCTACCTTCTTGGCCGGGGTGATCCTGTCCTCCCCATAAAGGATCATGGAATGTGAAATATCGATCATCAATACCGTTGATGTTTGGGCCTTGAAGTCCGTTTCCCGGATCTGAAGATCGTCTTCCCTCATGGTAAAGGCATCGATGCCATGGTTGATCTGCGCATTGCGGATGCTTTCTGTAAAATCGATCTGTTCCAGCATATCACCAAACTGGAAAGGCCTTGTTTCCGGATTGATCTCATCGCCCATGCCGGGCTTGAAGGTATTGTGGTTGCCTTGCTTGCTCTTCTTCAGTTTGCCGAAGATCTCTTCCAGTGATCGTTTGCGGATGGTCTGTTCTGTCTTGGGGGTAATCCTGATCTCACCGCTTCCGGCATTTTCATCAATATACCCTTTCTCTTTGAGGTCATCAATGAAATCACCCATACCATACTCCTGGTCCGTGAGTTCATATTCACGATCAAGGTTATTCAGCCATTGCAAAGCTTCGGCCACATCGCCATTGGTATAGGTCAACAGTTGGATGAACAATTCCAGCAACTGGTCAAATTTCGTCTTCCCTTCACTATTGGGGTCAAATCCCCTGAAATGAAATCCCTTCATATTGTTTCCTCCTCCATTTCAAATTACGACATAAAGGACATATTCGCCCATTATCAATTCCCTAACAATTACCAGAACAGATGGTTGTAAAAAAAAGCCACCGGCTTGCGGTGGCTTTATGGTAATCATTATCCGAGTTTTTCCATCAGCGGGGGGAATCCGTGGCTGGCGCAGAATCCTTGGCAGGCCCGATGAGGCCACCACCTTCAATGGAAGGCTGCACCTTGCTGCCCTTGTATTCCGAATCCAGCATGTTCAGCATTTGCAGCAATTGTTGCGCGCTGGCGATCTCATTCCGCATAGCCTCCTGCTTGGCTTCCGGCAATTGGCTGTAATAGGCCAGCTGCTGTTCGAAATCCTTGTGCAGTTCTTTTGATACCTTATCGGCCAGGGTATTGTGACCGGCCTTATAACAGGCTTCAAGGAACTTGAAATTGAAATAGTTATGCTGGTTGCTCTTGCTGACCATGGCATAGGGCATATTCACTTCTAGGATCCCTTTATCTGCATAATCGAGCAGTTGTTTGGCCTCGTCCTTCCTGTTGCGGGAAGCAAGTGCAGCAGCGCCGTCCGCATAGGCAGCCCTGATATTGTTCAGGTGCAGGCGGTTCTGTTCATCAAAGTATACCCCTTTGATATCGGCGCTTCCGAATCCAAACTTGTTGCGCAATTTGTCTACCATCCAGTCTGTATTCATGCCACTGTTGTTGGCAACAGGAACCAGGCGGTAAGTAAGGCCATCCTTGCGGACAAAATTGCCGAATCCCAGTTCCGAAGCCGTATAGGCTGCAGTAAAGCAGATCGGGCGCTTCCATTTGTTGGCCGCGATAATATTCAGGATGATGAGGTCATTCTTCAGCAGGGTATTCCTGTTCTCATTGATGACCACCGGAACTTCCCTGGCCACACTATCATCCTTGTTCACGGTACCATTGTTGCGCACCAGTTGCTCATCTACCGGCAATACAAACTTCTTGGCCGGGAGGTAGTTGATAGACTCCCCACCCTGCAGGGCTACCTTGAAGGCGGCATCCTCACTACCCACCACATTCTTCATCACATCATAGAGGTCATAGAATTTATCCTGGTTCACATCGGGGCGGGGATTGTATACCACGTAGTCGCGGTTGCGGCCCTGGATCTGCTCAGGGGTCCAGATCACATCGATCGGGTCGCTCTCGTTCACTTTGTAACGCAGCTGGTTGATATACCAGTCGATCCCCAACAGGCTGTTGTTGATCACCCTGATATCCGGACGGATGCCTTCTACTTCCTGGGCATACCACAAAGGATAGGTATCGTTATCGCCATAGGTGAAGAGGATGGCATTGGGCGGACAGCTCTCCAGGTAATCCTTGGCGAGGTCACGGGCCAATACTTTCTTGCTCCTGTCATGGTCATCCCATTCCTGGTTGGCCATGATCACCGGAACAGCCAGCATACATACCGCACCGGCCAGCATGCCGGAAACCTGTTCGTTCATTTTCTTCATCAGCCATTCCCTTACCTGCAAAACACCCAGGCCGATCCAGATCGCAAAGGCATAGAAGGAACCCACATAGGCATAGTCACGTTCGCGAGGCTGGTTGCCGGGTTGGTTCAGGTAAAGCACGATCGCAATACCCGTGAAGAAGAACAGGAGACCTACCACCAGGAAATCGCGGCGGTTAGCGAAATATTGGTAAACCGCTCCCAGGATTCCCAAAAGGAAGGGGAGGAGGAATAGTTTGTTATTGGCTTTATTGTGCTTGATGCTATCAGGTAATGCATCCTGGTTGCCCAAACGGGCATTGTCGAGGAAGGATATTCCGGATATCCAGTTACCATCACGCACATTGCCCGGTCCAAAGCCCTGGATATCGTTCTGTTTACCGGCAAAATTCCACATGAAATAACGCCAGTACATCCAGTTCATCTGGTAACCAAAGAAGAACTTGATATTATCGGTCATGCTTGGCTTTTCCCCATCGGCCAGGCCCAGCCAGTCGCGGTAGAAGTCCGCATGCCCCTGGTCATTGCTGCCATCCCAAACCCTTGGGAAGAGCATCTTGTCTTCAGCTGCATAAACAGGCTTTACATCCATACCCACTTCTTCGTACCTGTCTTTCCCCTTGGTGTACTTCATTTTGGTCTCCTCATAATCCGTAGGGGAAGCGGTAAATACCTGGCCATAGAGCAGGGGGAAATCACCATACTGCTCACGACCCAGGTACCCCACCAGGGAATTGGGGTTGTCTACATTATACATATCCACGGCAGGGTTGGCATTCGACCTGATCATAGTAGTGATATAGCTGGAATAACCCAACAGCATAAAGATCACGCACCAGATCCCCAGCCTGAGGAAGTTCCAATGGTTCTTTTTGGCCACCTTCAACCCATAGGCCAGGATAGCAGCGAGCAATACGAAGAAGAAGATGAAGCCGGAGAAGAAAGGCAGGCCAAAATTGTTGACAAACTTCACATCAAACCAGCCGGCTGTCTTAACCGAATACTGGATCACCACCACCTGCACAAAACCGGTAATGATACAGCCTATCAGGAAGGCCCAGAAGGTTCCCATGGTGGTGGGTTTGTACCGACGGAAATAATACACCAGTACAATGGCAGGGATGGTCAGCAGGTTCAGGAGGTGAACACCAATGGACAAACCCATCATGAAAAAGATGAATACGATCCACTTGTCTGCACCTGGTCTGTCGGCCTGGTGCTCCCATTTCAGGATAGCCCAGAAAACAAGGGCAGTGAACAGGGAGGATAGGGCATATACTTCACCTTCCACAGCGCTGAACCAGAAAGAATCTGAAAAAGTATAGGCAAGGGCACCAACTGCACCTGAGGCCATGATGGCAACCAATTGGCTGGCATTGGGCGCAGCATTGTTGGGGCTTACTAGTTTACGGGCGAAATGGGTGATGGTCCAGAAAAGGAAGAGAATAGTGAAACCCGAGCTAAGGGCACTCATTATGTTAACCCCTATGGCAGGATTATCCCCGCCAAATACCACAACAAACAATCTTCCTAGAAGGACAAATAGGGGAGCCCCGGGAGGGTGCGGGATCTGGAGTTTGAAAACACTGGAAATAAACTCACCACAGTCCCATAGGCTGGCAGTGGCTTCCATTGTCATCAGGTAAACAGAGCACGCTATGGCGCATACTAACCATCCGACAATGTTGTTCACTTTGTTAAAATTCATAAAGCATTGGTTTAGTAAAGGCGAAGCAAATATAAGATTCTGGCGTTCCCAATTACAGGGAATAGGCCGATTTTCAGGGAAAGCGCAAAATCTGTTATTACGGTGAATGAAAAGCCATGAAGGAAACTAATTAGGTTATAGAAATGTGAAAAATTTGGAAGGATGATTTTGTTGCACCTTACCGCGTGAGGCTTCATTCAAAAAAGATCTTCACCGTCTGGTAATAGAGTTTGCTTTGGATATAGGTGTTCTGGGCCTGCTCCAGGTATCCCTGCAGGCCAAACAATCCTGCCGCATTGCCTTTATTGATGGATATTTCCAGGTAACCGGCAGCATTGAAAATGGCGAGTTTCTCACCCTCCGGGGCATCGGCATAGCTTTCACTGATCCTGTCGATCACTTCATTACGTTTGAATACAATGGAAAATTTACGGCCGCGTCGCTGTTCTTCGAACTGTTCACGGGTAATATTCACCACCACGTTCTCAAAATTGTCGATGAAGATGATATGCCCTTCCATCCACTCATCGCTCAACCAGGGTTTCAGTGGTTTTTTCTCAATGATCGGGATATCAGGGATGCCAATATCGGTCAGCCTTTTCCCCTCCAGGATATCATTGATGGCCTGTCCAAAGGTTTTCACACATTCGATCGTGTTCCTGTTCAGTGATTTTGGCAGGGGAAGGCCGATCACCATTTCCGGGCGTTCTTCCAGGATCATGGTGAGCAGTCCATTATCGGCACAAAGGAAATACTGGTCATTATGGTAGGCCAGCAACATATGGTCCGGCTTCCTGTCGAAAAGGTTCACCAGGATGATATGGTAACTCTGCGAAGGGAAATGACGGATGGCGTTTCGGCAAACATAGGCCGCCTGCGGATAGTTAAAAGGAGGCAACTGGTGGGAAATATCCACTAACCGAAAGTCGGGGTTCATTTGCATCAACTGCCCCTTGACCGCCCCAACCAGGTAATCCTGTCCGCCTATATCAGATGTAAGGGTTATTAATGCCATGAAGGGTTAACTACAATATATGCAGTAATTAAATATACAATTCAAATGATCTTATCAATGATACCAGGCCAGCTTATTTGATCAGCTTTCCTTCCTTGAAGAAAAACTTATGGGTAAGCTTATCTGTTAAGGCAGGGAAGAAGCGGTTCATGAAAACAGCTCGCTTACCTGTAAACGTTAGCACGAGGGATCGTTTCCTTTTCTCAATGGCACGAAGGATATGGATGGCGCATTCCTCAGCCGACATCATATCGCCTTCATCCATCGGGCTTTCGCCCTGTGCCCTACCTTCCGCGTTCAGGGCGGCATTGCGGATATTGGAGGTGGTGAAGCCTGGGCTCACCCACATTACATGCACATCCTTATCCAGCATTTCGGTCCGCAAGGCTTCCAGCCAGCCCTGGAGGGCAAACTTGGAGGCCGAATAGGCGCTCCTTCCAGGCAACCCCCTGTAACCGGCAATGGAGGACACCCCAACAACTATGCCCTTCCTGCTGATGATGGAAGGCAGGGCATACTTGGTGCAATAAACAGCGCCAAAGAAATTAATATCCATCACCTTCCGGAAGACTTCTGTTTCGGCATCTTCCACCAATGCACGCATGGAGATGCCGGCATTGTTGATCAGGATATCAATGCCCCCAAAAGTATCAATGGTTGATTCGATGAATTTCCTGCAATCCTCTTCCTTACTCACATCGGCCACAACGGTATGCAACAGGACCTGCGCATTCTCCATTTGCAGGTTGTAGAGCTTGTCATAATTGCGTCCGCAGGTTGCCACCTTGGCACCCATGGAGATCAATGCATCTACCAGGGCTTTCCCGATCCCGTCACTTCCCCCGGTGATGGCTACAACTTTATTGGTGAAAAACGTTGACATATGAGGCTTAGAATATAAGTCGCAAACCTAGCAAAAAGAAACCATCGGTTTTCAATACAATCGATTATTCCTCTGTGCAATAGCTCTAATAGGGGAGAACCAAAAAGCCCCGAAAAAAAATCGAAAAACAAAAGAAAAAAATTTGGTGTCAAAGGTTTTCTCCCTATTTTTGCACTCCCAAAACAAACGACAACAGTTTGAAGCTCTTATAAAGGTTGATTCCGTAGCTCAGTTGGTAGAGCAATACACTTTTAATGTATGGGTCCTGGGTTCGAGTCCCAGCGGGATCACTGGTTTAAAGCTTCCGTCAGGAAGCTTTTTTATTGGAAGCCTTAGTTCATGCTTAAGGCACCACACCTTTGTAAGGTTGATTCCGTAGCTCAGTTGGTAGAGCAATACACTTTTAATGTATGGGTCCTGGGTTCGAGTCCCAGCGGGATCACGAAAACAACCAAATCCCCCGGATAATTCCGGGGGATTTTTTATTCCGGCAACATGACCATTGCGCACTACATCACTGATCAATGTCATTTAATTTGACAATCCGCGAAAGCATCTTTGCCAACAAAAGGAATAGGTTATGTCTACTTGCTATGAAGACCTTGCCAGTGAGTTGAACAGGATAGATGAGTTAATGGTCAAATCGGAGTCGGATTTTCGCAACCTCCTGGACAATGTCCATCCCCGGCAATATAAAAACGCGGTCAACCTCCTGCACTATCTAACTTTAAGGAATATTGATATCCGTGCCCTGCAGGATGCCCTGCATTCCGCGGGTCTTTCTTCCCTGGCAAGTTCTGAAAGTCATATAAGGGGACAGGTCATTGCGATCTCACAAAGACTAGGAATAGAAAAGACCAGGCCCGATGATGTTTTCAGTTTTGAAACGGGTAAACTATCCCTGGCCCAAAAATCGGCAACCTTATTTGGCACAAAGGAGTACACCAATATACCCTATATCATGGTCACCTTTGATACAACAATGGCGGAAGACTATGATAAGGTCAAAAACCTGGTACTATCGGGAATGAATATTGCCCGGATCAATTGTGCACATGATCAGGAAGAAATCTGGCTGAGGATGATCCGCCATGTAAAGCGGGCCACCGAAGAAACTGGAATAGGATGCAAGGTCTACATGGACCTGGCCGGGCCTAAGATCAGGACCCTTACGCGCGATAAGAAAAAAGTGGATGTTAAGGAAGGAGACCGGCTTTGGCTAGCAGATCAGCAACATATGGACGAAGGCAAGAAGACCATAGGTTGTACGGTACCAGGCATAGCGGAACAAGTGAAACCAGGTCACCGGGTCCTTTTCGATGACGGCCTGATCGAAGCTTTCGTTGAAAAAACGGAACACGATCGTATCCGTATCAAGATCCTCCGCATTTCTTCCGGCAAACCTTATATAAAACATGAAAAAGGAATCAATTTCCCGGATTCATCCCTCTCCATTCCCGCATTGACCGACTTTGATAAAAAATGCCTTCCCTTTATTGTAAAAAATGCTGACTTACTGGGCTATTCTTTCGTGAAACAACCCACAGACCTGCTTGAACTAAGGGAATTATTGCAAGACAACCAGGCATTGGGATTGATCATCAAAATCGAAACCCCTGAGGCGGTAAAGAATTTGCCGGCACTGCTTTTCTGCGGCATGAAACAGGAAAGGCTGGGTATCATGATCGCTAGGGGAGACCTGGCGGTAGAGATCGGTTTTGAGCGGATGAGTGAGATCCAGGAAGAGATACTCTGGATCTGCGAGGCCGCTCACGTGCCGGTGATCTGGGCTACACAGGTTTTGGAAAGCCTGAATAAGTCAGGGGTTGCAACCAGGTCAGAGGTGACCGATGCTTCACACGCTGCCATGGCGGATTGTGTAATGATCAACAAGGGTGAGTTCATGATCAGGACCATGGAGACATTGAAGGATATACTCCTGCGTAGTGGTGGGCATCATTTAAAGAAGCGGTATACTTTCCGGCCCCTTGCTATTGCCAGGAGGTTTATTGGTACTTGATTACCCTTAGGTGGACGCGTTCCATCATTTCCTAATTTAGTCCGTCCATGATTATAGTTAATAGCCGATGTAAAATTGTTCCGTATGAAGCCATATGTCATTTGTCATAGCCTGGGATCTGTAGATGGTAAGATCAAACAGGATATCTGGGGTTATTCAGACCACCACAAATATTTTGAAGAGCCCGCAGCAAAGATCAAGGCTGATGCCTGGTTAGTGGGAAGGGTGACCATGCAGGAATTTTGCAGCAAGAAGAAACATCCCCTGAAAAAGGGGAGGCTCAATATTCCTAAAACAGATTACGTTGCCCAATACAAAACCAAAACATTTGCAGTGGTGATAGACCCTTCCGGGAAATGCCAATGGGATACCAATATGGTTTCTACTGAACATGTGATAGAAGTTTTGACTGAAAAGGTCCCTGCTGCCTATCTCGATCACCTGCGATCCAAACAGGTTTCCTACATCTTTGGGGGCAAGACCAGGATTGACCTTGAGCTGGTGCTGGAAAAACTGAACAGTCTTTTTGGCATCAAGGTGGTGAGGATAGATGGAGGCGGGCATGTTAATGGTTCCTTCCTTAAGGCCGGACTGATCGATGAATTCAGCTTTGTATTGGCTCCTATTGCAGACGGAACCATTGGCGCGCTTACTGTTTTTGAAGTGGAAAAAGGTTACGGGAAAAGAATGGCAACAAGGCTGCAACTACAATCGGTAAAGAAGATCTTTGACGATTTCCTCTGGATAAGGTACAAAGTACTGAGGTCTGCTACCTCCCCCAAAGGTTAACCGGATTTCCCAAAGGGGGTTAGGTCTACTGGATAAGCGGTGATTTTTTCATCAGTATCCAGTAAATTAGCGAAGCAAGCAACGATTCATGACCAACCAAAACTACGAGGCCGGGCTGGAGCAGCCGGGCTATGCATCCATGCTAAGAGTGTGGAATGCCTTTACCCGCCATTTTGAAACCAGCCCTACGCTGATTGCCCGCTCACCCGGCAGGATCAACCTGATTGGCGAACATACGGATTACAATAAGGGTTTTGTGCTTCCCGCGGCCATCGATAAACAGGTCTTTGTGGCCATTCGCAAAAGGGAAGATAGGCAACTGAGGTACCTGGCAGTGGACCTGGAGGATCAATACCAGGGCACCCTAGGTAACTTGGTGAGGTCACCCAAACTTTGGCCCGATTACCTCAATGGCGTAGTTGACCAGTTCCTGAAAAAGGGACTAAACCTGACAGGATTGGATATTGCGATAGGAGGGGATATCCCATCCGGCGCAGGTTTGTCTTCCTCGGCAGCCATTGAATGCGCAACCGCATTTGCCCTCAATAAACTATTCCTTTTCGAGCTCGACAGGTTGGAATTGGTCAGGTTGGCGCAAGCAGCCGAAAACCAATTTGTGGGGGTGAATTGCGGTATCATGGACCAGTTCGCCAGTATGTTCGGGGTGGCCGATCATGCCATCATGCTGGATTGCAAGACCCTCAAATATGAATATGTTCCCCTGAACCTTCGGCAGAATGCGATCCTGCTGCTGGACACCGGGGTAAAGCACTCCCTTGCTTCGGGAGAATACAATCTCCGCAGGCAGCAATGTGAAGAAGGGGTAAAGGCGCTACAACAGGTCTATCCACAGGTGGAAAGCCTTCGTGATGTCAACCGTGCCATGATCGAATACAACCTGAAAGGTATGGTCAGCGAACTGATCTATAACCGCTGCAAATATGTGGTGGAGGAAAATCTTCGCCTGCAGGTGGGGTGTGAAGCATTGCGCCGCAATGACCTTTCGTTCTTTGGTAAGCGCATGTTTGCTTCCCACCAGGGCCTTAGTAAATTATATGAGGTCAGCTGTCCGGAATTGGATTACCTGGTAGAACTGGCCAGGAATGAGCCTTCGGTACTGGGGGCACGGATGATGGGTGGTGGCTTTGGCGGTTGTACCATTAACATAGTGAAAAAAACAGCATTGGAAGAAGTCATCCATAACATCAGCAAGGCTTATAAGGACAAGTTCGGACAAGTTCCTGCTGCCCATGTTTGCAGCATCAGTGAGGGCACTTCACTGGTAAAGCCTCCCTTAGCTAAACAGGAAGCAGAACCGAAAAAGGACGGAGTTAAAAAGAAATAGTATTTTTCGGTCTACTTATGTTGTCCGCAAAAGCACAATACGCCATCCATGCACTAACCTATCTTGGTGAACATTACCAGCAAGGGTTCATCCCCATTAACCAGATCGCCGAAAAGCGAAAGATACCGGGAAAGTTTCTCGAGGCCATCCTGCTGGAATTGAAGAAGGCAGGCGTATTGGGTAGCAAGGCCGGGAAACATGGTGGTTATTACCTCACCCGGCATCCCAGGGAAATCCCCATGGTACTCATCCTTCGCTTGATGGATGGTCCAATAGCACTACTACCTTGTGTGAGCAAAATGTTCTACGAACCCTGCAGACTCTGTCCCTACCCGGAGGAAAGCTGTAATATCCGCAGGATATTCCTGGAAGTAAGGGACGCTACCCTCAAAGTCATCGAAGGAAAGACCCTCCAGGACCTCATGAATCCGGGAACATTGCTGGAAGGGGATTTCATTATTTAACCATTATTTATTGCAAATCAATACTATATAATTTATTTTATTTTTTATTTTTATTACCCCTATTAAAACAATAGGAATTATAGATATTATGACTATTTTTGGTTCATGAAATCAGCTCATCGCAATATGACATCCTGTTGCATTAACCTATTTAGAGAAGGGCTATTCATTTAATAAAACCACAAAAAGATCAATGAACGCCCATCCGAGCAGGAGGGCGTTTTTTTAAATAGATCATATGAGCAGTGCAAACCAAACATTACCCGCAGCATTATTCTCCAGCAGTGAGCAGGAGCAGGTAAGACAACTGCTGCAAAATTTCTCCAACCAGCAGTTGCAATGGCTGGCAGGATACCTGACGGGATTACAGCATAGTAACCAGCAATTGCTGAACCTGATCAACAGGATACCGGTAGCCCAGGAAGGCATATCCAATGAGCCCATTGTGCAGAAGGAATCGATCACCGTTCTATACGGCTCCAAAAGTGGTAACGGTAAAGCGGTTGCCAAGAACCTGCACGATAAACTGATAGCAAGAGGCTATACCGCTACCCTCCAAAATATGGGCCAGTACCAGCCTTCGAAACTGAAAGATGAAAAATGGTTGCTCGTTGTGGTGAGCACCCATGGCGAAGGCGATCCTCCCCCAACCGCTGAAGACCTGCATGCGTTTATCCATACCCGTAAGGCCCCGAAATTGAGTGAAACAAGGTATGCTGTCCTCGCGCTTGGTGATAAAAGCTATGCCAGTTTCTGCCAGACAGGAAAGGATTTTGACAAACGTTTGGGTGAACTGGGTGGCCAAAAAGTATTGGAAAGGGTGGATGCCGATGTTGATTTTGAAGAGACAGCAGAGCAATGGATCGAATCGGTGATCGCCAAGGTACAACAGGAGTTTGGCGCATCAACCGGCCAGGCCCAACCGCTTAGGGAACAAAGTTCCAATGGATCGGTAAAAACCGCTGCCCCTGCTGTTAAATACAACCGCAAGAATCCTTTCGAAGCCACCGTGCTGGAAAAGGTCCAACTGAATGGCAGGGGATCTGCCAAGCAAACCTTCCATATTGAACTGTCGCTGGAAGGTAGTGGCTTAAGCTACCAACCTGGTGACACCCTTGGCTTGATCGTAGAGAACGACACCAGCCTGGTTCAGACCATTATTGAGAAAATGGGTTGGGACGGAAACCTGTTGTTGAATCGTAAGGAAGAATTGGTAAGCCTACAGGACTTCCTGACCAAACAGGCTGAATTGACCACTATAAGCGGGGTCTTCCTGCAACAATACGCTTCTTATGTGAATGACCCGGCCCTGGCCCATTCACTGCAAAATACCCTCCAAGACAAAACCGCATTGGGAGAATTTGTTTATGGCAAGGATGTATTGGATATCCTCATTGCCTATCCTTCCTCTATCAGTCCTGCACAGTTTGCAGATGCCGTGCTACCCCTGCAGGCCAGGCTTTATTCCATAGCCAGTTCCATAACCGCACACCCCGATGAAGTGCATATTACGGTGGGCAAGGTGCAGTACACCAATAATAACAGGCTACATAAAGGTGTGGCATCTAACCACATCGCTGATAAACTGGAGATCGGCTCCAATGTAAAGGTGTTCATTGAAAAGAATGAATCCTTCCGCCTTCCGGAAAATGCCGAAAGCCCGATCATCATGATCGGTCCCGGTACTGGCATTGCGCCTTTCCGTGCATTCGTGGAAGAAAGGGCTGAAACCGGCGTCAATGGTAAATCCTGGCTCTTCTTCGGAGACCAGCATTTCACCACCGATTTCCTTTACCAGCTGGAATGGCAACGATTCCTGAAACAGGGTTCACTGACCAAAATGAATACAGCCTTTTCGCGCGATACCGATAAGAAGATTTACGTACAAACCAGGATGAAGCAGCATGCTTCAGAGTTATTCCAATGGCTGGAAGAAGGTGCAACCATCTATGTGTGTGGCGATGCCAAGCGCATGGCTAAGGATGTGAGGCAAACCTGGATCGACATTGTTCAACAGGAAGGTAATCGCAATGTAGAGGAAGCAGCTGAATACATAAAGCAATTGATCAAATCTGGCCGTTACCAGGAAGATGTTTACTAAAGACAAAATGCTTAATCATCTCATTCAAACTGTATAATATCCATGTCACTCAATCAGGATAAATCAAAACTTAGTGAAGTAGAACACATCAAGGAAGCCAGTAATTACCTTGAAGGCACCCTGCCGGATAGTTTAAAGGACGAACTGACTGGAAACCTTTTTGCTCAGGACCAGCAATTGATCAAGTTCCATGGCAGTTATGTGCAAAGCGACAGGGAACTGGAAAAGGAAAGGAAGGCCCAAAAACTGGAACCCCTCTATTCCTTTATGATCAGGGTAAGGGTACCGGGAGGTATTGCTACTCCCCAGCAATGGGTGGCCCTGGATGACCTGGCGAACAAGTACGGCAACCCGACACTTAAGCTAACAACGCGACAGGCTTTTGAGTTGCATGGTATCCTGAAACATAATCTCAAGCCAACCATCAGGGAGATCAACGAAACACTCCTGAGCACTATCGCAGCCTGTGGTGACGTGAACAGGAATGTCATGAACACGGTCAATCCCTACACCTCCGCCATCCATGATGATGTACAGGCCGTAGCACAGGCCATCAGCGACCACCTCAATCCAAGGACCACGGCTTATTACAAGATATGGCTGAATGATGAGGAAGTAGGCGGCTCCGGTGTCCAGGAAGAGGAAATTGACGAACCCATTTATGGGAAAACCTATTTGCCCAGGAAATTCAAGATCACCCTGGCTATCCCGCCCTATAACGATACCGATGTATTTGCGCACGACATAGGCCTGATCGCCATTGAAGACAACGGTAAACTAGCCGGCTTCAATTTTTCCGTTGGCGGGGGCATGGGCATGACCTTCGGCGATGAAGGCACTTATCCCAGGTTGGGTAACGTTATTGGTTATGCGCCGGTAGATAAGGCAGTGGATGTTTGTGAGAAGATCGTGACCATTCAGCGCGACTATGGCAACAGGGAGAACAGGAGGTATTCCCGTTTCAAATATACTGTTGACCGCATGGGCCTGGAATTCATCAAAACAGAATTGAATAAACGCCTGGGTTATGACCTGGAACCGGCAAAGCCCTTCAAATTCACCACCAATGGCGACAGTTATGGATGGGTTAAAGGGGTGAGTGGGAAATGGTTCAATACACTGTACATAGAACATGGAAGGGTAAGGGATTTTGAAGATTATCCCCTGAAAAAGGGATTGAGGGCCATAGCAGAAGTGCTGGACGGGGATTTCAGGCTGACAGGAAACCAGAATGTGGTGATCGGTAATGTATCGGAAGAGCAGAAGCCCCAGATAGAAGCATTACTACAGCAATATGGGATCGCACAACACCAGGAAGTAACCAATTTGCACCAGCATTCACTCGCCTGTGTGGCGCTTAATCTTTGCCCACTGGCCAATGCAGAAGGGGAAAGGTACCTGCCCACCCTGGTAAGCAAGATTCATGCGCTGCTGTCTGCACATGGTATTGGTGAGCAAGCTATCACCATCCGGATGACGGGCTGCCCCAATGGATGTGGAAGGCCTTACCTCGGTGAGATCGGTTTTGTAGGACGTGCTCCGGGAAAATACAATCTATACCTGGGGGCATCTTTCAATGGCGATCGCCTGAACGTATTGTACAGGGAAGCCCTGACAGAAGAAGAGATCCTGGCTACCCTTGATCCGATCATCGGTCAATACGCAAAAGAGAAAGCAGAAGGGGAACATTTCGGTGATTTCCTTTTAAGGAAAGGGATTGTCAACCCCCATTACAATAAATCAGATTTCCATAGCAGTTGAACATGATCGTAGTTGCAGGCATAAACCATCACTCCGCTACAATGGAACAGCTCTCTGCCCTTAAGGCAGCAGTAGCTGATCCTGCCGTTGCCCTTCAGCAGATCAGTGAGGAAGGAATCGCTACAGGCGCTGTTTGGCTATCCACCTGCAACAGGCTGGAATTGTATGCAGACCTGCCTTTCAATTGCAAGCACCGGGCGAAGAGCTGGCTATTACAGCAATTTGGCCTGGAAGAACAGCCGGAATACATGTATATCCACCTGGAGAACGGAGCCATATGGCATCTATTGCAAGTGGCGGCAGGACTGAATTCCGCAGTTATAGGGGAGGACCAGGTACTTCAGCAGATCAGGGAAGCGTATAAACTTTCAACAAGCAGAGGGGTAAGCTCAGCCCTGATCAACAGGTTATTTCATAAAGCCATTGAAACCGGCAAACTGGTAAGGTCCCAAACAGCTATCAATAAGGGTAATACTTCTGTAGCCTCGGTAGCAATAGAATTGATGGAAGCCAGCCTGCCGACTCAACAACCCGACAGGTCTCAACCAGTATTACTCGTAGGTGCAGGTACAACTGCAACACTCATAGCATCCATTCTTTCTTCAAAAGGATGGACACATGTAAGGATATGGAACCGTACTACAGCAAAGGCCAGAAAACTGGCTGCCGAATTTGGATTCGAAGCGATAAACGACCAGGAATTAGAAGCTGCAACCATTTCTTCCAGTAAGATCATCCTTGCTGTATCAGGAAAGCATCCGGTACTGCCCTTGAAGGATTGGATGCTGCAACCCAATGCCATCCAAATGGTGGTAGACCTTAGTATGCCATTCCAGGTGAAAGATTCGGATTTACCTGACCGCGTTGCACTGGTGAACATGAATGCCATCAGGCATCAGCAACAAATGGCGATCAGGCAAAGGGAACTTTCGGTTAATGCTGCCTGGAACCTGGCTGAAACGGCCTATCATGAATTCCTTGAATGGAGCCGTCAGCAATGGATCGGTAAAACACTTGAACAATGGGAGCATTTGTTCGAACAATTGCATCAAAGACAGCTAAAGAATTTCCGCAAGACTGCTGAAAGTGAAACTGAAAACCTTGAGCAGTATGGCAGGAACCTATACCGATCCATACTCAGGCAATTGGCCTGGCAATTACGCAATATGGAGAAAAATGACCAGCAGGCAGAGAAGATCTCCAGGTTGCTGGCCTTTGTTGAACCTTATGAACAATTGAATTAAAACGCTAAACATGAGAGCGATCACGGCAAATAGCGGAAAGGTATTTATTACAGGAGCAGGTCCAGGAGACCCGGGCTTGCTGACCCTTCGTGCCAAGGAAGTCATTGAACTGGCAGATGTGATCCTGTACGACAACCTTATCAATATGTCCATCCTTTCATGGGCTAAGGAAAAAGCCGAAAAGGTCTTTGTTGGCAAACTACCATATTGTTCTTCCATCCGCCAGGAGACCATCAACGAATGGCTTTACCTGCATGCACTGGAAGGGAAACAAGTGGTGAGGCTGAAAGGCGGTGACCCCCTCATCTTTGGCAGGGGAGCGGAGGAAGCAGAATACCTGGTAGAAAGGGGAATTGAGATCGAGATCGTCCCTGGTGTGACCAGTAGCCTGGCCGCCACTGCCTATGCAGGCATTCCCCTGACCCATCGGGATGCTGCCCAAAGCGTTTTATTTGTAACCGGCCATACCAAGAAAGGCAAAACAACCGGACTGAATTTCAATTGGCCCATGCTCGCAGCATATGACGGCACCATTGTCTTCTACATGGGTGTAAAGAACCTGGAAGCCATATGTGAGAACCTTATCCAGCATGGTAAAGCACCTGAAACAATGGTGGCAGTAATTGAAAACGGTTCACTCTTGCAGCAGCGCGTAATTTCCGGTAATTTGGGAACAATTGCCGGTAAAGCAGCAGCCGCAGTGATTGGCACTCCCTCCCTGATCGTTGTTGGGGAAGTGGTAAAGTACCATGAACAACTCAATTGGTTTGCAGCAGTCCAGCAACAGTTTAAACAAGCTATTGCCTGACCAATCATTTAAAATTTATGAGCTTACAACAAGGTTACATATTGAGTAATTCAGTGCCCAGGAAAAAGCAGGTGATTGAATTTGCCCAGGAACTGGTGGACCACCTTTTCCCTGTGGTGGAAAATGAAAAAACATTCCTGCAACGCTACAACAGGCGACTGGATATCCTAAAGAATCATTTCCTGGAAATCCTTTTCGCCTTCCCTGAAGGTACCATCAATGACCAGGAAGGGATATCGGCTGCCTTCTTCAAATCGATCGAAACAGTAAAAGCCAACCTGCTGGAAGATGCAAGGGCGCTCCAGCAATTTGACCCGGCTGCCAAATCATTGGAAGAAGTGGTCCTCACTTATCCCGGTTTCCAGGCCGTCATGGCCTACCGCGTTGCCCATGTCTTGTATGGTTTGAAGGTTCCTCTTGTGCCCAGGATCATCAGTGAGTGGGCACATAGCCAGACCGGTATTGATATCCATCCAGGTGCTACGATCGGGGTGCCTTTCATGATCGATCATGGAACTGGTGTGGTGATCGGTGAAACCTCAGTGATCGGGAAGAATGTAAAGGTATACCAGGGCGTGACCATCGGGGCCCTGGCCGTAAAGAAAGAGGAGGCTGAAGTAAAGAGGCACCCGACCATTGAAGACAATGTGATCATTTATGCCAACAGCACCATCCTGGGTGGTAAAACAGTGATCGGCCATGACAGCATCATCGGTGGCAACTGTTTTATTACGGATAGTGTACCGGCGCATAGCCTGGTGTACCACCAACCCATCATTACAGTGAAGAATAAAAAGGACTTTACCGAACCGCTCAACTGGGTAATATGAGGCAGAAGCCTAAAACGGATATCAGTAAATCAACAATAAATCAAAAGCAATCATAATTCCTTAGCAATATTTTCAACCATTCAAAATCAAGTCAGATGATCGCAAATAACATTCTCGGAACCATTGGTAACACACCTCACGTGAAGTTGAACCGTTTGTTTGGCGACAAACACAACGTTTATATCAAGCTGGAAAGAGCCAATCCCGGTGCCAGCATCAAGGACAGGATCGCCCTGGCCATGATCGAAGATGCAGAACAGAAAGGTATCCTTCACAAGGATAGTGTGATCATTGAACCCACATCCGGTAATACAGGGATTGGCCTGGCCATGGTTGCCGCAGTTAAGGGCTACAAACTCATCCTGGTGATGCCGGAAAGCATGAGTATCGAAAGGCGACGCCTGATGAGTTTATATGGTGCCAGCTTTGAGCTGACCCCAAGGGAGAAGGGGATGAAGGGAGCCATTGAAAAAGCCAAGGAACTGGTTGCTTCAACCCCCAATGCCTGGATGCCCCAGCAGTTCGACAACGCGGCCAATACGGAAGTTCACCGCAAAACAACGGCCCAGGAGATCATCAATGATTTCCCCAACGGTATCGACTACCTGATAACCGGTGTGGGTACCGGCGGTCATATCACCGGTTGCGCTGAGGTCCTTAAAGCCAGATTCCCCAACCTGAAAGTTTTTGCTGTTGAGCCTGAATTGTCACCCGTACTGAGCGGCGGTTCCCCATCCCCGCACCCCTTGCAGGGAATTGGAGCAGGATTCGTTCCTTCTATCCTGAACCGCGAAGTGTTGGATGGTATCATCCAGGTGTCCAAAGATGATGCCTTCAGTTTTGCACAAAGGGCTGCGAAGGAAGAAGGCATTTTCATGGGGATATCCAGTGGCGCTTCATTGGCTGCTGTAGCTAAAAAACTGGCAGAGATCCCGGAAGGAAGTACCGTACTCACCTTTAATTACGATACCGGTGAGCGTTACCTGTCAATAGATGGATTGTATTAATTGAAACCTAATGAATATGGATGTACGTGAGTTGAATGAAAGGCTGGGGGCAATGACTGCAGCAGAACGATTGGTTGCATTGGCAGCTGCCTTTCCTGTAGGTGCGGTGTTCTCCACATCATTGGGACAGGAAGACCAGGTGATCACCCACCTGGTCGCCAGGCAATCCCTTCCTGTCAGCATATTTACGCTGGATACCGGAAGGCTGTTCCAGGAAACCTATGACCTGCTGGACAAGACCATTGCCCGCTATAAAGTTTCCATCAGGGCATATTTTCCTGATGCTGCCAGGGTAGAGGAGTTGCTGACCCAAAAGGGCGCCAACAGTTTTTATGAATCAGTCGAAAACAGGAAGGAGTGCTGCTTCATCAGGAAAGTGGAACCCCTTAACAGGGCACTGAAAGGAGCCAGTCTGTGGATCACTGGTTTAAGGGCCGAACAAAGCGAGAACAGGCAAGGTTTGTCCTTCGTGGAATGGGATGCCAGCCGGAACCTTGTTAAAGCCAACCCACTGCTCGACTGGTCCCTGCAGGATGTATTGGATTTCATCCACGAAAACAATGTGCCTTACAATGTACTGCATGACAGGGGATTTCCCAGCATTGGATGTGCCCCTTGCACCAGAGCCATTGAACCCGGCGAGGACATCAGGGCCGGAAGATGGTGGTGGGAAGCCTCCCAAAAGGAATGCGGGCTTCATGCAGAATCAGCCAAATAAATTGATAACCCCGAAAGAGAAGAGAAGCGTTTATATGTCATCGTTAGTTAACATACCTGCTTTCCCCAGGATGCTGGAAGATGAAAGCATTTACATCATGAGAGAAGTAGCTGCACAATTTGAGCGTCCAGCCTTATTGTTCAGCGGTGGTAAGGATTCCATTACCCTGGTAAGGTTGGCCCAGAAAGCATTCTGGCCAGGCAAGATCCCTTTCCCTTTATTGCATGTGGACACCGGGCATAATTTCCCTGAAACGATCGAGTTCCGCGACTGGCTGGTGAAGGAAACAGGTGCCGAGCTGATCGTTCGCTACGTGCAGGACAGCATTGATGCAGGAAAAGTAAAGGAAGAGACAGGTAAATACGCCAGCCGCAACGTTCTACAGACCGTAACCCTGCTGGACGCGATCGAAGAGTTCAAATTCGACGCCTGTATCGGGGGAGCCAGAAGGGATGAAGAAAAGGCAAGGGCAAAGGAAAGGATCTTCTCCGTAAGGGATGATTTCGGTCAGTGGGATCCCAAGAAGCAACGCCCCGAACTCTTCGACTTGTTGAATGGCAAGATCAACCTGGGTGAGAATGTAAGGGTATTTCCCATCTCCAACTGGACCGAACTGGATGTGTGGACCTATATCAAGGAAGAAGGATTGGATATCCCTTCCATTTATTTCTCCCATCGTCGTCCGGTCATTGAAAGGGATGGTATGATCTGGCCGCATAGCGATTTCCTGAATACATCGGCAGATGAACTGCCATTTGAAGAAACGGTAAGGTTCAGGACTGTTGGGGATATGACCTGTACGGCAGCAGTTGCCTCCAGCGCCAATAATATCGATGACATCATTCGCGAGATACTTGCGGCCAAGATCTCGGAAAGGGGTGCAAGGATCGATGATAAAAGAAGCGAGGCGGCTATGGAACAAAGGAAGAAGGAAGGGTATTTTTAACCATGGATGTTTTCGTGATAAGCCCTATGGAATTTGCCACCAATTTGGATAAAAATACAGAAAGAAGGCTGGCCTTCTTATTTCGTGCTACCAAAACAGTACTGATCAATGGCCCGATATTCTTATTTGTACTGATCAATGGCCCGATATTTTTATTTGTACTGATCAGCCTGTTTTTCTCAGCTGGGGTAAAGGCCCAGCGAATAACAGAAAAGCATCAGTTGGGCTGGTATGCACTTAACCTGGATTACTTTCCAGGCAAACAATGGGGCTTGCATGTAGACCTGAATAACCGCAGGGAGGATCTGGTCAAGGCAACGGTACAAAACCTGTTGAGGTTGGGAGTTAATTTTAAGCCCAATGAAAAAATCATGTTCAGGGTAGGATATGCTTTTGTAGAGAATAATCCATATGGTGAGTACCCTATTAATTCGTTTGGAAAAAAGTTTACCGAGCACAGAACCTACCAGATGGTATTTTTTTATGAGCATCATGGAAAGCTTGAGGTAAGTCACAGGATAGGACTGGAACAACGATGGGTAGGAAGATATAGCAGCGCAGAGTTGGAACGACAGGATGAATTCAATTATGTTAACCGGGCCAGGTACCAGATAAGGCTGATTTACCCGCTTCAGAAAGACACTAAGAAGGGGCGCTATCCTTATCTCACCGCCTATAATGAAGTATTCCTTGGCTTTGGAGGAAATATCAGGGAGAATGTTTTTGACCAGAATAGGTTGGGATTCCTTATTGGGCAAAAATTCAGCAAGCAGTTCAGATTGGAAGCTGGCTATATGAACCTTATCCAACAGTTACAAAGGGAAGTGAATGGTAACAATGTTTTCCAACATAACAATAACCTTACAGCGGTCATTTATATTAATAT
The DNA here is from genome assembly GCF_018595685.2 of Flavihumibacter rivuli. Lineage (NCBI taxonomy): Bacteria > Pseudomonadati > Bacteroidota > Chitinophagia > Chitinophagales > Chitinophagaceae > Flavihumibacter > Flavihumibacter rivuli. Next base: position 1,015,783 of record NZ_CP092334.1, read on the forward strand.
TTGATTGAATCAACTATCAACAGATGCTTCAAACAGTAAACAGAAATAATCTTTATCCGGTTTTCCTGAAGTTGGATGCCTTGAACCTGCTGGTAGTAGGGGGAGGAGAAGTTGGGGAAGAGAAGCTCAATTCCCTGCTCAAGTCTTCACCCGATGCAACCATTAAATTGGTGGCCATTGAGATCAGGGATTCCATCAGGGAGATGGCTGTTAACCATCCCGGTCTTACCCTGGTTGAAAAAGCATTTGAGCCTTCGGACCTGGAAGGCTATGACCTGGTAATAGCTGCCACTAATGATAAGGATCTGAACCAACAGGTGAAACTGGCGGCCACTGATGCAGGCATACTGGCGAATATTGCCGACACCCCTGAACTTTGTGATTTTTACCTTGGCAGCATTGTGAACAAGGGCGACCTGAAGATCGCGATCTCCACCAATGGTAAGTCACCAACCGTAGCCAAGAGGCTGAAAGAATTGCTCAATGAGGCCATTCCTCAGGAAATGGACCAGGTGCTGGAAAATATGCACACCCTGCGCCAGAGAATGAATGGGAATTTCGCGGAAAAGGTCAAAAAGCTGAATGAGATCACGGGTGTATTGGTTGCGGATACCCATCCCCGTAAGGTGAGTGCGGAATACCACTGGAAAAAGATCGCCAGCCGGCTGGTGTGGGTATTCGCCATAATGGTCATTGGCCACATCATTCTTTCTTCCACTCCTTTGCCACCGGTAGGGGAAATATGGGCCAATACAAAGGATTATATCACCGCCGAATTCATGGTATTCGTTCTGGCCGGATTCCTGGCACAGTTGGTAGATGGCTTATTAGGTATGGGCTATGGTGTTACTTCCGCTACTGCCCTGATCACAGCCGGCGTCAACCCGGTCTCGGTGAGTGCAGCCATCCATACCTCTGAGATCTTCTCAGCCGGCGTGAGCGGTTACAGCCATTACAAGTTCGGTAATGTAAACAAGAAATTATTCAGGCACCTGGTGATACCCGGTGTCCTGGGCGCCATATTGGGAGCGGCATTGCTAGTCCTGCTGGGTGAGCATGCAGGCAAATGGTTGATGCCTGTTATCGCATTGTATGCGATGTTCCTTGGTTTCAAAATATTCTCCAGGGCCTTCCAGCTGCAGATGGCCAATGGAAAGATCAAACGCGTAGGCTGGCTGGCCTGGTTTGGTGGTTTCCTTGACTCCTTTGGCGGCGGGGGCTGGGGCCCGATCGTAACCAGTACCCTCATCTCAAAAGGCAGGCATCCCCGTTACACGATCGGCACGGTAAGCCTGACTGAATTCTTTATCACCCTGGCCAGTGCAACCACCTTCTTCGTAACGGCCGGTGTTGGCCATTGGCCGGTTGTGGTAGGCCTGTTGATCGGCGGTACCATTGCAGCTCCGCTGGCCGCAAGGCTGGCAGGTAAATTACCGGCCAAGACCATGATGATTGGGGTGGGTATCATCGTTATGATCTGGAGTATCAGGTTGATCATTCGTTCATTCATGTAAACAAATTTTTTCCAGTTAATAGTTAATAAAAAGACCATGGATATTTTAAGAATTGCTACAGCAGGAAGTGTGGATGATGGAAAGAGCACCCTTATCGGGCGCCTTCTCTATGAGACCAATAGCATCACCCAGGATAAACTGGAAGCTATTGAGAAAGCAAGTAAGAGAAGGGGAGTGGATTATACTGACCTGTCCCTCCTTACCGATGGACTCATTGCAGAAAGGGAACAGGGGATCACCATTGATGTAGCGCATATCTACTTCTCTACCCCTAACCGGAAATATATCATTGCTGACACCCCGGGCCATTTTGAATACACCCGCAATATGATCACCGGTGCCAGTAATGCGCAGGTGGCCATCATCCTTATTGATGCGAGGAACGGAATAGTGGAACAGACCCACCGTCACTTCTACATCACCCAACTCCTTCGTATCCCTTATGTGGTGGTGTGTGTAAATAAAATGGACCTGGTGAACTATTCGCAGGACCAGTTCAATGCCATCAGGGAAGAGTTCCAGCAATTGTTTGCCAAAGCCAACTTCAAGGACCAGGTATTGCAGTTCATTCCTGCTTCCTCCCTGTTTGGTGAGAATATTGCCCACAGGGGCACCCAAATGGAGTGGTATGATGGCCCATCATTACTGGAATACCTCGAAGGGATCGAATGGCATAGCAAAGAAAACCAGTGGTCGGCTCGTTTCCCGGTACAGTATGTGGTCAGGCCAAAATCAGAGGAATGGCACGATTTCAGGGGCTTTGCCGGTAAACTCTCCAGTGGGGTCTTGAAGAAAGGTGACAGGATCATTGCGTTGCCATCCATGCAAGAGTCCACCATAGATAAGATCTACCGTTTTGAAGAGGAATTGGAACAGGCCGAATCAGGCGATAGTGTAGTGGTGACCCTGGACAGTGAGATAGATATCAGCAGGGGCGATATGATCGTTAAAAAGGAAGAAGTAGTAGAGCCGTTGAAGGAAGTAACAGCCAAGATCTGCTGGCTCGACCAGTCACCATTGAAAGTCGGCAAGAATTACCTGCTGCAACATGGTTCCAACAGGGTGAAATCCAAGGTTACCAACCTTTTCAGCAGTATAAACGTGATCGATTACCAAACCATTGAAGATGTTTCCGAGATCGGCCTGAATGAGATCGGTTTCATATCTGTGAAAACGGCCAAGCCAATCTTCGCAGAACCCTATGCTAAGAATAAGCGCAATGGTAGTTTCATCCTCATTGATGAGGGAACCAATAATACAGTGGGAGTTGGCTTCATCAGTTAAACATACCTTCCAATGCAGTAGAACGGTTGTATCCCAGTGGTACAACCGTTTTTTTTGGAAACAGGGGAGAAAGGCGCATTTTTATGAAGGCCTTGAATAAAGTTCAGGGCATATTCTGTTATTTTTGTTCCATAACCCAAAACAGCAATCCATGGCCGAAAAGATCATAGAGCTTAGGCATGCCAATATATACCAGGGAAATAACCTGATCCTCCAGGAAGTGAATATTACCATTAACAGGGGTGAATTCGTTTACCTGGTGGGTAAGACCGGAACCGGTAAATCCAGCCTGTTGAAGACACTGTACGGAGATATCCCCCTTAAGGAAGGAGAAGGAACCGTTGTAGGATTCAACCTTAAGGAGATGGATTGGAAAAAAGTTCCTTTCTTAAGAAGGAACCTCGGGGTCGTTTTCCAGGATTTCCAGTTGCTGACCGATCGTAATGTGAACGAGAACCTGAAATTCGTATTGAAAGCCACTGGCTGGAAAGATGAAAAGTTGATGGATGAAAAGATCGCAGATGTACTGGATAAAGTGGGCCTTAAATCCAAAGGCTTCAAAATGCCTTTTGAAATGAGTGGAGGTGAACAACAGCGTGTGGACATAGCAAGGGCATTACTGAACTCCCCCAAGCTGATCCTTGCCGATGAACCGACCGGTAACCTCGACCCGGAAACATCAGATGAGATCATGCAATTGCTGTTCCATATCAGCCGCGACTATGGCGCTGCCGTGGTAATGGCCACACACGATTATATTGTGATCAACAAATATCCTGCAAGGACCCTAAGGACGGAAAGGGGCAGGGTAGAAGATAATGCTAGTGTAAATATTCAATAAGCTTCCTGATATTAACGGATGTATCGAATAGAGGCTCCAGGATCTTTTTCCGGAGCCTTATTTCTTCTTCCCCGAAAGGCAACCGGTAGAGTTGGGCAATGATCCGCTGCATCGCAGCAGTGGTATCGGCTATATGGCAGGTAGGTTCAAAACCGGTAGATGCAACAGATGCCTGGTTGACCACAACATGTCTTCCGTTGAAAAGAGCATTGAGTAGTTTCAGTTTCACTCCCGTTTCATTGAAAGATGGAAGGATATTGATCTGGGCCTTTGCGATGAGGTCGTTCATTTCCTTTTCATCCGGATTGGCCACCAGGCAGGTATGGCTTTGCACGTGGGCAACCCTTTCCAATCTGGAGGAGGGATCCTTTCCTGCTATTACAAAAGGAATGGCCATATTCCTGAAGACCTCTTCCAATAACCATAAGGCAGCCTTTTCATTCTCGGCTACAGCCAGGTTGCCATGATAGAGGCAGAAAGTACCGATGCCTTCCTGCGATCTCACCTTGTCATTGGGAAGAAACGCCGGCAGGGTATGCACATCCTTCGCTGCATATGCTTCTTTGTAGTAATGGGTATCCTGCTCGGATAAGCTCAGGATAGTGGCCCTTGAAGCCAGTTGCTTTTCATATTGGTGTAATAACCTGCTTTCATTCAGGTAATAGGCTTTCTTAAAAAAGGACCTTTCAGCTTTATAAAGATGGTGGTAATACCTGCTTTCTACATTGAACAAACGTACAACCACCTTCCTGTTGCGGAAGCGTTCATCATGCAACAAATAACTGGTGTGGATCCCTTCCAACAAAATAGGATGGTCATCAGCCGCCAGCCTTTCCAGCAGGCTGCAATCAGACCTTGACGCTACTATGTAAGGCATTTGGAAGGAAAATCCCTTATGTCCTTCCCTTCTTTGGTAATAATAAACTTCCTTACAAAACTGGTTCAGTATGGGTTGCTGTCCCCGACCATACTCAAAGCAATGCAGGATAATGTCAAATCCTTCCGCATGAAGGGCCTTAATGGTGCAAAAAATATCAATGACCCCACCGTAATCCAAAGGATAGGGCACATCATGGGCTACTATATGGAGCGTTCTTTTCAAGTTTAATCCATTTGATGGTAGAAGTCAAGCAGGATAGCTTGCTCCTTTTGCCAGTTAAGTTCCTGCCTCAGTCGGAGGCAATTTTCCTGCAACTGCCTGTATAGGGAAGCATCATTCAGTAACCCCTTTACGGTTCTGGCAAGGTACTCAGGGCTTAACTCATCCAAAAGAACAGCAACAGGGGCTTCTTTGTTTAACCGGGCATAAACAGGATAGTTGACACAGACCTGGGGAGTGGCGGCATGGAAATAATCAAAGAAGCGGTTGGCAAGGGAATAGTAGTTATTCAGACCTTTTTTCTCGAAAAGGGTGAAACCCAGCTTTGCGCGCATCGTGATCTTGCGGAGTTGCTCTGGCAGGATCCTGCCTTTGAATACTACCTTGTCCTCAACGCCATACTTCCTGACCAATTCCCTGGTCTGCTCCATAAAATTTCCGTCGCCGCAGATCCACAAGGGCGTATCGATCCATTGCATGGCAGGGATCAACACTTCAAAAGCCCTTCCTTCATTAACTGCACCCTGGTATAAAAGATAATTGTCCTTTTCTATGGAGAAAGCCTCTTCTATAAGTACCGGTGAATTCCGGATAACCCTGTAATTAACGCCGTATTTTTTATTGAATATCTCTGCAATTACTTGATTTACAGTATATCCATATTTAAATCGCGGTAAATACCAGGACTCAATAGCAGACCATATTTTATGGATAATTGGCCTGCTGACCACTTCTTTCATCTCACAAAAAAGTTCATGGGCATCATAGACCCTTTGTTTACGCCGCAGGAAGGACACCCAGAAATTCGGCATTATGGTATCCAGGTCAATTGCGCAGAAAAGGTCAGCAGGTTGGAACAAGAGCCAGAAAAACAGGCGAAGGTTATATTCGAGGTAGAATAGTTTGCCAGAAGGGAAAAAGACCCGCAGTCTCTGCTGGCGGAAAGGTTTATCCCGCAATGGATTGGAGGATCGATGCAGCACGCCCACCAGGGTAACGCGGTAACCTGCATTGGCCAGGCTGGTACATATCCTTTCCATCCGCTGGTCGTGGTTGAGGTCATTGGTTACCGAAAAAATTACCCTTTTATTCATATCAGCTTCCTTACCGGCGCATTTTAAAATAGATCTCTTCGATCAGTTGTACGGATAGCACCCCTTCAGCAGGATCCATATAGGCGGCACCATTTCCCTCAATAGAGCGGATCACCGAGTCGTATACCTTGGAATGGTTTTGCATAGAACCCTGGTAGAAACCATACTGGTTGGGGAGGGGAGAGGATTCCAATTCCGGCTGGTTCAGCCCTTCCACTTCAAACCAGGTCAATTCATTGAGGTAGGCTCCCCCAATTTTAACGGTACCTTTTTCCCCGAATAAGGTTATGGAACCTTCCATATTCTTTTGGAAGGTATTGAGGGAATATTGGATAGTACCCTGCGCACCATTTTCCATTTCTAACACAACTGTTCCCGTATCCTCAAAATCAATCAGGCCATAGTGCAGGAAATTTCCCCCCCTGGCCGCTATTATTTCCGCCACATCACCCATCCACCAGCAGACCAGGTCTATAAAATGGCTGAACTGGGTAAACAGTGGCCCCCCATCCAATTCGAGGCTGCCCCTCCATTGGGACTCGCTGAAATACCTGGCCGGACGGTTCCAAAAACAGTTCACCTGGAAGGCATGGATCTTTCCCAACTGGTTGGTATCCAATAATTTTTTAACAAACAAAACAGGGGCATTGAAGCGGTTCTGTTTAACTACAAACAATTGGCGGCCAGTATCCTTGGCAACCTCAACCATGGCCCTTGCATCGGCGGAATGGATGGCCATGGGCTTCTCGCAAAGTACATGGCAACCAGCCTTTAACCCAGCTATGGTATGGGCGGGATGCAGTCCATTTGGGCTGCTGACAACCAGAATATCCACCTTTTCAGAAGCCAAAAGGGTGGTAATGTCATCATAAATGGAGGCTTGGGTTCCACTGGCCAGGATGGCAGCAGCTTCAGGGACAATATCACAGACCGCCACCAGCTCACCACGGCTGGCAATCTCTGCGGCATGCTTTTTGGCAATATGTCCACATCCTACTATGGCGAAACGATAGGGCATTTAATGGTAATAATCCGGCAAAATCCAAAAAAAATGGCATTCGGCAAGCTGTTTGAAAAATATTTCCCTTAATTTTGCAGCCAAAATAAGAAGATACAATTATTGGATGTTTTTCAAAAAAAGAAAAGATGCCTTACTTAACTAAAGAAAAAAAAGCCACAATTTTCGCAGAATTTGGTGGCAATGCTGCAAACACAGGTTCAATTGAAGGGCAGATCGCTTTATTGACTGAGCGTATCAGCTCAATCTCCAAGCACCTTCAGGCCAACAAGAAGGATTTTTCTACCCATCGCGGCCTGATGCAAATGGTAGGTAAGCGTAAGCGCCTGTTGACCTACATGAGCAAGCATAACCTGCAAGGTTATCGCCAACTGATCGAAAAACTCGGTATCAGAAAATAAGTGGCTTCATGATATTATTAACTATTCCCAACTGATCATTCCGGTTGGGAATAGTTTTTTTGCATGCAGTTACTTTTTGTTCAAAACAGCATTGTTAACCACAGGACAGGACTACAACAATTCCCGCCTTTTGATCCTGTTACTGTAAATTAGAATCTATGTTATCACAACCTATCAATGTAACATTCGACATAGGTGGAGGACGCATGGTTACCATTGAAACCGGTAAGCTTGCCCGCCAGGCCGATGGTTCGGTTACTGTTCGTCAGGGCAACTGTATCCTGCTGGCTACAGTTTGCGCCACTAAGGAACCCAAGGAAGGACAAAGCTTCTTCCCCCTGACCGTTGACTACCAGGAAAAATTTGCTTCCGCCGGCCGTATCCCCGGTTCTTTCTTCAAGCGTGAAGGAAAACTGAGCGACTACGAAGTGTTGATCAGCCGCCTGATCGACCGTGCGCTTCGCCCTTTGTTCCCTGAAGATTATTTCTGTGATGTACAGGTATTGGTTACGCTGGTCTCCAGCGATCCTGAAGTGATGCCTGACTCACTGGCCTGTCTTGCTGCTTCTGCAGCCCTGGCTGTTTCAGATATTCCCATCCAGGAGATCATTTCTGAAGTACGCGTTGCCCGCGTGAATGGCGAAATGATCATTAACCCTTTCCGTTCTGAACTGGCCAATGCCGATATGGATTTCATCATCGGTGCAACTGAGAAGAACATCATGATGGTGGAAGGTGAATCGAAGGAGTGCTCAGAAGAAGACCTGATCAAGGCCATTGAATTCGCCCATGATGCCATCCGCATGCAGGTAAAGGCGCAAGCCGAACTGCGTCAATTGGTTGGTGTTACTACCAAACGCGATTATCCTAAGCCTGCACAGGATGAGGAACTGCGTGCCAAGGTAACAGCCTTTGCAAAGGATAAGGTTTACCAGGTATCCAAGAGTGCACTGGCCAAGCACCAGCGCAGCGAGCAGTTTGAGCAGATCGGCACTGAACTGATGGAATACCTGAAGGCTGAATACAAAGTGGAAGAGGGTGCAGAGCTTGATGCCAGTGTCAAGAAGCTGGCCAAGAACTACTATGCGGACCTTCAGTACTATGTAGTTCGTGACATGATCCTGAATGACAAGGTTCGACTGGATGGCCGTGGACTGGACGAAGTTCGTCCCCTGGCTATGGAAGTGGATGTATTGCCTTCCCCACATGGAGCTGCTTTGTTCACCCGTGGTGAAACCCAGTCCCTGACTACGGTTACCCTGGGTACCCCATTGGATGAGCTGCTGGTGGAAAGTGCGGCAAGTTCACAATATTCAAAGTTTATCCTGCATTATAACTTCCCGCCATTCTCAACCGGTGAAGTGAAGCCAATGCGCGGCCCCGGCCGTCGTGAAGTGGGTCATGGCAACCTGGCCATGCGTTCACTCAAGCAAATGATGCCTGGCGATGATTTCCCTTACACCGTTCGCGTGGTAAGTGATATCCTGGAATCAAACGGTTCTTCCTCTATGGCAACCGTTTGTGCCGGCTCCCTGGCCTTGATGGATGCGGGTATCCCCGTTCCCAAACACGTTTCCGGTGTTGCAATGGGACTGATTACCAAGGATGGCAAGTTTGCCGTATTGACAGATATCCTGGGTGATGAAGACCACCTGGGTGATATGGACTTCAAAGTAACCGGTACCCGTGAAGGTATCTGTGGTGTACAGATGGATATCAAGGTAGATGGCCTTAGCATGGATATCATGCGCCAGGCCCTCGAGCAGGCCCGTCGCGGACGACTGCATATCCTTGAGGCCATGTATGCTGCCATCAATGAAGCCCGCAGCGATGTGAAACCTCATGCACCACGTATGGTGAAACTGTTCATCGATAAGGAATTCATCGGTGCAGTGATCGGACCAGGTGGTAAGGTGATCCAGGAGATCCAGCGTGAAACCACTACCACCATCAATATTGAAGAGAAGAACAATATGGGTGAAGTGAGCATCTTCGGTACCAAGAAGGAAAGCGTTGACCGTGCGGTTGCCTGGGTAAAGGGGATCACTGCTGTACCAACTGTTGGCGATACTTACGAAGCTACCGTAAAGTCTATCCAGCCTTATGGTGCTTTCGTGGAATTCCTCCCCGGCAAGCAGGGCTTGCTCCATATCTCTGAAGTAAGCTGGAAGCGTTTGGAAACGCTCGATGGCGTACTGAAAGAAGGAGATGTGGTGAAAGTTAAACTCACAGGAACAGATCCGAAGTCCGGTAAATTCAAACTGAGCCGTAAGGTTCTGTTGCCTAAGCCGGAAGGTCAGGGTCCCAGGCAGGGAGAATAATTACCAGAATCTTTAAATACTTACAAACCCCGATCTATGGTCGGGGTTTTTATCTTATAGCATGGAGTATTATCAGCAGGTGTCCATCACCGTTAGCAACACTGAAACCCGGGAGATCCTGGTGGCATTATTGGCAGATGCAGGATATGAAGGATTTGTGGAAGAGCCGGGTATCCTGAAGGCCTTTATTGCAGAATCCGCATTTGACCAGCAGGTACTTGATCAACTGGTTCAACCCTTTGCACAGGCCTATGAACTCGAAAGGATCATGCAACGCAACTGGAATGCGGAATGGGAATCCCAGTTCCAACCAGTGGCAGTGGGTGATTTTTGTGCCGTAAGGGCCGATTTCCATGAACCGATAAAGGGAGTGCGCCATGACATCATTGTTACCCCTAAAATGAGTTTTGGTACAGGACACCATGCCACTACCTACATGATGCTGGAAGCCATGCAAGAGGAGGATTTTAACGAAAAGAAAGTATTGGACTTTGGGACCGGCACCGGCGTATTGGCCATTCTTGCGGCCAAATTGGGAGCGTCCACTGTCAAGGCCATTGACAACGACAGTTGGAGTATAGAGAATGCATTGGAAAATTTTGAGCGTAACAGTGTGAATGGGCAGGTTGACCTGGAAAAGGCTGATACCATAACAGGGGAGGAACAATATGATATCATTCTGGCCAATATCAATAAGAATGTCATCATATCACAACTGGATATCATTTGTAAACATTTGCGCCCGAATGGAGTGCTCATCATCAGCGGATTGCTCCAATCTGACACACCAGACCTTCAAAAGGCAATAGCCCTGCATGGTTTATCGTTATTACATTCATTTGAACGAAATAGCTGGATTTGCTGGAAGCTTGGTGTTAAAGTGTAATACGATAGGATTTTTTAAACACTGTTTTCATTATTTTTGAATTCCAACTTAACCCATCGTACATGAAAGAGGCTCTGCTGATATTATTGGCCTATCTTATCGGCTCTATCCCTACTGCTTTGTGGGTGAGCAGATCTTTTTTTGGCATCGACATCCGTGAATATGGTTCAGGTAATTCCGGGGCCACTAATACCTTTCGTGTACTCGGTTCCAAATGGGGAACCTTCGTAATGATCATTGATGTGTTAAAAGGATTGATCGCGGTTAAACTCGCACTCTTACTCCCCAATTATATGGAGAATGAACTTGCACTTACCAACCTACAGTTAGGATTGGGAATGGCTGCAGTGCTGGGACATATCTTTCCCATATGGGCAGATTTTAAAGGGGGCAAGGGAGTGGCCACATTGTTTGGACTCGTGATCGGCATTTCCCCCTGGACGGCTCTTTGCTGTTCCGGCGTGTTTCTTTTGGTGCTCTACCTTACTCGTTTTGTTTCACTCAGTTCCATTCTGGCCAGTATCGCCTTTCCCGTATTCATCCTGATCATCTTCAATGTAGACAACCATGCCTACAGGGTATTTGCTGTAGTGGTTGCCCTGATGGTTATCCTAACCCACCAGAAGAACATCAGCAGGATCCTTCGTGGCAGCGAAAGCAAAGTACCCATCCTGAAATACCGCGACCGCCGCAGGCAGCGTCGCCGCAACGACGATTCCAAGTAATTTATTCTTTCATTTAACCTTTGCTTGTGCCGGTTGTCTTATTATTGGTACAAGAATTGGATAGTTTTGTCAACCATTTAACCTTTCGAGCATGCGTAGGATATTGACCATTGGTCTCTTGTCGTTAGCGCTGGCATCATGCAGCAAGAACCCAATTACGGGAAGGAACCAGCTCACCTTGTTTTCTGAAACTGAGATCCAGGGTATGGCTAGCCAGCAATACAAGCAGTTTCTGAGCCAGAATAAGATTGTCGCCACCAATGTGAGCAAAGACGCTGAAATGGTAAAAAGGATCGGGCAGCGTATTGCTACTGCCGTTACCAACTATTATACCCAACAAGGCCTATCCAAGGAATTGGAAGGATATCAATGGGAATACAACCTTATTGACTCCAAGGAAGCCAATGCCTGGTGTATGCCCGGCGGTAAGATCGTCGTCTATACAGGCCTGTTACCTATTACCCAGAATGAGGCAGCACTTGCGGTAGTGATGGGGCACGAAATAGCCCACGCCTTGGCCAAGCATGGCAATGAAAGGATGAGCCAGGGCATGGTCCAGCAATTGGGAGGGGTAGCCCTTTCTGTTGCCATGGTCAACCAACCTGCACAAACACAAAGCCTCTTTATGAACGCCTATGGTCTTGGATCACAGTATGGCGCGATCCTTCCTTTCTCCAGGAAAAATGAACTGGAAGCCGATAAATATGGCTTATTCTTTTCTGCCATGGCAGGCTATAACCCGCAAGAAGCCATCCCTTTATGGGAAAGGATGGCCAAGGCTTCCGGTGGCAATAAGCCCCCGGAATTTGCCAGTACCCACCCTGCTGAAACCACCAGGATTGAAAGACTCAGGGAATTAATGCCGGAGGCCCTTAAGTATTACCGCCCGGTGAAATAAGGAAAACAGATAATCAATTATTGTAATAATCTAGTCCCGCTGGCCATTCAGCGGGATTTTTATTACCGTTTTCTGCCATTTCAGGAAGGAAATCATTAAATTTGCATCCCGCTTTATATTTCCCTTTTTGAAAAAAGTTTAAGGCATGTCGCAGAATTTATTCGAAAAACTCCAACTGAAAGACGAAAAAAATCTGCTCATTCAGGGTCTTCCGTCATCAATAGAAAAACAATTCAGCAAACTGGCTTTCGCTAAGAATGTTACCCCTTTGCTTAAAAGCAGGAGGATTGATTTCGCCCTTGTTTTTGCGATCAACGAGAACCAACTGAATGGGATCCTGAAGGATGTCCTGCCGGCCTTGAACGAAGGTGCAAAATTCTGGGTAGCCTATCCCAAATCAACCTCAAAGATCGTTACGGACCTTAACCGCGATTGTAGTTGGGACCTCATCACCAATGAAGGTTTTGAGAGTGTTAGCCAGGTTGCATTGGACCATGTGTGGACAGCCCTCCGCTTCAAGAAGGCCGAAAATATAACGATAATGACAAGGGCAAGTGCCAACGGCGGCAAGCCAGCCGCAATAGAAGGAGTGGATCATGAAGACCGTATCGTAACCCCACCGGACGACCTGAAGATACTTTTCAAGAAGAATAAGACGGCACTGGCTTCCTTTGAAAAATTGTCCTTCACGAACAAGAAAGAATATGTTCGCTGGATCAATAGTGCACGCAAGGAGGAAACACGCAAATCCAGGCTTGTGGCTACCGTTGAAATGCTGGAAGCAGGGAAGAAGAACCCCTCTGAAAAATAAACAATTGATCTTTTTTGCTGAAAGGTTTGCTATAATTGCAAACCTTTTTTCTTATGACTTTCACAAATATTGAAATCAAGGCAAAGACGAATAACCTTGGCCAGATCAGGAATTGGCTCCAGACCAATAATGCAGAATTCAGGGGAACTGATCGCCAAAAAGACACCTATTTTAAAGTTCCCTACGGCCGATTGAAGCTGAGGGAAGGCAATATCGAAAACAACCTCATCTACTATCAGCGCAGGGAGACAACGGGCTTAAAGCAATCGGATTTCCAACTTAGTCCTGTTGGTGATTCAGTGTCCCTTAAGAATATTCTCGACTCCGCCCTGGGTATACTTATTGAAGTAGAGAAATCAAGGGAGATCTATTACATCGGTAATGTAAAGTTCCACCTCGATGAAGTGCCGGGACTCGGGCATTTTGTTGAAATAGAAGCCAGCAACAAAGAGATTTCCCTTGTAGTGGATGACCTGCGCAGTCAATGTTCCTTTTACATGCAATCTTTCGGCATCAGTGAACAAGACCTTATTGCTGCTTCCTATAGCGATATGATGCTGAATAACAGGTAAGGGTCATCGTACGATCACGGTACCAAGGTCCTTTAAGAGGTCTTTTTCCATTTGCTTCAATGCCTGATGCGTTTGCAATAAAACCATTTGGTCTTCGATGGAATGGGGAAGCCCAAGGTCTTTCTGGTTCTGTTCGATCAGCCGCTTGATCTTACGGAGCTTGAGGTAACCCAAGGTCGATATAACCTCTTCCCTATAGGTATCATCCCTGCCTGGAACCGGCAGGCGGAATTTTTGCTTCCATTTTTCGCTCACTTCATAACCGAACTCCAACAATGAAACTACAATGGCACTCATTTGCTGGTCTTCATGGTAGAAGAAATTTTTGGCAGTAGGTTCAAGGCCGGCATCATACCAAAGTTTATAGGTCTTGATCACCTCCAGCAATTGCTGGTTATCGAAGAGGTCATCATCCACCAGTTCCTCAAAAATATGTTCTGCCACTTTCTTATGGTCATCCCATGGCTTGAGCCCAAACTCGATCAGCGACCTAACTACCGCCCTTTCCTGGAGTTCATCTTTCAGTAAAAGCTGGAAGCCTTCATCTGTATCAACAGGATGCGACTCCTCATAGGGTGGTATTTCGGGAGGGCCGGGCTCCGCTGCAGCCATTTTGTTCTCCAGCTTGGTTACTTTTTCGCGGATGAACTTATTCACCAGGGCATTCAGTCCTTCCTCTTCAATCTTCAGGAGCTGGGCACTTTGCCGGATATAATCCTGCTGCCGGGTAAAATCTTCGGCTTTATTGACCTTTGAGATGGTTTCAGCGATCTGGTTAACAACAGCCGCTTTCTTCTGGCTGTCATTGCCGGCATCCTGCATGGCCACCTCCAGCTGGAAGATGATAAAGTCTTTCTTGTTCTCTGCAACAAAATCCCGAAAGGCCTGGGCGCCAACCTTGTTTACATAACTATCAGGGTCCTCATTGTCAGGGATCAGGACCAATTTCACATTCAAGCCTTCTTCAAGGGCCATATCCAATCCCCTCAATGCGGCTTTCACACCCGCCTTATCGCCATCATAAACGATCGTAAGGTTATTGGTGTATTTCTTCACCAGCCTTAACTGGTCGGTCGTAAGGGAGGTACCCCCGCTGGCGACCACGTTCTCGATCCCTGCCTGGTGAAGGGAGACCACATCGGTATAGCCTTCCACCAACAAGCACTCATTGTATTTATCAATTACCTGCCGGGCGAAGTACATGCCGTAGAGGATCTTGCTCTTGACATAGATCTCATTCTCCGGCGTATTGATATACTTTGGGGCCCTGTCGTTCTTCTTGATGATCCTGGCCCCGAAACCAATGACCTTACCGGTGGTATTATGTACGGGAAAAATGATCCTGCCCCTGTAATTGTCCACCAGTTCCTCATTGCGCAAGGCGGCAAGACCTGATTTGACCAGGTAATCTTTGTTGAACTGGTTATTCAAGGCTACTGTGACGAATGCATTCCGTTCTTCCTTGCAATAACCGATCTGGAATTTCCTGATGATTTCTTCATTGAAGCCCCGCTCTTTCAGGTAGCTCAACCCAATGTCCTGGCCTTCGGTGGATTCAAATAAGACCGTTGAGAAATACTTCTGTGCAAAACCATTCAGGATATAAAGGCTATCGGCCAGTTGTTGCTGGGCACGAACCTCCGCACTCACTTCCGTTTCTTCTACCTCCACATTGTACCTGTTCGCCAGCCATTTGAGGGCCTCTACATAAGAGTATTTCTCATGCTCCATCAGGAAACTGATGGTGTTGCCACTTTTGCCGCAGCCAAAACATTTATATATTTCCTTATTAGGGGAAACAGTAAAACTTGGGGTCTTCTCGTTATGGAAAGGGCAGAGACCTAGGTAATTGGTTCCCCTTTTCTTCAGCTTTACAAAACTTCCAACCACATCGATGATATCTATCCTGCTGAGAATCTGTTGTATGGTCTGCTGCGTGATCAATGGAAACGGTTGAACCGGCAATTTACAGATAAGTTGGCTGTTTGGGTAATCCAAAAATTCCGGTCGCCCCAATCCTAAAAATCTCTAATCTTGCAGCCGAAATTGTAGCATATGATACCTTATTGGATGTCGCGTACCCAACTCTTACTGGGTGATGATGCCGTTGAGAGGCTGATGGGCAAGAACGTA
Organism: Flavihumibacter rivuli; assembly: GCF_018595685.2. NCBI lineage: Bacteria > Pseudomonadati > Bacteroidota > Chitinophagia > Chitinophagales > Chitinophagaceae > Flavihumibacter > Flavihumibacter rivuli. Next base: position 1,031,380 of record NZ_CP092334.1, read on the forward strand.
TTGGTGGTTGGCCTGGGCGGGGTGGGTGGTATATGTGCCGAAATGATCGCCAGGGCAGGGGTAGGTAAAATGACCATTGTGGATGCAGATGTAGTGGACCTGAGCAATTGTAACCGGCAAATTCCGGCCCTTCATTCCAAGGAAAAAAAGCTGAAGGCAGAAGTAATGGCAGAACGGTTAAAGGATATTAACCCCAACCTGGAATTGACAGTATACCCAGAATACATTAAGGACGAAAGGACCGTTGAGATCCTTACCTCACAACCTTTCGACTATGCCGTTGATTGCATTGATACCTTATCCCCCAAGGTATTCTTCCTGAAATCATGCGTGGAATTAGGCATCCCCGTGGTGAGTTCACTCGGGGCAGGGGGTAAGGTAGATCCTTCAAAGGTGGAAATAACGGATATCTCCCATACCTACCAATGCAACCTCGCCCGTTACGTGCGCAAGTACCTGCACAAATTGGGAGTGAGGAAGGGGATTACCGTGGTGTTTTCCCCCGAGGAGGTAGACCAGGACAAGATCATTGAAACCGAAAAGGCCTATCCCAAAAAATCTATCATCGGTACCATTTCCTATATGCCGGCAATCTTTGGCTGTATGTGTGCCAGTGTAGTGGTGCGGGAATTGTATGGCCAAAAGGTAGCCTTGCCCAAAAAGAAGAAAAAGGACAGGAACTAATGAAAAAGTCCTTCTTATTGAAGGGCTTTTTTTAATTCATCTAATGACATAATGCCTTGTTTACTAAAGGTTTGTTGCCCTTTTTTATATACAAGGAAATGGGGTAGTGAGCCTACATTTAGTTGGTTCATGAGGGTAGTGTGTACCCCACCATCGATCTTCACGAGGGTAAATTTTCCGGCAAGATCAGACTGGAGTTGCTTCAGCACAGGCTCCATTTTCCGGCAGGGAGGACACCATTCTGCGCCAAAATCCACCAGCACCACATCTGCCTGGGTCACCAGTTTATTGAAATCATCCATGGTATACTGGGCAGTCTCGGCAGCACCTTCTACCGGCAGCGCCTGCTTTTTCCAATTGGTCATACCGCCTTCCAGGTCATAAACGGAATATCCCTTCTTTCTTAGCGCTTCCGCTGCTGATGCACTTCTTCCGCCGGAGGCACAATACACCATAACCGGTACCGAATGGTCGAGGTGCTGGGTGCGGTCCTCAAATTCCTTGCTGTTCCACCAGTCTGCCTGTAAGGCTCCCTTGATATGCCCCTTACGGAACTCATCGGCGGTCCTAACATCCAGTACCTGCACTTTCTCCTTCTTGATCTTTTCCTCAAATGCCTGTGGGCTGAGGGGTTTGGTTGTTTGCGCGTGGGAATCACAAGCGTTAAAGGCCAGTGAAAGCAGGAAGGCTATTACGTAATTTTTCATTGGGCTAATCATTATACGGCCATAAAATTAGTGCGTTCTTTCATTGCCTCAATAACATTGTACACGATGGGACATCTGCCATAATGCATGAGGGTGGCGAAGATCCTTTTGGACAACTCAGGCAGATGAAGGTTGGGAAAAGCCCGGCAATCCGCAAAACGGTCTTCGTAGATCGTGCATTTATTGCACTCCAGGAAATGGCAGGGGATGGTATTGATGACCAACTGGCCACCCATACTCTCTTCCAGGTATTCGGCCTTGGTTTGTGTAAGACTTTTATTCAATACAAGGGCGAGCCTATCTGCTTCAGTTGAACTGACCGTGATCATGAGGCTCCTGCAGCAATTGCCACAGGTAGTGCAATCGATCAGTGGCTCAATGGCGGCATTCAATTCCACGGCCAATTCATCGACCAGGTAATGGGGCTGGCCTTTCAGGAAATCCTTGAACTTATCGTTCTCCGCCACTTTAAGGTGGGATTGGAGTTCGATGAATGCAAGATCTGTTTGGATAGGTAATGTTGACAAAATGGAAGTTTTAAAATGAAAAATGCCGGACTAAGCCGGCATATGATGACTTATAGGTTATTTTTCCTCACCTTCATCCTCTTCTTCCTCCCAACTCTCTTCCCAATCTTCATCAATCTCTTCCATATCATCCTCGTCCCCTTCGTCATAGAGGGAAAGGATGGAAGCCGCACTTTCAAAGTCCAACTCCTCCACCAGTTCATGGATGGCGTCCGACTTCTTGCGCCAGAAATCAACTTCAACCTTTCCGAAACTCCTCAGCAATACACACTGTTCACTGTAAGCAAGTACACTCACAAATGAAATTTCACCCTGGGGCTTATCCTGCAGCAGGTAGAACATTCCCGGTTGCAGATCGGCATATGTGGCCATAAAAAATATTTTGATGAAGGTCCTACATTCCGGGCAAAGCAGGAAGCTTTACCCGTTAAATTTTCATGACTCACTCTTCGCCATCCTCATAATAGGCATCTTCATTACTATAGTAAGAAGACTGCCATTCCTTGACTTTTTCCTCTCCCAGCAGTTCCAGGATCTCATGGATAGGGTCAGACTTCTTCTTCCACTCGGTCTGTTCCGTTTCCCCAAACCGCGTGACGAACATACAATAATCCGTGTCCAGGTTTACCCGGATCAAAGAAATGGGACCCTCCGCCTTCTCCTGGATTAGGTAATAACAACTCGTTTCCAATAAGGAATAACTATACATACACGTCAAATTTTCAATCTTTAACCTAAATAACGGGTTGTAGTAAGTACAATAATGGATTAGTAGCAGACCTTAGGTCTATCGCAGCGGGGTTAGTAGTGGATTGGGTACCTTTTGAATGGCTGCGGGAGGACAAAAATAAGCATAATCCTGCTTAAAAAGAGAAATAAATCACCCTCCTAACGGAAGCTCCCTGCAATGGCCATTTGACCATTGTATTTCAATAATCTATACATAAAAAATACCCTGATAACCAATCCCCCCGGGCCAATTTTGATTATCCACACCCGTGCACAAAAGGTTGGCTCCGGCAAGCCACTCCTTTCTTTATATTTGCCCGCTTAGATGGCTCTATTCTGTTAAGGGCTATTGATAAAGGTATCTAGGAAGGATTAAAACCAGGATTATGGCTGAAGCAAACAAAGCGCAATTTGAGTATACCGAAGATTCCATACGGAGCCTTGACTGGCGGGAACATATCCGTCTCCGCCCGGGTATGTACATCGGAAAACTGGGGGATGGCAGTAGTGCTGATGATGGTATTTATGTATTGCTGAAAGAAGTGATCGATAACTGTATTGACGAACATACCATGGGTTATGGCAAGCAGGTGGAGATCACGGTCAAGGACAGGACCGTTACCATCAGGGACTATGGCCGTGGTATTCCCCTGGGCAAAGTGGTGGATGTGGTGAGTAAGATCAATACAGGCGCCAAATATGATAGCAAAGCCTTCCAGAAAAGTGTCGGCCTGAACGGTGTGGGTACCAAGGCAGTTAATGCCCTAAGTCATTATTTCAAGGTAACTGCTTTCAGGGAAGGCAAGGAGAAGACGGCTGAGTTTGAACGTGGTGTGCTGGTTAAGGAATATAAGGAAACTGCTAGCAGCCAGCAGAACGGCACCCTTGTACACTTCATCCCGGACGATACGGTTTTCCGCAATTTCCATTACCAGGAAGAGTATATTGAAAACATGCTTTGGAACTATTGCTACCTGAATGCGGGTTTAGTGATAGTATTCAATGGTAAGAAATATGTAAGTAAGAATGGTCTGCTTGACCTGCTGCAGCGCAAGACGAATGAGGATGAACTGCGCTACCCCATTATCCACCTCAAAGGGGAGGACATTGAGGTGGCCGTTTCGCATAACAATGATTATGGTGAAGAACTGTTCAGTTTCGTTAACGGCCAGTACACCACACAGGGCGGTACCCATCAACAGGCCTTCCGGGAAGCTTTTGTTAAGGTGGTGAGGGATTTCTACAAGAAGGACTATGATGCTTCGGACATCCGGCAAAGTATTGCCGCGGCTGTTGCCGTTAGGGTCGTTGAGCCGGTATTTGAATCGCAGACCAAAACGAAACTGGGTTCACAATACATTGTAGAAGGTGGCCAGAGCATGAAAAATTTCGTGTTAGAGTTTTTAGCCAAGCACCTGGACAACTACCTGCATAAGAACCCGGCAACTGCTGAAGCGCTGAAGAAGCGGATCGAACAGAGTGAGCGGGAAAGAAAGGAACTCGCCGGTATCAAGAAACTGGCCAACGAAAGGGCAAAGAAGGCCAACCTGCATAACCGCAAACTGCGCGACTGCCGCTTTCATTACAATGAGGAGCCATCAGGTAAGGACAAGGAGGCCATAGTCCAGAAGATCAATGAATCTACTATATTCATCACCGAGGGTGACTCTGCCAGTGGTTCCATCACCAAGGCCCGCAATGTGGAGACCCAGGCTGTATTCAGTTTAAGGGGTAAGCCTTTGAACTGTTTTGGCCTTACCAAGAAGGTGGTATATGAAAACGAGGAATTCAACCTGTTGCAGCACGCCCTTAACATTGAGGAAGGCATTGAAGGACTGCGTTACAACAATATCGTGATCGCGACAGATGCCGATGTGGATGGTATGCACATCAGGTTACTGCTCATGACCTTCTTCCTGCAATTCTTTCCTGACCTGGTGAAGAATGGCCACGTTTTCATCCTGGAAACCCCCTTGTTCAGGGTGCGGAACAAACAGGAAACCATCTATTGTTATGATGAATCCGAAAAGCAGGCAGCGATCAGGAAATTGGGAGGTAAACCGGAGATCACCCGATTCAAGGGACTGGGTGAGATCTCACCCGACGAATTCTCAAGGTTCATTGGTGAGGACATGCGTAAGCAACCCGTCATCGTAATGCCGGAAACCCATATCCAGCAATTCCTTGAATATTATATGGGCAAGAACACCCCGCAAAGGCAGGACTTCATCATTGACAACCTGAAAGTGGAACTTGACCTGATTGAGGAAGTGGAAAGCAAGTAGGGATGAACAGGTGAGCCGTCCTGTAGTAATGACTTGATTGAGTTTTTAAATACCATGCTGGCTGCAGAGTAAAGAGGATACTGACGGCTTTGCGGTCAATGCATTAACCAACCCGGTTCTGGTTGAACTGGTGCAATGAAAATTGATTGAAGATGATTCACGTTGTATTTAATGAACCAGATGTAACGGTGATCAACCAGGCCATTGAACTGGATGAAAACCTGAAAGGGGATGTTGTACTCATCCGTGACGATTATGCTGTAGGGCCCATCCAGAACCTATACCTGGGTGAAGGAAGGGAAGCCCGCAAACAATGGTGGTCAGCGGTATTGGCCGGTGGGGATTATGATGGCAAGGCCGACTCGGGTGAAGTAGATGATTACAAGACAGTGGCAGAGTTGGTTGGCACCATGCGCCGGAACCCGGATGAGATCATCTGGATCTGGGCTGCCCAGAACAAACATGATGTGTCCGGTTATTACTGGCTCCTGCATTTTATGAAAGAATTCCAGGGCAGGGTTTTCATCCTTTACCTGAACAACCTGCCCTTCATCAATGAGAAGGGGCAGTTGTTCTACCCAACCTGGCTGAGCACCATTCCGCCAAAGGAATTCCTCAAGGCCAAGAAACTGGCAAGGCCCATTACCCTGAGTGAATTTGAGGTGGATCCCGATGAATGGATCCGACTAGCCAATGAAGGCAAACAGGTGAGGATACTGGAAGGAGGAAAGAAACTGAGCCAATATGGGGAAGAATATTATGACGAAGAGTTGAAGAAGTTCATTACCGGAGATTGGCAAAAGGCCAGCAAGGTCATCAACCAGTTCCTGTCCAAAGCCAGGCAAACTACCGGTGATGCCTACCTTCTTTGGCGCCTGAAAAAGATCGTTTCTGGAGAAGGCTACGATGTACAGGGTGAAATGAAGGCCATGAAGGATTTCGAGGTTAAACAAAAAGTTGGCCAACCCGCATAAAATTCAAAGAATGAACCTGGGAACCGTTCACCATATAGCCATTATAGCAGGTGATTACCAGCGAAGCAAAGCGTTCTATACGCAGGTACTGGGACTGGAAATCATCCGGGAAGTCTACCGCGAGGAAAGGGACTCTTACAAGCTTGACCTTGCGCTGAATGGTCATTATATCATTGAACTGTTCTCTTTTCCAGGTGCACCGCCAAGGCCTTCACGGCCAGAAGCCCAGGGTTTAAGGCACCTGGCCTTTGCGGTTAGCGACCTTGATAAAGCTGTTGCGGAATTGGCCGATAAGGGAGTTGTCACTGAACCGATCAGGGTGGATCCTTATACAGACAGACGGTTCACATTTTTCAGTGACCCGGATGGATTGCCGTTAGAGTTATATGAATTATAAATTAGAAAGGAAGAATGTCGAAAGCTAAGTCAAACGAATGGGTGCACCAGAATGATGCAGGGGTGCAGGGGCAATACAGGAACTGGTTCCTGGATTATGCCTCCTATGTGATCCTGGAACGTGCGGTTCCTGCCATTGAGGATGGCCTGAAACCGGTGCAGCGAAGGATACTGCACTCCATGAAGGAAATGGATGATGGGCGTTTCAATAAGGTCGCCAATATCATCGGCCAGAGCATGCAATACCATCCGCATGGTGATGCCAGTATTGGGGAAGCCCTGGTCAATATGGGCCAAAAAGACCTTCTCATCGATACCCAGGGAAACTGGGGGGATGTCAGGACAGGCGATGATGCAGCTGCGCCCCGTTATATTGAGGCCAGGCTCAGCAAGTTCGCCCTTGATGTAGCTTTCAATAATAAGACCACGGAATGGCAGTTGAGTTATGATGGCAGGAAGAATGAACCGGTTACCCTCCCTATGAAGTTCCCGCTGCTCCTGGCACAGGGAGCAGAAGGTATTGCCGTGGGCCTGTCCACCAAGATACTGCCACATAATTTTTGTGAGCTGATCGATGCATCCATCAAATACCTGAAAGGCAAGAAATTTGAGATCTATCCCGATTTCCAGACCGGCGGCATGATCGATGTGGGCAATTACAATGAAGGCAAGCGCGGAGGCAAGGTCAGGGTCAGGGTGAACATCGAGGAATCGGATAAGCGCACCCTTGTGATCAGGAATGTACCTTACGGGGTTACCACCAGCAGTCTAATTGATTCCATCATCAAAGCCAATGACCAGGGAAAGATCAAGATCAAGAAGGTTACGGATAACACAGCAGCAGAAGTGGAGATCCAGATCGACCTTGCACCCGGAATTTCCCCGGATATCACCATTGACGCGCTGTATGCGTTTACGGATTGCGAGGTGAGTATTTCCCCCAATGCCTGTGTGATCGTTGACCAGAAGCCAAGATTCATGAGTGTTCATGAATTGCTGTGCATTTCCGCCGACAACACAAAGGAACTCCTCAGGAAGGAACTGGAGATCAAATTGGGTGAACTGCAGGAGAAATGGCATTACACCTCACTGGAAAAGATCTTCTTTGAAGAGAAGATCTATAAGGAACTGGAAAAGAAACACGAAACATGGGATAAGGTCCTGGAAGCGATAGATAAGGCCTTTGTGCCATTCAAGAAGCAGCTGAAACGCGAGATCACCCGGGAGGATATCGTTAAGCTAACGGAGAAGCCTGTGCGAAGGATATACCGCCTGGATATTGATGAACTGAATGAACAGATCAGGGGACTGGAGGCAGAGATCAAGCAGGTAAAATACGACCTGGAGCACCTGGTGGAATTTGCAGTGGCCTACTACGAAAATCTGTTGAAGAAATATGGAAAAGGCAGGGAAAGGAAAACCGAGATCCGCCAGTTTGAGGCCATCCAGGCCAAACAGGTGGCGATCGCCAATACCAAGCTTTATGTAAACCGTGCAGATGGCTTTATTGGAACCAGCCTGAAGAAGGATGAGTTGTTGTTTGAATGCAGCGACCTGGATGATATCATTGTGTTTACCCGCAGGGGGATCATGAAGGTGGTAAGGGTAGGGGAGAAAGTCTATATCGGCAAGGATATAATCCATGTAGCCGTATTCCAGAAGAATGACGAGCGCACCACCTATAACATGATCTACGTTGATGGGGCAACCGGTACCAGCTATGCCAAGCGCTTTAATGTTACCGGTATCACAAGGGATAAGGAATATGACCTTACCAAGGGCCATGACAAGAGCAGGGTGCATTACTTTACCGCCAATCCCAACGGGGAAGCGGAAGTACTGAGCATAATCCTCAGCCCGAATTGCCCCGCCCGTATCAAGCAGTTTGATTTTTATTTCGAGGAAATGGAGATCAAGGGCAGAAGTGCAATGGGTAACCAGGTGACCAAGTACCCGATCAAGACGGTCAAGTTCAAGGAAGCCGGAAGATCTACCCTGAGTGCCATAAAACTCTGGTTTGATGACAAGTTCGGCCGGTTGAATACAGAAGAAAAAGGTATCAGCCTGGGTAGTTTCGATGGATCTGAACGCCTGCTGGTGATCTATAATGATGGCACTTACGAATTGACCGACCTCGAAATGACCCAGCGTTTCGATCCCGAGAAAGTGCTGCTGATCGAGAAATTTGATCCGGAGAGGGTCATCACGGCGGTCTACCTCGACAATGACAAACTCCAGTACAATATCAAGCGGTTCAGGGTGGAGACTTCAACCTTGCACAACAAATTCCTGTTCATTAAGGAAGGCGATGGCAACAGGCTGGAAGCCGTTACTACAGATAGTACCCCGGTATTGATGATCCATACCGGCAGGGGAGCCCAGGCCAAATCCCAGAAGATCAAAGTGGCTGACTTTGTGGAAGTAATGGGCTGGAAAGCGGTTGGTAATAAGTTAGCGGACTACACCAAGAGCACAGAAATGGAATGGGAGGTGAAGACCAAAAAGGACGACACACAACCGGAATTATTCTGAACATTACATTCAATTTATACCTGGGAAAGTTGCCTGTGTACAGGCAACTTTTTTTTGCACCTGCTTGCAGGGATTATAACGGGGAACTATATTCGAAAAAACTATTTATCTAATGAAGAAACTTTTTTCGACCTTATCGATTGCCCTTATCCTTTTCAGTTCCTGCCAGAAGGAAGTAAGTGAAACCAACAACGGCGGGAACGGCCAGAATCCATCCCCAACGAATGCTGATTATCAACCCACGTCAAAGGATTCCTATTGGAAGTACCAGGACAGTTCCTCATATACTGGCAAGGAGGAGATTTTAAGGTCCACAGGCACAACCAGGAACATCGACGGATTAGTCTGGAATGAGCTCAACAGGTTATTTGACGGTGTAGAATCAAAAGCCTATGTAAGGAAAGATGGAAACAAGTATTTCATTCGTTCAAAAGCAATGAGCAGCAGCGGCACCATGGTGGAGGTCAATTCTTATTACCTGAATGACAAGGAACCAGTTGGCTTCAAATGGGAGCACTCATTAGGTAGTATCAATGGAGTTCCTGCACGCTTCCTCGGGGAGATAATAGAACGGGATATCAATTACACCGTAAAAGGGAAAACTTATTCTTCAGTAATCCATACCAGGTTAATCCTCCAGTATTATATCATGGGAAGGTTTTCAACCTGGGCAATTTATGATTACTATATAGCCAAAGGTATCGGGGTGATACGATTGGTATCAGATGTCCAGATAGAAGGAATATCCATCCTTAAGACAGCCACGAACCTGATAGAATATTCAATCAAATAACAAATAAAAAAAGGTCATCCAAGCGATGACCTTTTTACTTTTATTTCTTCCGTTTTATTCGCACCGTTCCATTCTGGCTCAGGTTACTGGTCAGGTAAACTTCCTGCCAGGTAGTACCATCATACACCACCATTAGGGCTGTGTTGGGTGGTATCCGGCCCAGGTTCTCCGCGAACATGGATATCTCATTGTATTCCTTGGTAGGGTCAAGCTTGATATACACATTGATCGCCCTTGCCGTGATCATTTGCTTCTCCACAATCGGGGCGCCATTCAGGAATACGGATATGGTATCACCATCAACATCACCATTATCATAAAAACTTACCCTTACCGAATCCGCGGCTACTGCTACGTCATTGGTTACTACTGATGCCCTTTTCTTAAAGGCTTCAATAAGTGGGTTAGTCGTGGGATTTATCTTATCTACCTTGATCTCAGGTGCGACCACAACCTTGTCTTCGATGGCCGGCTGCCAGAACTTCCGGGTAATGGCGGCTTCCGGTTCATCTTCCAGGTTAATGGTAGTGTCAAGACTGTATAGCACCCTTAATTCAGGGCATACATTCTGGTACTTCGGGTCGGCCATAAAGGATCCACGGATGCTGCTGCCTACTTTGGATACCCTGAGGGTTCCTATAAAGTGCATCATGCACTCTACACCATCAATAGTATTTTCGCGGAAATAAACTACAGGCATTTCCCTGATAGAAATGGTCCTGGAATTCTTATCATAAGTACCCTTGACCACGTAGCTCTGGTAGCCATTCCGGAAGTAATAACCAAAGATCCCTTCCACCTGGTTACCCTTTTGCTTGAGGACCAACTCGGTCAGGTAATTGTTATGGGTGCCTTCGATGACAGCATCTGCCTTACCATACCAGCTGCCATCAATCTTTTGGGCATGGACTTTACCCAGGAAAGGGCACAGGATTATTAAGGATAATAGAATTTTTCGCATACCTGAAAATTAACCCAAAATACAATTTCATCTTATAACGCTGGCTATATACCAAAGATTGTGGGAATCTTACTTAATATAACGCTTGATCTCCCGCTCAGTATCCCGCTTTTTAATGGTTTCCCTTTTATCGTGGAGTTTCTTCCCCTTACCCAGCCCAATCTCAACTTTCGCCATATTCTTCTCATTAAAAAATATCCTTAAGGGTACTATAGTATAGCCCTTCTCCCTCGATTTGGCTTCCAGTTTCCGCAATTCTTTCTTGTGCAGCAGCAGTTTGCGTTCCTGCATTGGTTCATGTTTATGGGTGGTCCCATAAGCATATTCTGAAATATGAAGGTTCTTGACAAACAACTCCCCCTTGTGGAAAATGCAATAGGCATCATTGAAACTCACCTTCCCGGCCCTGATGGCCTTCACTTCGGTTCCCACCAATACAATACCCGCCACATAGGTGGTCTCGAAATAATATTCATGAAATGCTGCTCTGTTCCTAAGTTCCACGGTGCAAAAAATAAGGAGGCAAATTTACCTCCTTTCTATGTTTAAATCTTTACCAATCAATTCTTAAATAATAAGAGAACGGTCGCCAGCTTATCCTTCAACTGTTTCCTGTCCACGATGAAATCCAGGAAGCCGTGCTCCAACAGGAACTCGCTTCGTTGGAAACCTTCCGGAAGGTCCTTTTTGATGGTTTCCTTGATCACCCTTGGTCCGGCAAAACCGATCAATGCTCCCGGCTCGGCAATATTGAGGTCCCCAAGCATACCAAAGGATGCCGATATACCACCGAAGGAGGGGTCGGTCAGGAAAGAAATATAAGGCACCTGGGCATCGGTCATCTGTGATAACTTACCGGAAACCTTGGCCAACTGCATCAGGGAGAAAGCACTTTCCATCATCCTGGCACCACCCGATTTACAGATGATCATCAGCGGCTTTTTATGCTCCAGGCAATAATCAACTGCCCTTGCTATCCTTTCACCCATTACACTTCCCAGTGAGCCGCCGATAAACTCAAAATCCATGCAGGCCACCACCAGGTCCTGTCCATTCACTGTTCCGCTGGCTACCCTTATGGAGTCCGTGATATCTGTCTTGCTCCAGATCTCCTTGAGGCGTTTCTCATAGGACTTAAGGTCCGTGAACTGCAGGAAGTCCTTGGAACGGATATTCTCAAACATCACCTCAAATTGACCCTCATCAAACAGGATGTCAAAATATTCGGCGCTGCCAACGCGGTGATGATAATTACATTTGGGGCAAACAAACAACTGCTCCCTTAATTCATTAACGGTGCAGATATAATTACACTCCGGGCATTTGGTCCATAAGCCCTCTGGTGTTTCCTTTTTCTCTGCAGTACTAGTCAGAATGCCTTTTTTGATGCGCTTGAACCAGCTATTCTTCGTCTCCTCGGTATGTCCATCCTCTCCCGCCAGGTTGGCATCAAAATCCTCTTCATGTTGTGCCATGCTGCTTTTGGTTTTGGCGGCTAAGATAAGAAACCTGAATGATTCCTATCGGGCAAGCCTTTGCTTATTGACATTAGTTGTTTTCAAAATAGATACCCGGCTGGCTTTGAACCAGCCAAGGGCATTATGCATGCCTCATGCGTTTGTACGCATTGATCAATCCATTGGTGGAACTATCGTGGCTTACCACTTCCTGGTCGTTCTGCAATTCCGGAAGGATCTTGTTGGCCAGTTGTTTACCCAGTTCCACCCCCCATTGGTCAAAGCTGAAAATATTCCAGATCACCCCCTGGACGAATATCTTATGTTCGTACATGGCCACCAGCTGGCCCAGCACAAACGGAGTGATCTTCTTCACCAATATGGAATTGGTGGGTTTGTTGCCCTGGAAGACCTTGAATGGCAGGATAGCTGCAATGGACTCCTGGCTGGCACCGGACTTTACCAGTTCAGCTTCGGCCTCTTCAGCTGTTTTTCCATTCATCAGGGCCTCGGTCTGGGCAAAGAAATTGGACAACAATTTGGGATGATGGTCCCCTATGGGGTTATGGCTGATGGCCGGGGCTATAAAATCACAGGGGATCAGCGGTGTACCCTGGTGGATCAGCTGGTAAAAGGCATGCTGACCATTTGTACCGGGCTCCCCCCAAATAATAGGACCCGTGGCATATTCAACCGGTCGACCATTCCTGTCAACAGACTTTCCATTACTCTCCATATTTCCCTGCTGGAAATAGGCCGCAAAACGATGCAGGTACTGGTCGTATGGCAGGATGGCCTCACTCTGGGCACCAAAAAAGTTGGTATACCAAAGGCCGATCAGAGCCAGTTGAACAGGGATATTCCGTTCAAAAGCGGTGTCCCTGAAATGGTTGTCCATATCATGGGCACCTTTCAGGAGTTCCTCAAAATTATCGTAACCAATGGTCAGGACGATCGAAAGCCCGATAGCACTCCATAAGGAGTAACGGCCTCCCACCCAATCCCAGAATTCAAACATGTTCTGCTTGTCAATACCAAACTTCACCACCTCCTTTTCATTGGTGGATAATGCCACGAAATGCTTGGCAACAAATGCCTCATCCACAGCTGTTTCAAGGAACCAGGACCGCGCCGTGTGGGCATTGGTCATGGTTTCCTGGGTAGTGAAGGTTTTGGAAGCCACCAGGAAAAGGGTTTCCTCGGCATTCACTTTCTTAAGGGTTTCAGCGATATGGGTCCCGTCCACATTCGAAACAAAGAAGGTCTCGATTCCTTTTACCCAATAAGGCCTCAGGGCTTCAGTGACCATCAAGGGCCCCAGGTCACTGCCACCAATCCCGATATTCACGATATAACGGATAGGCTTACCCGTATAGCCCTTCCATGCGCCACTGTGGACCTGGTGGGCAAAAACCTTCATCTTCTCCAAAACGGCCTTCACTTCGGGCATAACGTCCTTGCCACCAGTCAGTACCGGCTTACCGGAGAAGTTCCGGAGGGCAGTATGCAATACAGCCCTGTTCTCGGTTTGGTTGATGGCTTCGCCACCGAACATGGCATGAATGGCTTCCGGTAATCCACATTCCCTGGCGAGTGTCACCAATAGTTCGCGGGTGGTATCGGTAATGATGTTCTTGGACAGGTCTACCAACAGGTCATCCTTTTGGATGGAATATTTTGAAAAGCGATCGGCATCCCCTGAAAAAAGGTCACGGAGCTGCGCCGCACGCATATCATTCTTGTAATGCTCTTCCAGCTGCTTCCATGCGGCTGTTTGGGTGGGTGAAATAGTAGGTAACATTCTTTTCTGTTTGCTTGCGGCGTAAAAATAAAGGATTAGGCCCTAATGATTAGCGAACACTCATTAGCTGCCATGCAACCTAACGGCCATGAACAATGGTAAAACCCTACTATGCCTTAGAGGCCTTCCAGTATTTCACAAACCTTGTGCACCATTGAAGGAGTCACATCGAGATGGGTAACCATCCGGATCTGGGTAGGGGAGATGGCCATACAATGGATATCATAGTGCCTTAATGTATCAGCAAGTGTTTGGGAACTAAACCTTCCTTTCACTTCGAAAATCAGGATATTGGTTTCCACCGGCAGTATTGTTCCCACAAAATCCTTATGGGCCAGCACCTTGGCGATCTGCTTGGCATGGTCATGGTCCTGCTGGAGCCTTTCAATATGATGGTCGAGGGCATATACCCCGGCAGCGGCCATGAAGCCGGCCTGGCGCATCCCGCCTCCAAACACCTTTCTCACCCTCCTGGCTTTCCTGATGAATTCAGCAGAGCCAATCAGGATACTGCCAATAGGACAACCCAGTCCCTTATTCAGGCAAACCGAGATACTATCGAAGACCTCCCCGTATTGGCGGGCCGTTTGTCCGGTAGCCACCAGGGCATTGAACAACCTTGCCCCATCCAGGTGCAGGGCCAGCCCATTCATGGTACATACCTGCCGGATGTGCAGGATATCCTGCCAATTATAGCAAGAGCCACCGCCCCTGTTGCTGGTATTCTCCAGGCAAACCAGGGAAGTCCTGGCCTTATGTACATCATCAGGGTTGATCGCCCCCACCACCTGTTCAGCGGTTATCCTTCCACCCTGACCGGGAATTGCCTTCACCTGGGAACCGGAAAGAAAGGCGATCCCGCCCCCTTCATAAATATATACATGTGCCTGCTGTTCACAGATCACCTCATCACCCGGTTGGGTATGTACCTTAATGGCGATCTGGTTGCTCATGGTACCCGTTGGGCAATAGATCGCGGCTTCCTTTCCGAACATTTCAGCTGCTTTCTTTTCCAACAGGTTAACGGTAGGATCCTCCCCAAAAACATCATCGCCCACTTCAGCATTCATCATGGCATTCAACATGGCCGGGGTAGGACGGGTAAATGTATCTGACCTTAACTCAATTCTCATGGAAATAAAGGGTTTAGCCATAAAATTAGGTAAAGCCAGGCAATCCTCCGGGACAAAACCATGGCTTATTCAGGGGAATTAAAAGATTTATAGTATTTTAATAAACAGTATAATTTCATAAATGATTAAAAAATAATTTTTTACTTATTTATTTCTCTATAAAAAGACAAAGCAAGCAGTTAGGCCATATAAGACCCAAATCCCCAAAAAAGTAGACATAATATTAAAATACTGCCCATAAAATCAATAAAATGAGATAATAAACAAATGTTTTAATACAGGTTTTTAATTTTAAACACTTGATAATTAAATATTTAATACACATTAATGCGTATCCACCCTCAATTCAGGCTCCATCTGTGAATAAGTCGTGAGGAACTAAGCTTTTTCTTATTCAAGCTATATTTAACTTGTAAGGGTCAATCCTATATATTTGCTTCCCTTCTAAAACCGGATCATAGTGCGTTTAAAGAGTTTAGAAATAAAAGGTTTCAAAAGTTTTGCCGACAAGACGGTGGTTCATTTCGACCAGAACATTACCGGTATTGTGGGCCCAAACGGTTGTGGAAAAAGCAATATCATCGACAGCATCCGTTGGGTGATCGGTGAGCAGAAGATCAGCCAACTCCGTTCCGAGAACCTGGAAAGCCTGGTCTTCAACGGATCCAGAACCCGTTCGGCTTCTGGCCTGGCCGAGGTGAGCCTGACTTTTGAGAATACCAAGAACCTCCTTCCAACAGAGTTCAATACGGTTACCATTACCCGTAAATTTTACAAAAGCGGTGAAAGTGAATACCGGTTGAACGATGTCACCTGCCGTTTGAAGGATATCCAGAACCTCTTTATGGATACTGGTGTCAGCACCGACAGCTACAGTATCATTGAATTGGGCATGGTGGATGACCTGATCAAGGACAAGGACAATAGTCGTCGCAGGATGCTGGAGCAGGCGGCTGGTATTTCCATTTACAAGACCCGGAAGAAGGAAGCCAAACAAAAACTTGACGCAACGGAACAGGACCTTGCCCGTATCGAAGACCTCCTGTTTGAGATCAATAACCAGTTGAAGGCCCTGGAAAACCAGGCCAAAAAGGCTGAGAAATATTATGAGATCAAGAAGGATTACAAGGAGCTTTCAGTAGAATTGGCCAAGGCTGCACTGGAAGGGTTCAACCTGACCTATCGCGAATTGAACGAGCAAACGGAGAACGAGACCAACAGGAAAGTACAACTGGAAGCCATCATAGCACAGGAAGAGGCTGCCATTGAAGCGGAGAAAGTTGGTTTCATTCAGAAGGAACGGGCACTGCAGAGCATGCAATACCAGTTCAACGAGCTTTTGCAAACCCTTCGTACCAAGGAAAATGATAAGAACCTGGCTTCACAAAGGCTCAATTTCCTCCAGGAAAAGGAAGCCAGCCTGCAGGAATTCCTGCAAAAAAGTGAAGGCCAGTTAAAAGGGCTGGAAGAAAGCATTGCCTTCACACAGCAACAGGTAGGGGAGGAAGAAGGTAAACTCGAGACTTTCGAGTCCCAACTCGATGAATATAAAGCCACCGTTGAAGAGAAGCGGGCCATTTTTGATGAACAGCGCCAGGCGCTTGATGCCCTGAGGAGTGAAAGCCTGCAGATCCAGCGGAGCCAGTTTGAAGCCGAGAAGAAAGTGGCGGTTGCCGATACCTCTATCCAAAACCTGCAACGAACCATCCACCAGATAGAAGAAGAGCAGGAAGTACGAAGGAGCCAACTGAAGCAACTGGAGGAAGAGCGTACGATCAAGGAAGAAGAACTGGGATCCAAGCAAACAGACCTGCAACAACTCCAGGAACATCATGAGCGAACCAAGGAACAGATCCTTTTCACCCAGGGTGAATTGGAAGTCCTGCGTCAGCAATTGGCCGATGAGAGCAGGAAACTGGATGCCAAAAGGAACGAGCATGACCTGCTGAAGAGCCTGATTGACTCCATGGAAGGCTACCCGGAAAGTGTGAAGTTCCTTCATAACAATCCCAATTGGAACCATACTGCCCCCATTCTCTCGGATATTATCTATGTGAAGGAAGAATTCAGGGCAGCAGTAGAGAACGTACTGGAACCCTACCTGAACTATTATGTGGTGAATAACCTAAGGGAAGGCCTACAGGCTGTTCACCTGCTGGATGAACACAAGAAGGGGAAGGCCAACTTCTTCCTGCTGGATAAATTTGCCGCTATTGAGAAGTCAGGCCACCAGCCTGCTGGGACCATCAGCGCCATGACGGTCATTGAAGTGGATGACCAATACCGCTCCCTCGCCCAACATTTATTGGGCAATGTTTTTATTGCGGAGAATGAGTCAGCCCTTGAGAACAGCAACGGCTCTGTTATCCTGGAAAAATCTGGTAAATATGTAAAAGGCCAGTATTCCCTTTCAGGCGGAAGCGTTGGTTTATTTGAAGGAAAGAAGATCGGTCGCGCCAAGAACCTTGAAAAATTACACGAAGAGATCCTTCACCAGGACAAGATCGTTCATGACCTGAAGGCCGATATCCAGCATAAGCACAACGAGGTGATCGCCTTTAACGAGCAGTTGAAGGAACAGGCCATCAAACAAACCCAGCAGGAGATCAATAGCCTGACCAACCAGGTCTTTGCACTGCAGAATAAGATTGAGAACCTGCATGCCATCCAGGGCACCAGCAAGAACAGGCTGGAAGAAATGCAGGAACAGTTGGAACAAACCCAGAACAATATTGCCGGCACCCGCAATGAACTGGCCACTCTGCTGCAGCAATTGCAGGAGACACAGGAAAAATTAATGGCCGTAGAGGGTGATTACAAGAATGCCGAACAGGAATACAGTAGCGCCAACGCCGTCTATAACGAGTTCAACCTTTCGCTGACCCGCCAGCAGAGCAGGATCAATTCCCTTAAGCAGGAACTGGTTTTCAAGAGTAACCAGCTCAACGACCTGGTTACCCAAATCGAATCCAATAATAGCCAGTTGAAGCAAACCATCGAAAGCATTAGCGAAAGTGCAGGGTTGCTCGAGCAGGCTGAGAACGGATTGATTGACCTCCTGCGTAGAAAGGAAGAAGAAGAGAAAGTGCTGAACGAAGCAGACCAGGCCTATTACAACCTACGGAATAAACTGAATGAAAAGGAAAGTGAGCTGCGCCATAAGGTTAAGGAAAAGGAACAACTGGAACAATTCCTGAGCGGGGTAAAGGACCGACTCAATGAATTGAAGCTGCAATTGGCCGGTATGAAGGAAAGGTTACAGGTAGAATTCAGGATCAACCTGGATGATATCATTGACCAGCCCCGGACCACCGATACACCGGTTGAAGAGCTCCAGGAAAAAGCCGACAGGATGAAGAAACGCCTGGAGAATCTGGGTGAGGTCAACCCCACGGCCATTGAAGCCTTCACCGAAATGAAGAAGCGCTACGAGTTCATCCTCGAACAGAAGAATGACCTGGTAACAGCCAAGGACAGCCTCCTGCAAACCATTGCCGAAGTGGAAAGCACGGCCAACCAGAAGTTCCTGGATACATTTAACCAGGTAAAGGATAACTTCATTAAGGTATTCAAGGCGCTCTTTACTGAAGAAGACCAGTGCGACCTGATTTTGGAAAACCCGGAAAACCTCGCGGAGACCGGAATTGATATCATAGCCAAGCCGAAAGGTAAGCGACCTTCCTCCATTACCCAGCTGAGTGGTGGGGAGAAGACATTGACAGCGACAGCCCTGCTCTTCGCCATTTACCTCATCAAGCCTGCTCCGTTCTGTATCCTGGATGAGGTGGATGCTCCATTGGATGATGCCAATGTGGGCAAGTTTACCAATATGATCCGCAGGTTCAGTGAAGAAAGCCAGTTTATCATCGTAACGCACAATAAGATGACGATGAATGCCGTTGATGCCATCTACGGTGTAACCATGCAGGAGCCTGGTGTGAGTAAGTTGGTACCGGTCGATTTCCGTAATCTCAATTAACAAGTGTAACCGTCCACAATTATAAACAGCATAGCCATTTGGTTATGCTGTTTTTCTTTATTACCCACTTGCCTGTACTTATTTTTCCTATACCCTGAAAGTACATTTACGATTGCCATTCTTGCCGCTTGATCCTAACTTTATAACACGAGGTTGCAATTCTTGTTAAGCAACAAGAAAGGGACCGGTCGGCTGGGCGACCGGTCCACTTATTTCAGCCAGAACCTTTTGTCAAAGGCCAGTTATTTATCTCAATTCCTGTTCGTTTCCTGGTTTAGATTTAGGAAATTGCCCTGATGAAAACGATCCTTTTACTCGTCCTTTCCAACATCTTCATGACCATTGCCTGGTATGGACATTTAAAGCAGCAGGGGTTACCCTTATGGAAAGCCATACTGGTTAGTTGGGGAATTGCATTTTTCGAGTATTGCCTGATGGTGCCTGCCAACAGGTGGGGCTATGGTAATAGCTTCAGTGGTTTCCAATTAAAACTGACACAGGAAGTGGTGACACTGGTTGTCTTCACCCTTTTTGCCATCTTCTACCTGAAGGAACCGCTTCGACCCAACCACCTGATCAGCTTTGGCTTTATCCTTGGAGCGGTCTACTTTATGTTCAGGAAATGATCAGAGGTAGAGGTAATAATCGCGTAATAATTCAACGAAGGACGCTGTGTAATGACCATTATCCTGAATGGTTATGGCATGGGGGACTTCCTGTTCTCCCTTGCGGGCAAACAGGAACATTACCCTAAAAGGATCATGGCGGGGAGTTTGGCTCACATTCACCCGCTTAGCAGGAACCAATCCCCGAATTGCAGCTTCCCTCAAAGCCTCCTCAGCACGGTGATAGGGAAGCAGGAGCGCGAACCTTCCATCTTCACCCAGCAATCGTTCAACAGCCGCAAATAACTCTTTCAGGCCAAGCGTGCTTTCATGCCGGGCAATATTTCTTGCATGGTGTTTCGCTTGCAGGTCATTCCCAAAAAAGGGGGGGTTGGAAAGGATAAGGTCATATGGTTGATCCGGTTCATACTTATTGATATCCTGGTGGAATACTTTCAGGTCAGCGGACCATGGACTTTCCCTGCAATTATCCGCAGCCTGTTTAGCCGCATTTTCTTCCAACTCCACCAGGTCGATGGTTGCTGATAGTTGTTGACGGACCATCAATCCAAGTAAACCGGTACCCGCACCAATATCAAGCACCCTTATTTTACTACCCCCGTCCGGTCTATCACCGGAAACCAGTTTGGCCACCCAGGCGCCAAATAAGCAGGCATCGGTACATACCTTCATGGCAGTATGCCCCTGGTGGATCACAAAAGACTTAAAACGGAAATAATTGTTCGCCATAAGGTCGGTCTTATATTCATTGGTTCCAATCGGCCCTGGCACTGGGAGCTGCATCCAATGCTGCGAATTCCCCTTCCAGGAATTTGTAATACCCTGTAATCGCGATCATACCGGCATTGTCCGTGCAATACTGGAAGGGTGGGATATAGGTATTCCATCCATAGCGCTTGCCCATTTCCGTTAGTCCTGCCCTGAGCCCGGAATTGGCAGATACGCCACCCGCTATACAAATTTCCTTGATACCCGTTTCCAATGCGGCTTTCTTAAGTTTATTGAGCAGTATGGAAACGATCCGGTATTGAATGGAGGCACAGATATCGGGGAGATGATTATCTATAAAACCAGGTTGCTCCCTGGTATGTTCCTGGATAAAATAAAGAATGGCCGTTTTCAAACCACTGAAACTAAAATCCAGTCCAGGGATCTGAGGTTCCGGAAACCTGTAGGCCTTTGGATTACCCTCCTTAGCGTATCGGTCAATTAATGGACCACCAGGGTAAGGCAGGCCAAGCAATTTGGCGGATTTGTCGAATGCCTCACCGGCTGCATCATCAATGGTCTCGCCGATCACTTTCATTTGGGTGGGCGACTCACACAATACGATCTGGGTATGGCCCCCGCTCACAGTTAAACATAAAAAGGGGAAAGTGGGTCCCGGCGCTTCGATCAGGTTAGCCATTACATGGGCCTGCATATGGTGCACGGTAACCAATGGTTTATTCAGGGCAAGGGCGAGTGATTTAGCAAACTGGGCTCCTACCAGCAGTGCGCCGATCAGTCCGGGAGCACTGGTAAAGGCAACAGCGTCCAGTTCATCCAAACCAACACCAGCTTCCCTCAGTGACCTTTCCACTACCGGTACAATATTTTGCATATGTGCCCTCGAAGCCAGTTCAGGAACCACGCCTCCGTACTGCTCATGCACCGACTGTGTTGCAATAATATTGGAAAGGATCTTGCCGTCACGGCAGATTGCCGCTGAGGTTTCATCGCAGGAAGACTCTATTGCCAGGATCGTTATTGCCAAGACTACATTTTTCGCAAAGCTAGCTCAAAATTCCTTCTGCATTATCCTGCTGCCAGCGACCATTCCCATAAGCTTACTTGCTCCTGATCGCCACCACAGGATCCATCTTGGCCGCGATAGAGGCTGGGATAATACCCGCCAGCACCCCAATGAAGATACAGATACCTATAGCAAAGGCGAGGATCTTGACAGAGATATAAATAGGGAATCCCAACATGCCGGAAATGATCTGGGTCAGGATGAAAACCAGTATCAATCCAATCAACCCTCCCATGATGCACAGGAAGGCCGACTCCATCAGGAATTCCATCATGATTACCCTTCTTCGGGCACCGATAGCCTTTTTTAACCCGATCTGCGAGGTCCTTTCCCTCACCGTAACGAACATGATATTGGCTACCCCAAACATGCCCACCACCAGGGAAAGCAAAGCAATGAAGAAACCTCCCATATTGATACCGGAGAATAGCTGTGCAGCAAATTCACCAAAGGCGTCCACATCATTCAGGGAGAAATTATCATTCTGCGTAGGTTTCAATTTGCGAATGGAGCGCATGGCACCGGTGGTTTCATCCCTTAGTGCCGCCATGGGAATATTTTCCCTTCCCTGCAGCATGATCACCGGCTGTGATGTTTCTTCCCTTACCAGGCTGCGCATGAACTGGTAACTCATGATCACACAGTTGTCAAACTCCCAACCACCAATGATACTGCTACCCTGTTTCTTGATCAGTCCAGCCACATTTACCCAACGGTCGTAGATCTTAACCTGCCGGCCAACTGCACGCTCTGGCCTTCCAAACAATTCCTCCGCAACCTTATAACCGATCACCGCACTATTGGAACCATAATCAAAGTCAGTTTGTTGCAGGTAACGGCCGTCTATCACTTCGATCGTTTGGATATTCGAAAAATCCTCCGTCACCCCATACATCCTTACATTGTCAAGTTTTTCATCCTCAAACTCCACCTTGTCCATCCGCTGCAAGGCGAAAGCAATATTGGAGGCTTCAGGTACGGTCTTCCTCAATAAGTCCATCTCTTCCACCTTTGGTATGGGACGGTTAACCAGTTTCCAATAGGGTATCTGGCCACTGTAATCCCATTTATCAATAAAGATGGTATTACTGCCAAGGGACTTGATATCCTTCTGCACATTTTGTTCCAGGCTGCTTACAGTGGCCAGCACACCTATGATACAGAATATTCCGATGGTGATACCAAAAAGGGATAGAAAGGTCCTGAGCTTGTTGGACCGGAATTCCCCCAAAGCCATTTTAAGGCTGCTGCCCAATATTTCAATGAATCGACGCATGCTCCAAATTTAGTTGTTCTGGCTTGTATTCCAACCCCTTTTGGAAGAACGCAGAATAGCAGGGATCAACACATTGCCTATCCCCAAATTAGGTTGCCCAGATACCGAAAAACTATCTTAAATTAGGAGTAAACAATCCAACCCCGGGAAATCAGAGGTTTATTTTTCATTCACCTAAAATTTTTTCCCATGGTTACTACAGATCTCGCACAGCTTACCGGAGAGTGCTCAGCCTGGAAGGACGCTCTCCGTGATTTCAGGACAGAATTTTCCGAACTTAAGGAAAGGCTTCAAAAATTGTCCCTCAACCTTACCGACAAACTCCATCTCCAGGACCTTGAACACTTATCCAACCAGTTTTACATCCAGCTGATCAACATTCATGACCTGAAACATGCTATTAAGGAGCATGAACAGATCGCTGAATGGGAATTATCCAAGAATGGGCAGGTAACTGATGCAACCTGGGCTGCCCATGAAGAATTCAATGATAAATTCCAGCAGTTACAGCACACCCTGAAATCCGTAAAGGAAGAGTTTCGCCAGTTCGTTAGCCGCCTGCAGTAATTGCAGTTGTCCACTATTGGGTATGACCATCAACAATGATCGGTCAAGCTATCCTGTTCCCTTTGGAGGCTGATCTCATCAAATAAAACCACTCGCCATGCCAGCAGAATTTGATACCAACCACGTCAAAAATATCGTCTTACTTGGCCATGCCGGCTGTGGTAAGACAACCTTAGCGGAATGCATGTTATATGAAGCAGGCATTATCAACCGGAGGGGTACCGTTGCAGCCCGCAACACGGTCAGCGATTACCACGAATTAGAACAGGAAAGGGGCAATTCCATTTTCTCCACCCTGCTCCATACCAAATGGCGAGGCTATAAGATCAATATCATGGATACACCGGGTTATGATGATTTCGCCGGTGAAGTAATATCGGCCCTTCGGGTAGCCGACACCGGTATCATGCTGTTGAATGCCGCCATGGGCGTGGAAGTAGGCACTGACATCCTCTGGCAGTACACCGAGGCATTCAGGACTCCCATGATCTTTGCGGTCAACCAGCTCGACCATGAAGCAGCTGATTTTGACAGGACTGTACAACAGGCCAGGGATCATTTTGGCTCCAAAATAGTGGTGGTGCAATATCCACTGCAACAAGGTGCCGGTTTCCATGAGATCGTTGATGTATTAAGGATGACCCTATACAAATTCAAGGATACAGGCGGTAAACCGGAGAAACTGCCCATCCCTGACTCAGAAAGGGAGAAGGCTGAAATGTTGCATAAGGAATTGGTGGAAGCAGTAGCCAGCAATGATGAGACCCTGATGGAACATTATTTTGACAAAGGGGAACTGGATGAGGATGAGATGAAGGATGGCCTTAGGAAGGCCATGATCAACCACGACCTGTTTCCGCTATTCTGCCTGTCTGCCGAGCGAAATATGGGAAGTGGCAGGCTCATGGGCTTCATTGATAATGTTTGTCCCAGCTCCAATGAGTTACCCGGACAACAAACGATCAGGGGCGGCAAGCTTACCTGCGATACCAATGGACCAACCTGCCTCTTTGTTTTTAAAACAGTATCAGAGCCCCATGTAGGCGACCTGTCCTTTTTCAAGGTTTATTCAGGCACGGTGAAATCGGGAATGGAACTGGTAAATGAGAACACCAATATCAACGAGAAGATTTCACAACTTTATGTGGTGGAAGGCAACAAGCGAACCAATGTCAATGAATTGAGTGCCGGTGATATCGGCGCAACCCTTAAACTCAAGAATACCCATGTCAACAATACCCTTCATGAGAAGGGAAAGGATATGGAACTTTATCCCATTGAATTCCCGGCACCCAATATGAGCATGGCCATTGAGCCGATCCAGAAAGGGGAAGAGGAGAAGCTGGCACAGGCCCTGCACCAATTAAAGGAAGAAGACCCTACGGTACTGGTGGAGGTTTCGCCTGAACTGAAACAAACCATCATTCATTGCCAGGGAGATATGCACCTGGCTGTCATCAAATGGAAGATAGAGCACCTCCATAAGGTAGAGGTGAAGTTCTCCAGGCCAAGGATCGCTTACCGTGAGACCATCCGCAAGGGATCCGATTCCCAATACCGCCACAAGAAGCAGTCGGGCGGTGCAGGCCAGTTCGCAGAAGTTCATATGCGCATTGAGCCCTGGTACGAAGGCATGCCTGAACCTGGCGACCTTACTGTAAGGGGCAAGGAAAGCATTGACCTGCCATGGGGAGGAAAACTGGTTTATTACAACTGTATAGTAGGAGGGACCATTGATAACCGCTTCATGCCTTCCATCCTCAAAGGGGTGATGGAGAAAATGCAGGAAGGCCCTTTGACCGGAAGTTTTGTCCGGGATGTGCGGGTTAGTGTGTTTGATGGTAAGATGCACCCTGTCGATTCAAATGACATCTCTTTTAAATTGGCAGGCTTACAGGCTTTCCGTCAGGCCTTCAAAACAGCAGACCCATTATTGCTGGAGCCCATCTACCAACTACAGGTATTATGTCCTGAAGAACTGACCGGAGCAGTGATGGGTGACCTTCAGACCAGGAGGGCAGTGGTGGAGGGACTGGAAACAGAAGGCCATTTCAGCCGGATCACGGCAAGGATACCACTTGCAGAAATGCATGAATATTCTTCTTCCCTGCGTTCCATCACTCAGGGCAGGGCAAAGTTCAAGATGCAGTTCGCAGAATACGCGGCTGTACCCTTCGATGTGCAGAAAAAACTGACAGAGGAATACAGCAAACAGGCTGTTCTGGAAGAAGTGTAGCTATGAATATTTAATGGATCCCGGCCCGGAAAATAATGGAGGCTTCTACTGACCATTTTTTACGGACCGGGTTCCTTTTTAGCCCCTTTTATATTCCCCCGATCTGGTCATCCTTTTTCTTGGTGTGGATATTTACCTGCACCCTGAATTCTGTCAGGTAACTGACCAATTCCACTTCTACCTTGGCATCAGCCATCCGGGGATCGTAATAGGGAATGGTGAAGACGGAGGTAGAGAATCGCCTGGTGCCGGAGACCGGCTCTATATCGGTCTTGAAATACACAATACTGCCATCCACCATCTTTAATTTTACTTGTTTCATTTGATTGCATAGCTGCTTATACAAGGAAGCAGCTTCTTCAAATTCTTCCGTAACCAACATGGTGGCCTGCCAACTGGCAGTCGTATCAATGACAGAATGGAAACGGGTGATCAGGCATTCCATTGCACCAGGAAGTTGTACCGTAGAGGCGAATTTTTCATATTCCGCCTCATCTACCAGCAACTCCCCCTGGATACCCCTGAAATTATCCTTCAGGTCAAAAAAAATGGTTTGAACAGCCTGGTTAAAGGAGGGGTCAGGCTTACGGGTCAATAATTGGGCACGGGACTGGGACAGGCATGCCAATAACAGGCATGAAAGCAAGGTTCTTTTCATGGGTCAGATTTGCAACAATGATAGCAAATTTTTCTTAATCACTGGAAATGAGCAAGTTAAATTAGGCTTAAGGGATGTGCAATTTTTTGATAGTTTTGACCGTTTTTGAATCAATCCGTCCAATGATTGAATTGAAAAATCAAGTACCTATGAACCAACAGCTGTACTTTAATGACCAGGCATATATTGCCGAGAAATTCCAATTGATCGAAGACCACCTTAAGGACACCAGCAAAATGGCTGTCCTGAAGATCAGGAACTGGAAGCTGGTTGAGCACCTGCCCGAAACCAGCAAGCGTTACCAGAAGCATATGGAACAAACCCTGTTCAACATCGTTCCAAACGAATTCATCTTATGTGAAGTGGGATATCATTTTGCCTCTCATTTCAACTGATCGAAGCTGCCTTAGGGCAGCTTTTTTCATTACCCCCTTACCGGATACCACCGTTTAATGGTTTTCCTTTAGCCCGATTGCAATAATCCTTTCAGGAATTCGTTGAAAATATGGTTGAGCGGGAAACGGGATTGCCTGACTATTGGTGATTGAATGACAGGTAATAATCCCAGAAAAGGTAAGAGGGGCTTGAAGCCCTGAAGAGGTATCGATCTAATCCCTAATGAAATCCAATGAACCTATGAAACTACATTCCATTATCCTGGAAGACCTGGATGTTGCAGCAAAGATCCTGGCCAAATATTGTGATAAATCCGGCCTGGTTGACAACAAGGCCATATTTTCCAGTATTGAACCGGCCATTCCCTTCCTTGCCCAAAACAAGGTGGATGTAATTTTCCTTGATATTGAAATGCCTGGTGAAAACGGCTTTGCCTTGCTGGACCAATTGCCCAACAGGCCCCATGTTATACTGACCACTTCCCATATCGAATATGCCTACAGTGGCTTTGAATATGATGTAACAGATTTCCTGAGAAAGCCATTCACCTATTCCAGGTTCCTGAAAGCTATTGAGAAAATAAAAGATAAGGAACCCGAACCAGCTGATAATGCGCTTTCACATGTTTACGTAAAGTGCGATGGGAAAATGATCAGGCTGCACAATGACGAGATCCTGTTCATAGAAAGCATGGGTGACTATGTAAAATTCATCACGCCAGGAAAAAAATTCATTTCCCACAATACCCTGAAAGCCCTTACAGGTACAGTAAATCCACAGGTATTTGTCAAGGTTCACCGATCCTATATCATCAATATAAAAAAAGTATCAAGTTTACAGTCCAATAGCATCGTTATTGAAAACAATGTTATTCCAATAAGTAAAGCAAACAGGCCATTGATCAGGAAACTGATCTGCTAAGCTTAAAATCAATAAGCCCTTCTACGGCACCTGGTGGAAAAAATATTCTACAGCGATGTTTTTACCACATCTTGACTGCAGGCAATAGGCACCTGAAGGAAGGGTTTTAGCATCTAAAGAGATTTTGGACCCTGCCTCCTTTTCACTGAAATACCAGACAACTTCCCCATTTGAGTCCAGCACCCTGCAATTAACTTCTTTCTTCTGCCAATTGAGGGGAAGATAGATCATCAGTTTCTGGGTATATGGGTCAAGGCTAAGGCTGGGTGCACTTTCCGAATTGCCACCCCTGACCAGATTAATGGCTTGGTCGTGCTTAGGTTCTCCAATTGCAGTGGCTTTTGGAATTGGATTGCCCGAAAGATGACTGGAGGAATATTGAGGATAGAAGTTTGCCAAATTACTTTTTTGTGCCCTCAATAACTTTACATTAAGCAGGAATAATCCGATAAAGAACAGGTTAATACCAATCAGGTATTTCTTCCCTGGACATGAAGAAAAACGCATGATCATAGTTACAGTTTGTACGGTCAACAATAGGTTCCGCACAGGAATTGGAAATAAGTATAGGTAAAAAAAATCCTAAAGTGTACCCGAATAGAGATAGCTGGACAACGCATACTCTCCATTGGATTCAGCATGGATGTAATACATACCCTGGGCCAGGTCGGTCAAATCAATATCAATACCCGCACCAGGATATAGTTCTGTAATCTGCCTAACAATTTCACCTTTATCATTGAAGACATTGATCTCAACCTTCTCCTGGCGCCAGTTGGCAGGCGTTGCAAAGATCAGTTTTGATTGTTCAGGTTCATATACCACCAAGGATTGAACGCGTTTTTTAGCTGAAGGATTCACAACAGATATTGTCTTGGTGTATTGCTCCTTGCCATCTGCTCCTGTAACCCTTAGCCTGTAGTAGCCATTAATAAGGGCATGATTGGAGGCATGGTTATCATTGAACTGAAACCTTTCTCCATCCAATGGCAACCTGTTCTTCTTAATTCTGGCAATCTTGACAAATTCAATCCCATCCTCACTTTTTTCCACATCAATTGAGGCAATGGAAGAATTATCACCGATCATCCAACTTAATTGCGCCTTACTTTCAGATGGTTTGGCAGTAAAATCATAGACCATCGGCTTTAGGATATTATTGATCTCATTGTTGATAGGATTGAGGTCAATCTTAAAGCGTGTATAAATGATCTCATTCGAAAACCTTTTGTTGACACCAATTTTCACCCTGAACTGGTTGATCGTTTCGCTATATACTGCTACTGCCTCCTCAGTTGAAGTATGGGCAACATTCTTAACTAGACCCGGCTTTTTCGCATTTGTCCTGTAAACGGTACCAATCCTCTCCACATGGCCTTTCATACCTTTCCAGCCATAAATGGGCCTGCTTTTCTTACCCATATCATATTCGAAAAAGGGCATGGCATTACGAACCTCGTCGTTGGTAACAGCTACTGCAAGGAATGGGAAAGAATAGCCTTCTGACCTTTCAAACCCCTGGCCATAAGGTACAAAGCGAAAGCTTAATTCAACTGAATCAAGATGGTTGTTTGAGCCAAATTCTATAGCCGGAAGAATTAAACCCTGGCCGGAAATGTTCTGGTTAATGTACTTTACTGTCGTACCGATCGAAACATTCTCTATCCGAACAATACAATCTGCAAGGGGCTTACCCTTGGCATCTTTGTAGGCACCGGAAAAAAGATACTCAGCACCTTTTTTCCCTACATTACCCCGAATCCTGGAATACCTTGAAAATTCAATTGACTGGCTGGATACTGTTGAAGCGCAAAGGAGAATTAAAACAGCAGAAAAAAATGACCTTAAATGGGCGAAGCCCAATTTGGGTAAAGGATAATAATTAGTTTTCATGGTTTGAGATTATGAGTTCAAAAATTGGACTCATAGGAATTGGAACCATGATGCAAAGATTAGCAGGGTTGTAGTTTCCTGCAAGTTTTTTGGTGTTTTTTCGACGAATGGGAAGTAATAGTACTTATCCCACTGCGGTTTACTGAATAATTTCCCATTTATCGAGTATTTCTTCCACTTTATCGAACCTGTCTTGCAATTCAGGGCATTATTTTGTCGTTTTACACCGTCAACGCAACCATCATTCAATATCCGTGGAAAGTTAGCGTCCAGTTTACAGGTCCATTTTCCTTTGAATGATTTGAATCCTTATCCGGGAAAAGAATAATTGGCAAGGCTTAAGTTCACAGATGACTAAAATAACCGTTGAATAGTGAGTCCATATCTTTGAAAATGAATGTTCACTCGTCCCGGAAAAAATTGGTCCCGTCTTTTTCAGACGGGATTTTTTTTTCACTCATGTTACGGATATACTTGTACACTTCCATACCCAGAAGTATAGTGAGTGCCGCAGGCAAAAGCACCAGCCATTCCCTAAGGGCTATCGGTTCCAGTTGAAGCACCTTGCTGATACCCGGAAGATATGCAGCACCAATATGCACCAATTGTGCCAGTGATATCCCGATCAGGATGGTCCAATTATTCTTTACCGGGGTTTTGAGGAACGAAATGGTTTCCGAACGGCAATTCAACACATGAAAGTTTTGCAGTAATACCATTAACATCATCAATACCGACCTGGCATGCTTTTCCCCATAGCCAAAATGGTTGATCAATAACCACCAACAACCAAATGTTACCAGGGTCATGATTAGGGCGGCCACTGATATCTGGACATTCATCTGCTTATCGAAAATACTTTCGGTTGGCCTTCTGGGTGGTTTCTTCATTACTGCCATATCGCCCTTCTCGAAAGCCAACGCAATATCCTGGATCCCGTTGGTCACCAGGTTGAGCCATAATAATTGTACGGCCAGGAAGGGCAGTGGCATACCCAGGATTATGGGCAATGCCACCAGCAGTATTTCTGCCAGGCCAGTAGAGATCAGCAGGTAAATGATCTTGCGCAGGTTATCGTAGGTAAACCTGCCTTCCTCAACGCCAGCCGCTATGGATGCAAAGTTGTTATCGGTAACGATGATCGAAGCGGCATCCTTGGCCAGGTCAGTACCTGCTCCCATAGCGATCCCGATATGTGCCGATTTTAATGCTGGCGCATCATTGGCCCCATCACCGGTTACTGCAACAAAATGTCCCAGTTGCTTCTTGCCATCGATGATCACCTTCTTCTGTAAAGGGGTAACCCTGGCAAATACGGTCTTACTCGCCAATACTGCAGAAAATTCAGCTGGTGAGGCATTCTCCAGAACTGCCAGTTCCTTACCCGTAATCACCTGGTCATCGTTCTCGGCTATACCTAACCGCTTGGCAATGGCTAAAGCCGTTGCCGGGTGGTCGCCAGTAACCATGGCCACTTCTATTCCTGCCTCCCGGCATTCCCGGATGGCAGGGACGGCTTCTTCCCGCAGGGGATCGATCAGCCCGGTCAACCCCAGGAGATCAAGCTCAGGCAGGTTTTCCGTTTCAAAGGAATCAACCTGCCCACTCGCCAACGCCAGTACCCTGTAACCGGCAGCTGCCATTCCCTCAGACTCCTCAAAGGCAATTTGCTGGCCTGTACCAGAAAGGTATTTGCTAACTGTTTCCACTGCACCCTTCATGGCAAAGTAATACTGGTCGCGATATTGATAATATACACCAGAGTACTTGTTCTCAGATTCATAGGGAACCATCCGAATGATATCCACCTCCCGGGTAAAATATTCGGGATCTTTCCCCAATTTATAGGCCAGTGAGCGCAATGCCACATCAACGGCATCTCCACTATGTTCCCATCCATCCCTTGTCTTCTTCAAAACCCCTTCATTGGATAATACTGCGGCCTTCACCAGTTCGAACAAAAGGTCATCTTCATGGTCCAGCAAGTCTCCCTGTTCATTGATCACATAGCCATCACCGTTATATCCTTGTCCACTGATCCCCAAACGCCGCCCATCCGGCAGGTATATCAATTTCACGGATTGCTGGTCCATGGTAAGGGTTCCGGTCTTATCAGATGCGATCAGTGTACAACTTCCCAACCCCTCTACGGCAGGCAGCCTTCTCACGATAACATTCCTCCTGGCCATTCGGCTGGTGCCAATGGACAAGGCAACTGTCAAGGCAACAGGCAATCCCTCAGGTATGGCGGATACGCCAACAGCAACCATAAAGAAGAAAATATCGTAAGCAGCCATTCCCCTTAACCAGCCAATGATGCCCAGCAGTACGCAAATGACCACCACGGCAATACTGATCTTCCGGGAAAAAATATCCATCCGGGCTAGCAGTGGTGGTTTTTCCTGTTCTGTTTGGGTGAGGGATGCCGCTATCTTACCGATCTCGGTATGGGTTCCGGTCCTCACCACCATACCCGTAGCCCGGCCTTTCAACACAGTAGTAGCGGCAAAGGCCATGTTAACCTGGTCACCCAGCGGAAGTCCCACCTGATGCATTTGTACGCAATGCTTTTCTACCGGCATGGACTCCCCGGTAAGCAAGGCTTCTTCGATCAACAACTCCTTCACTTCAAACAACCGGATATCGGCAGGTACTCGCATCCCTGATTCCAGGCAAACAAGGTCGCCCGGCACCAGTTCAGGCGCCCCCACCTCGGTAAGGCTTCCATCCCTGAATACCCTGGCATGTGCCTTCACCATTTTACGCAGGCTTTTTGCGCTACTCTCAGCTTTAAACTCCTGCCAGGTTCCCAGTAAGGCATTGATCACAATAATCACCAGGATAAACAAGGCGTCACTTTTATCACCTGCCCAAAAGGAGACCAGTCCTGCGGCGATCAGTACATAAATGAGGGGGTTAAGGAATTGGCTGAAAAAAATACCCAGTAATGATTTTCCCCTTGGTTCAGGCAGGATATTCCATCCATATACTTTCCTTCGTTCTGCTACTTCAATTGTACTCAAACCATAGCCGGGGGAATGGAGCAAGTCCATTACCTTCCCCTTATCATGCATTTCCCATGGTTCGGTATAGTTCATTAACGACTGGTTCTTCCAAATTTCTGTTATCCTGCCCAAACTAACTGGCCAAAATTGTGGTCCATTGCCATTCCCTGATCATTTACCTGTTAAAGCAGGCGGATAATGTTTACCATTGTATCTTTAGTGAGCCACATGAAAAATACTTCCCTATCCCGTTTCCTACAGCTGTTGCTGTTAATTGTTTTACTCGGCGTGATCCTGTACGTTGGTAAGCCATTGTTCATTCCTTTGAGCTTTGCCCTGCTGATCAGTTTTATCATCTACCCGATCTGCAAATGGCTGGAAGCAAAAGGTATAGGTAAGGCAACCGCTATCATCATCAACCTGGTCCTCATAACCTTTTTACTCTCCGCTATTGTCTTCCTGCTTGTCCAGCAGTTGGCAAGTTTCACTAAGGACTGGCCACTTTTAAAGGCAAAACTGTTGCAATCCTTCCAGGACCTTTCCGTTTACCTGACTACCAAATGGCATATCAGCAAGGAAGTACAGGAAGACTGGCTGGAGAAGTTCAGTAGTAATTCCAGCACGCATTTATTCGAACTCATTCAAACCACCATCAGCAATTCTGCAGTCACTCTCGTTCTGCTCCTCCTCATTCCCATCTATAGTTTCCTGATCCTTTATTACAGGAGAAGGCTGGTGAATGCCTTGCAGCTGATGCTTCCGGATGCACTCAGGAACAAAGTCCCTGAACTGGCAACACTCGCCATTGAATCCTATTATGGCTTTATCAAGGGTATGTTGCTGGTTTACCTGATCGTGGGTATCCTGAATAGTGTGGGCCTCCTGCTTTTAGGGATTCCCCATGCTATCTTTTTCGGTTGTGTGGCAGCCATTCTCACCTTTATCCCTTATGTAGGTATAATGGTCGCTTCCCTTTTTCCCATCACCATTTCCTGGGTGACTTATAATTCTGTTGTCTATCCCCTTGCGGTTATCGCCATTTTTGCCTTTGTACAATACCTCGAGGCCAATATCATTTTCCCCTGGGCTGTCAGCAAGCGGCTCAACCTGAATACCTTCATGACCATTGTTGCCATCATAGCCGGTGGGATACTTTGGGGGGCGGCAGGCATGATCCTTTTCGTTCCCTTTGCGGCCATTGCCAAACTGATTGCGGAAAGGGTAGAGGGAGGTGAGGCCATTACCATGTTGCTGGGAGATGAGAAAAATGGCCAGGGCAATAAAACTATCAACCGTTAGTTTTGGCCGGGTTTCCTTATTTTTGACCTCACAACTTTATTGCGCTATATGAAAGAAGTATATGTCATTTCCGCTGTCCGCACGCCTATGGGAAGCTTTGGGGGAAGCCTCAAGGATTTTTCCGCAACACAATTAGGATCATTTGCCATCAGGGGCGCCCTTGAAAAAGCAGGGATCGCACCTGAACAGGTAAATGATGTATTGATGGGCTGTGTTATCCAGGCCAACCTTGGCCAGGCTCCAGCCCGCCAGGCTGCCAAATTTGCCGGCCTTCCCAATGATGTGAACTGTACCACGGTCAACAAGGTTTGCGCCAGTGGCATGAAAGCCATTGCCCAGGCAGCCCAGAGCATTATGCTGGGTGATGCCGATATAGTTATTGCCGGTGGTATGGAAAGCATGAGCAATGTGCCCTTCTATGTGGAGAACATGCGCTGGGGCAATAAGTACGGCAATACCACCCTGATCGATGGCCTGGCAAAGGATGGCCTTACTGATGTATATGATGGTAAGGCGATGGGCAATGCTGCGGAACTCTGTGCCCGCGAGTGTGGCATCAGCAGGGAAGAGCAGGACCATTTCGCCATTGAAAGCTATAAGCGCAGCCAGGCTGCCTGGGAGCAGGGGAAGTTTGCCAATGAGGTGATCCCTGTTGCCATCCCGCAAAAGAAAGGGGACCCTATCCTTTTTGCAAGGGATGAAGAGCCCTGGAACGTAAAATTTGAAAAGATCCCTGAACTCCGTCCGGCCTTCCAGAAAGACGGGACCGTAACCGCTGCCAATGCCTCTACCATGAATGATGGAGCAGCCGCATTGGTTTTGGCGAGTAAGGAAAAAGTAGCTGAGCTCGGACTGAAACCGATCGCCAGGATTCTTTCCTATGCCGATGCAGAGCAGGCACCGGAATGGTTCACCACCACTCCCTCCCTGGCGGTTCCCAATGCTGTCCGGAAGGCAGGCCTGAGCATGGAAGATATTGCCTACTGGGAACTCAATGAAGCTTTCGCCGTAGTAGGAATTGAAAATAGCCGCAGGATGAAACTGGACCCATCCAAAGTGAATGTCCATGGGGGAGCTGTTTCCCTGGGACACCCGCTGGGATGCAGTGGCGCCAGGATCATTGTTACCCTGATCAATGTGCTGAAGGCCAACAATGCCCGTTATGGTGCTGCAGGCATCTGTAACGGTGGTGGTGGTGCAAGCGCCATGGTGATCGAAAGCCTGTGACCTGTTCGTCATAGGGAATGCTCCTTTTTACGCTGGTAAAAAGGAGCATTTTTCATTTCATGCTTTTCCTACCTTGTAACCTTAAATTGGGACTCATGAGCGATCAGTTGACGATTAACCCGGCAGGCCCCGACCAGGCTGAACTTATTGCTGACCTAAGCCGTAGCACTTTTTACGACACCTTTGCCGCTGACAATACAGCCGAGGATATGGACCTGTTCATGAATGAACAATTCACCAAAGCTTCGCTGGAAGCCGAGGTTGGAAAAGAAGGTTTGGCATTTTTTATCGCATGGCTGGGCACTGATCCGGTTGGCTACCTGAAACTCAACTCCCTTCCAGGCAGGGCTGATTTTTTACCGGGGGCAACCAACCCAATTGAGCTTTCCCGCATCTATACCGTGAAGCATTGTATCGGCAAGGGGGTGGGAGCTGGTTTATTGAAAAAGGCATTTGATTTCGCCCAAGCTCATCAGCATGACTGGATCTGGTTGGGAGTATGGGAGAAGAATACAAGGGCTATAGGATTTTACCGCCATCATGGTTTTGAAAGGGTTGGGCAACAAGTATTTATTCTTGGCAATGACCCCCAAACCGACTGGATCATGGCAAGGCAGGTGAATTGTTAAAGATTGTCCATTATTAATGTTTTTGGGTGTTTTAGCTTCCCAAACCTTCCACATAGTTTTTTCGTTAAAAACAAAAAAGTAATTTCAGACAAAATAGACCCTTTATGAAACGTTTCTTTGTGCACCTGGCCTTGATCGCACTGGTATTTACCGCCTGTAAGAAGGAGTCAGATAACCCTGGAGGTGGCAATACCGGTGGGGGAGGAACCACCGTAACTGAAGCTGATAAAATAAAGGATACCACCCTCCTTTATACCCGTGACATTTACCTGTGGTACAACCAGATCCCAGGTAGTTTCAACCCCCGTTCCTATGCCGATCCCAATGCCATCATGGAAGCGATCCGCACTTATAGCAATGAACCTGGTTTTACCGGGCCGGTTGACAGGTGGAGTTTCGCAGTTAAGCAAGCAGAATGGGACAATATCAGTGGCGGTATTGCCGGTGATAAGGGCTTAGGTATCTTCTTCAGGACATCCGATGACCTGAGGGTTTCTTATGTAGAAAAAGATGGACCTGCAGGCAAGGCAGGCGTTGAGCGCAGCTGGAGGATCACCAGGATCAATGGCAATTCCAACATCAACACCACTGATGCCAGTATCAACTTTATCGTAAATGCCATCTATGGCAGTAGCCCGGCGACCGTTAATTTCACGAAGCCTGACGGCACCACAACTGAGATCACCCTGACGAATACGACATATAAGGAAAAGCCGATCATTCTGGATACAGTATATACCATCAATGGAAAGAAGACAGGTTATTTCGTACTGAACTCCTTCCTTGGCGACCAGACAGAGATAGCCGCTGGTTTTGAACAATCCTTTGCCAAGTTTGCCACGGCAGGGGTTACTGAAATGGTGGTGGACCTTCGCTACAATGGAGGAGGTTATGTAGCCCTTCAGGAACTGTTGGCCAATTACCTCGCCCCAGCCTCAGCCGATGGCAAGGTGATGTACAGGGAAACCTTCAATGACAAGTATTCCCAGTATAATGAAACGGTGAATTTTGCCAAGAAGGGTGCGGTGAATCCCACCAGGATATTCTTTATCATTTCCCAGAATACGGCATCTGCATCAGAAGCCGTGATCAATGTGATGAAGCCGGTAACTGATGTGAAAGTGATCGGGCCAAGAAACTCCAATGGTAAGCCGGTTGGGTATTTCCCCATTCCCATTGGCGACTGGTATATTTTCCCGGTTTCCATCCGCATCGTGAACCAGTTGAACCAGGGTAGTTACTTCAATGGCTTTACTCCCGATAGCAGGGTTCCGGATGGGTTGGATAAGAAATGGGGCGATATTACCGAAGATTGCCTCGGCAGCGCGGTGAAATATATTGGAACCGGCTCCTTCAGGGCAGTACCTGCCGACAGGGATGCAGAATTCAAGGAGCGGCTGGCCGCATACGAAAAAATGAAAGTACATAAGGTCCAGGCCCTGGTTGAAGACCGGTCAGGATTTATCCCCAGATAATGTTAAAAAGCCCCGGTTTCGGGGCTTTTTTCATGGGATGGACTGCAGAATTTCTAAATATCCCGGCAAGACACTACATTTTTTGCGCAATTGCCAGTGAACCAATATTTTTGCCACTCCAAAAAAGCAAATGAATGGCAAGATCAATCGCATTTAGAGAAGCCCTCAGGGAGGCCATGAACGAGGAAATGCGTCGCGATGAGCGTGTTTTCCTTATGGGTGAAGAAGTGGCCGAATACAATGGTGCCTATAAGGTTAGCCAGGGTATGCTTGATGAATTCGGCCCCAAAAGGGTAATCGATACGCCTATTTCTGAACTCGGTTTCGCTGCCGTGGCAGTTGGTGCTGCCCAGAACGGCCTGCGCCCTGTAGTTGAATTCATGACCTGGAACTTTGCCGTATTGGCCATGGACCAGATCCTGAATACAGCCTCCAAAATGCTGGCCATGAGTGGCGGACAGATCTCTTGTCCCATCGTATTCCGCGGCCCCAATGGCTCTGCCGGACAATTAGGTGCCCAGCACTCTACTGCTTTTGAAAGCTATTATGCCAATATTCCCGGTATCAAGGTGGTTTCCCCCAGCAATGGCTATGATGCCAAGGGATTGCTGAAACAAGCCATCCGCTTCGAGGAAGACCCGGTTGTGTTCATGGAAAGTGAGCAGATGTACGGCGATAAATCTGAGGTACCTGAAGAAGAATATTATATTCCTCTGGGTAAGGCTGATGTAAAGAAGGCCGGCCGTGACGTGACCATCGTTTCTTTCAATAAGATGATGAAAGTAGCCCTGGGTGCTGCTGCAGAACTGGAGAAGGAAGGTGTTAGCGCAGAAGTGATCGACCTTCGTACCATTCGTCCACTCGACTGGATGACCATCCTGGAAAGTGTGAAGAAGACCAACAGGCTGGTGATCGTTGAAGAACAATGGCCATTCGCTTCTGTTTCTTCAGAAATTTCATACCGCATCCAGAAGGAAGGATTCGATTACCTCGATGCCCCGATCCGTCGGATTACCGCTGCGGATGCACCGCTTCACTATGCCCCTAACCTTGTTACCGCTGCATTACCCGATGTAGCCAGGACCGTAAAGCTGGTGAAGGATGTAATGTACATGAAGAAGTGATCTTACCAATAGTTCAGGGAAGCCGTCCAATTGGTCGGCTTTTTTAATAGCAACAGGGCCGCTCTTTCGGGCGGCCCTGTTGTCATTAACCATTTCAAATTTCCATTACAAAAACTTAACTGCTGGCAAGTTTCAGCACGCTTTCTACTGTTAACATGAAGCAATAGCTGTAAGCCATCAGGATACCGGCAAGGATAACCAGCCGGGTTGTCAACTGCCATACACTGATCTCGGCAGGCGTCTTAAAGGGTTTTTCAATGTTGTTCATAGGTGGATCTTATTTGGGTTTCTTCATTAGGATAAGTCAAAGCTAGTAAGACTGTCTTTTTTTGTCAATCTCAGAACTACCCGATTTTTTTCGTATTAATACGATTGGCATTTTGTGCAATTTTTCGATTGGCATCAAGTATTCCGTAAAAAAATGGCAAGCAAATTGCCATAAGGGGTTGATTTGCATTAATTGGTACATTTGGGTACCTTAACCACAATAGTTGGGCAGTACAATTCTGCAGTCTTCACCATTAAACCAGCAATAGAAAAATGTCAAACATTCTGATCATAGACGATGAAAGGGCCATCAGGAAAACACTGGGAGAGATCCTTTCCTACGAAGGATATAAGATAGATGAAGCCTCCGATGGGGAAGAAGGCCTGAAAAAGTTCAGGGAAAAAACCTACGACGTGGTTTTGTGTGATATCAAGATGCCGAAACTGGATGGCATTGAATTCCTGGAGAAGGCCCGGGAGGCCAATCCGGATGTTCCCATCATCATGATCTCCGGTCACGGCACCATTGAAACTGCTGTGGAAGCTGTGAAGAAAGGGGCATTCGATTATATCTCCAAGCCACCAGACCTTAACAGGCTGCTGATCACCCTCAGGAATGCTATGGATAAAACAACCCTGGTAACGGAAACTAAAGTCCTGAAACGAAAAGTAGGAAGGGTGCAGGAAATGATCGGCGATTCACCCGCCATCATGCGTATCAAGGAAACCGTTGACAAAGTGGCCCCAACTGAAGCAAGGGTGCTCATTACAGGGGAAAACGGGGTTGGTAAGGAATTAGTGGCGCGCTGGCTGCATGAAAAGAGCAACAGGTCGGGTGGTCCATTGATCGAAGTGAATTGTGCCGCTATTCCGGGAGAATTGATCGAAAGTGAATTGTTCGGTCATGAAAAAGGTTCCTTTACCTCAGCCATCAAACAACGCATCGGAAAATTTGAACAAGCCAACGGAGGGACACTCTTCCTCGACGAAATTGGCGATATGAGCCTGAGTGCCCAGGCTAAAGTGCTTCGGGCGCTGCAGGAAGGCAAGATCACAAGGGTTGGTGGCGACAAGGAAATAGCTGTTGATGTAAGAGTTATAGCCGCCACTAATAAAGACCTGCTTAAGGAAGTAGAGGATAAGAACTTCAGGCTTGACCTTTACCACAGGCTAAGTGTGATCCTGATCCATGTGCCTTCGCTTAATGAACGCCGTGAGGATATCCCGGCCCTTGTTGACAGGTTCCTGGAAAACATTTGTGCAGAATATGGCATAGCCAAAAAAGAGATCGAGAGGGATGCCCTGGACGCATTAAAGAACTATAACTGGACAGGAAACATCAGGGAATTGCGCAATGTGGTGGAACGACTGGTCATCCTCTCCGGAAAATCCATTACACGTGAAGATGTGGTGAACAATGTGGTTCCCCGAAAATGATCAGGAAGCTTTAGCGAACTTCAACATAGCACTCATGGATGACAACAGGCTGAATCCTGCCGGTTGGTCATCCATTTTTGCTAAGGCAGGTCCGGAGCCGGTTATCTTAATGGCTGGAAAAGCGGTAACCAGTGACCTGATGTACCCAGCGGGATCGGTCTCTTGCAAATGGGTGATCAGGTGGAAGTACAAATGGGTAACCTCAAATCTCCTGGTGAAGGCTTCAATAACTTCCACAGGAACCTCCTTGCCAAGATAGATCACCCTGTTACCATTCTTCTTCATCAGGTAATGCATGAATAACAAGGGTAATTCATGCGCTTCACCAGGAGGAGTGAACAACAGGATAATGCGTTTTGCCCCTGGCGGTGGTGCATCCAGGCCATCGATCGCCACGATCAGTTTTTTCTGGATCAGGTTGCTGGCAAAATGTTCCTGCGCCGGTATGGCATTATCGGTTAACCACAATAGCCCTATCCGTTCCAGGTAGGGATAAACAACCTCCAGTATGGTCTTTTCAAAGCCCAGGTGGAGGATGATCATATGCAACAACTTCTCGAAGTTGTACTGGTCAAAGGTTTGGGTAACTTCCAGCAATTGGTTGATGAACACATCGAACTGCCCCTGGGGGGAAAGGGAGAGGGCGACAGAACTCAATTCATCCTCTTTCATTTCAGCAAGCGCTGAAATTTTCACCCCATTATGGTACAGGTAGGCCAGGCGCAGGATCTTTTTCAGGTCTTCATCATCGTAAAAACGATGCCCGCTTTCCTTCCGCTTACCGGTACAAATACTATAGCGCTGCTCCCATACCCTGATGGTATGGGCCTTGATACCGGTTAGCTGTTCAATATCGCTGATTGTGAAATGATGCATATGCGTGATTACGAATGTACAAAGCCAGAAGCATCCTTAACAAAATCTTTGAAGGTTTGGCTGTCATATTTTGAACAAATCGGCTACAAATACCATGAAGAAACTCCATTTTTGAAGCAGAATGGTATTTTTGTCCGAATCTAAAAAGCATTGAATGACAACGAATCAAATCCTGATCGTAGCATTGATTTCCCTTTTACTGGTGATCCTACCCGCCATTGGCCTTGCAAAAATGTTCAAAAAGGCCGGGGTTGCGGAATGGAAAGCCTTCGTTCCCTTCTATAATACCTGGGTGATGTTGGAGGTGGCCAAACGCCCCAAACACTGGTTCTTCTGGCAATTCATCCCCGTTGTCGGCTGGTTTGTTACCATGGGCATTTTTATCGAATGGGTAAAATGTTTTGGCAAATTTGCCTTCTGGGAGCATGCGCTTACCTGCCTTCTTCCTTTTGCCTATTTCCCTTATGTAGGTTTTGACAAAAACTCCCGATACATAGGTCCGGAAGGTGTAAAACTTTATAAGAAATCTGCCATCAGGGAATGGGTGGATGCAGCCATATTCGCAATTGTTGCCGCTACCATCATCAGGACCTTTGTTTTCGAGGCCTATACCATTCCAACCGGCTCAATGGAAAAGACCCTGCTCATCAATGACTTTCTATTTGTAAGCAAGATCAGTTATGGTCCAAGGGTGCCAGGTACCCCCTTGTCCATACCTTTTATGCATCATACCATACCTGGAACCAATGCAAGGTCTTACAGTGAACTGATACAGATCCCCTACAGCCGCTGGTTTGAAAGTCCTGTCAAGAGAAATGACGTGGTCGTTTTCAATTTCCCAACCGGTGATACCGTGATCAATAAACCCGAATTCCAGTCGCAGGACCCTTATTACGATGTAGCTAGGAGATTAGGCAATGGAAGTCTGGATGCAGGCCGAAAGATCATCCTGGGTGACCCGGATACCTACCCGCTGGTCATCAGGCCGGTTGATAAAAGGGAGAATTACATCAAGCGCTGTGTGGCCATTGCCGGGGATACCCTGGAAGTACGAGATGGTAATGTATATATCAACGGCCAGCCAGGGTTCATTCCGCCCCATTCCCAGATCACTTATGAAATTGAGACCAATGGGCAACCCCTCAATGCGGAAGTAATGAAGGAGGATTACAATATCGATATTGAGAACCCTGAAGAGTTTGCTGCGATGAATGGCAATAAGTATGTGATGCTGCTTACAGCAGAGGCAGTTGAAAAACTGAAGGCTTCCGGACTGGCCAGGAACATTACACCGCAATTGATCAGCCCTTCGCAGGTTGATTCCAGGATGTGGGGAAATGTATGTTTCCCTTACGACACGCTGCACAAATGGACCATTGATTACTTTGGTCCCATCTGGATTCCGGCAAAGGGAGCAACCTTAACCCTTACGCCTGCCAATTATTCACTTTATGAACGCGCCATCCGCGTATACGAGGGGAATAAACTGGAACAGAAGAATGGCCAGTTCTTCATCAATGACAAAGCCACCAACCAGTATACTTTCAAGATGAATTATTACTGGATGATGGGGGATAACCGTCATGGTTCACAGGATAGTCGTTTCTGGGGATTTGTTCCGGAAGACCATATAGTAGGGGAGGCTTCCATCATCTGGATGAGCCTGAATAACGGCATCCGGTGGAACAGGTTGTTCAAGACAATTAAATAAACTACATTTCAATAACGATCCCCCGCTGAAAACGGGGGATTTTTTCTCTTCACTGCCATCAATAACCGAACCATGAAAAAAGAGACCTATCAATTCAAGTATACCGTTTACGATTCCATAAAAGACCTTTCAGAGGAAGATGCCTGGTTGCTGGCGGAAGCAAGGGAGGTTACTGAAAATGCCTATGCGCCCTATTCCAATTTCCATGTTGGGGCAGTGGCCAAACTGGTGAATGGCGAGATCGTTGCAGGCTCCAACCAGGAAAATGCTTCCTTCCCGGTAGGG
This sequence comes from Flavihumibacter rivuli, assembly GCF_018595685.2. NCBI lineage: Bacteria > Pseudomonadati > Bacteroidota > Chitinophagia > Chitinophagales > Chitinophagaceae > Flavihumibacter > Flavihumibacter rivuli. The sequence goes on from NZ_CP092334.1 coordinate 1,074,041, forward strand.
TTATGCGCAGAGCGGGTACTGCTGGCAGCAGCAGCTTCGCTTTACCCGAAAATACCCATTGAAACCATGGCCATCAGCTACCGAAGCTCGGTCGTAGAATCAGACCATCCGATCTCACCTTGTGGGATTTGCCGCCAATCCCTGCAGGAATACGAGCAAAGGGTTAAGCACCCCATACGATTGATCCTGGGAGGAATGGAAGGGAAGGTATACATCATTGAAAAGGCCAGCATGCTATTGCCCCTTTCCTTTACCAGTGAAGACCTGCAATGAATGTTCACCCGATCTTATGACCATTTCCAACTGGCCTTTCCGGTTGTAGCAATACAACGTCGTTCTGCTCATTGTATATACCAAGGACAAGGCACTCACTGATGAAATTGGCTATTTGCTTGGGAGGAAAATTCACCACAGCAATTACCTGTTTTCCCACAAGGTCTTCTATTGAATACAATGCAGTGATCTGTGCTGAGGATCGCTTTATACCCAATTCACCGAAATCGATACTCAATTGATAGGCCGGCTTCCTGGCCTTGGGGAAGGGCTCTGCTTTAACTATTGTGCCTACACGGATATCGATCTTTTCGAAATCACTCCAACTGATCTCCATTTTTTAGCGCCAAACTAGCTAATTCAACCATAATTTTCAATGGAATTATGACCAATGGATTTGAATGATTGTGTAAATTCATCCATCATTAACTATCAATTGCTTTAAATGCCTTCAGCATCCAATTCCAGGAGAAAGTTCATCAGGAATTCCTCAGTAGCAGCTGCCAGCTTCTTTATTGTTCCGAGGCATGTCCTCGGTAAGGGATTTGTTGCCCCATCCGACAAACTCAATGTAGCGGGTATAGGGGCGGGAGGTAAAGGACAGAGTGATATCGCAGAGTTTTTCAAAACAGGAAAAGTGAATATTGTAGCGCTTTGCGATGTAGATGACAGGGCTTCTGCCACTTCCCGAAAAAATTTCCCCAAGGCCAATTATTACAAGGATTTCCGCGAGATGCTGGAAAAGGAAAAGAATAATATTGACGCGGTCTCCATTTCCACACCCGACCATACCCATGCCAATGCCACCCTTGCTGCCATGCAGTTGGGCAAGCATGTGTATACGCAAAAGCCCCTGACCCATGATATCTATGAGGCAAGGTTACTAACGGATGCGGCTAAACGCTATAAGGTAGTGACCCAAATGGGTAACCAGGGCGGAAGCGGGGATGGGGTAAGAAAGGCAAAGGAGTTGTTCGACGCCGGCCTTATTGGTGAAGTACATACGGTACATGCCTGGACCAACAGGCCGGTATGGCCACAAGGTATTCCCACACCCACAGGCAACCATGAAGTACCCAAGGAGCTGAATTGGGACCTCTGGCTTGGCCCGGCAAAATATATTGATTATAACCCGGCCTATGTACCTTTCAACTGGCGCGGATGGTGGGCATTTGGAACAGGGGCGCTGGGTGATATGGCCTGCCATATCATGGACCCGGTATTCCGTCTTTTACCTATCGATTATCCCAACTCAGTTGAGTGTTCAGTGGTGAATTCCTGGAAGAACTTTTTCGTGGAAGGTAATTTTGTAGACAGTTGCCCACCAGCTTCCATCATCCACCTCAACTATCCAAGGAAGGATGGGAAAGGGAATATCAAGGTCTCCTGGTACGATGGTGGCTTATTACCCCAGCGACCCGATGAATTATTGCCGGAAGAAGCATTTGGCAACTGGGATGGAGGAGCCCTCTTCATTGGCACCAAGGGTAAGATGCTGGTTGATTGCTATGGCGACAATCCAAGGTTACTGCCCACCAAACTGATGAAGGAAACCACCCTTCCCCAACCCAGTATTGCAAGGGTACCTGAAGGTCATTATGCCCAATGGGTGAATGCCTGCATCGCCGGTTACGGTAAAGCTACTACCAGTTCACCATTTGAATTTGCCGGTCCCTTTACCGAAAGTATCCTGATCGGTAACCTGGCCATCAGGAGTTGGATGCTGGTGAATCCCAAGATGAAGGGATGGGGTGATAAGTATATGGGGCGTAAAACCCTGCTCTGGGATGCCAGGAACATGCGCATCACCAATTTCGAGGAAGCCAACCAGTTCGTGAAGCTGGATCGCAGGCCAGGCTGGGAATTGAGTTTGTAAATAGGGAAGGGGCAGGCGCCTGCATCTGGCTCCATCCTTCAACCTCTTTCAATAATAACATAGCAAAGGTGTATTCCAGTGATTTTGGGATACACCTTTTTCTATAGTGATTGTTGGAGGCAACCAAGGACCAATAAAAGCCGGACAAAAATGCTTGAATAGGATAAAGAAGGAGTGGTAAACCGAAGTGCACGGTATCGGAAAGGAGTGGGTCTATTCCCCGATTCTTTCCGCAAGTTCCATGAGTTCCCTGTGCTTATAAAGATGTTTGTCATTCTCAAAACATTTGGCAAACTCTTCCAGCAACATCTGGACCACGCGAACATTGCTGAGCGGACGGAAGTAAGCTGAAGTAGGGGGAACAGCGATCCTCCTGAAGTAGGTTTCCACGTCCTTATAAGTAAATACCTGGCCACTTGCCGGGTCGATATAGAACTGTATCCGGTGAATGGGATTGCTGGGCAATTGGTTCCATTGCCCGGGCTCCATATCAAAATACGCCAGTACGAATTGCTTGGGAATATTGATGGCCCGGATAGGAATATCCAGCAGGTCGCAAAGGATCAGGTAAAGGATACCATTGCTTAATGAGTTTCCTTTCTTCGCATCCAACACTTTGTTGATAAGGAAATCATTGGGCTGTTCGTAATTCAGTTCAGTCCCCTTGAGATGGTAATAGTTATAAAGGATTGTCGTCAGTACATTCGTTTGCTCCAATGCTGTGAGGTAACTATTGAGTTCCAGCCAGATATTACGACGCATCTTCTCGATATCCCTGATGACCTGGTCCACGTTCAGGTCTGGATACTGGAACTTCGCCACCAGCATGGCTCCTGCCAGGAGATCGGGTTCAGGTTGGTTGCGCCAAACCATGAACTCATCACTAAGGTCCCTGAAATGCAACCGGTGAATCAGCAACTCAATCCGCTCCTGTACTGATTCATCAGGTGTGTTCTCCCATAAATGTTCCAGGTTGGGGATGATATTGGACCCGATAGAGATGATCCGGTCACTCACCGTAGTGAATACCTCATCATCAGGATCGTCGATGAGATGGAAAAGGGCTGATATTTCACGGGTTTCTTCCATTCGCACAAAGGGTTTAAAGGATCAGCTTCAACACTAAGACGACCAGGGCCCGTCTTTTATTGTTAGTATTTCGCTAATAAATTTCGTTTCCCTTTTTCCATCCTTCAAACTTACTTTTCCACATTGGTTAATAACGGAAGACCGTTCCTTTTTACGAGCAGGTTACTACCTGCTGGCAAATAAAGAACGGTCCTCTATAACACCATCGGCCAGGGCCGAATGGTTATTTTTTGGTTGATTTTTTTGCCGCAGCCTTCTTGGGGGCTGCCTTCTTTGCGGCTGCTTTTTTGGCTGGGGCATCTTTCTTCGCGGCAGTCTTTGTCTTTTTCTCAAATGCACCCGGCACCTGCTCTTCGATCATCTTCTTGATCGCTTCGAGATCAATGCCCTGAAGGTCTGCTTCCGTATATTTTGAACCATCAGCCTTTTTGGTAACCTTCAACATCTTTTTGTTGAAGCGGATGAATGGACCCCATCTTCCATTCTCAATAGAGATCTTTTCCGCCGGCCATTGCTGGATAAAGCGGTTGGCCTCCTTTTCAAGCTTCTTCCGGATCAGTTCATCGCAATCCGCCTGGCTGAGGTTATCGAAATTATATGCCCTTGGCACATTAATGAACAGGTCATTCCATTTGATGAAGGGACCAAACCTTCCTTTGCCTTTTGTAACCGGCATCCCTTCATAGGAAGCGATCGGGGCATCCGCCTGCCTCTTCACACCTATCAATTCAATGGCCCTGTCGAGGTCTACCAATAACGGGTCTTCTCCTTTTGGTATAGATATGAATTCCTCTCCCCATTTCACATAGGGTCCAAAACGGCCAACATTAACCGAAACTTCCTGTCCATCGTATTCCCCAATGGTCAACGGAAGTTTGAACAGTTCCATGGCTTCGTCAAAGTTGATGGTTTCAATACTTTGACCGGATTTCAATTTGGCAAACCTGGGCTTCTCCTCATCATTCACATCACCGATCTGCACCATGGGACCATATCTTCCCATCCTGGCAACTACTTTCTTACCGGATGCAGGGTCCATACCCAATTCACGCTCGCCCTTGATACGTTCGGCTGTTTCGATGGTCTTTTCAACATCCTTCTTGAAGGGATTGTAAAACTCATCGATCATCTTATGCCATTGACGCTTTCCATTAGCTACTTCATCAAACTCTGATTCGATCTTGGCAGTGAAGCCATAGTCCATCACATCATTGAAATACTGGTTGAGGAAGTCTGTCACTACCAGGCCGAGGTCGGTCGGGAAAAGTTTTGATTTTTCTGCACCTGTGGTTTCCTGCGCCATAGATTTGGCAATATGGTCCTGCTCGAGTTTCAGTATCCTGTAATCACGGCGAACTCCTTCCTTATCCCGTTTCTCCACATAACCACGCTTCAGGATGGTAGTAATGGTAGGGGCATAGGTGGAAGGACGGCCAATTCCCAGTTCTTCCAACTTCTTTACCAGCGATGCTTCTGTATAGCGGGGAGCAGGGCGGTTGAATCGTTCGGTAGCAGACATTTCCTTCAGGGGAAGCGCTTGTCCAACCGCCAGCGGTGGTAACATGCTCTCATTTCCTTCCTCTTCATTCATATCCTCCTCATCCCGGTCTTCCATATAAACCTTGAGGAAACCGTCGAATTTCAGGACCTCGCCGCTTGCGGTGAGTTCTTCCTTATTGGTAGAGATACTGATCTTAGCGATTGTCTTTTCCAGTTCTGCATCAGCCATCTGTGAAGCCATGGTGCGCTTCCAGATCAGTTCATAGAGCCTTCTTGTTTCGGGGTCATCGTCCACCATATTGTCCATATAAGTGGGACGGATGGCTTCGTGGGCTTCCTGGGCAGATTCATTCTTGTTCCGGAATTTGCGTGGCTGGTAATACCTGTTGCCATACATGCCATTCACCTGGCTCCGGATCCCTTCCATGGCTGTTTCGCTAAGGTTAACGCTATCCGTACGCATGTAGGTGATCTTACCGCTTTCATACAGTTTCTGGGCAAGCAACATGGTCTTGCTTACGGAATAACCCAATTTCCGGCTCGCTTCCTGTTGCAGGGTAGAAGTGGTAAATGGTGCTGCGGGGCCCTTTCTTCCTGGTTTCACCTGGATGTCGGCAACGGCATAATTCGCCCCGATACAGGAGGAGAGGAATTTTTCTGCCCCTTCCTGGTCATTGTAGCGCTGGCCTTCAGCCTTGAAGGTTACCGAACGGCCATTGATATCCTTAGCGGAAAAGATCGCATCGATCTTGAATTGGCTAACCGCCCTGAACGCATTGATCTCCCTTTCCCTCTCCACGATCAGGCGAACCGCAACGCTCTGTACCCTACCGGCACTGAGGGAGTTGCGCATGCTCATTTTACGCCAGAGCACGGGACTTAATTCAAAGCCTACAATTCGGTCGAGGACCCTTCTTGCCTGCTGGGCGTTAACGAGGTCCATGTTAACCGTACGGGGCGACTGTACCGCTTTCTGGATGGCAGGTTTGGTGATCTCATGGAATACGATCCTTTTGGTAGTATAGGGATCAAGGCCAAGTACTTCGCAAAGGTGCCAGCTGATGGCTTCCCCTTCGCGGTCCTCATCCGTTGCCAGCCAGACCTCATCGCTCTTCTTTGCCAGTTGCCTGAGTTCCTTTACCACTCTTTCCTTCTCTTCCGGGATAATATATCTTGGCTGGTACTTGTTCTTGATGTCAATTCCCATCTCGTCCTTTTCCAGGTCCCTGATATGCCCGTAGCAGCTCTTCACCTCAAAATCCTTACCCAGGATCTTTTCAATGGTCTTGGCTTTAGCCGGGGACTCCACTATCAATAAATTCTTGGCCATTTATGCGTTGATCAGTTAAAATTTTGAATCTGGTCCGTGCAATTTTACTGTATAAGACCGAAAATACCAATTCAGATGCCCGGGTGAAGTAACGGTAATTAAGGATATTGACCCCTTAAACAGCCGGCTGGGGGCATTACAGGGCGGCAAAAAATTTTATTTTTCTTAAGAATTCCCCTGCAATCCCTGGCTGCCAATTGCCGTTATTTGCATTGTTCCCACTTCTACCTAATTAATTACCAACTTAATTTATTGTGATGGCTATTGACAAAAATGGCCGCGACCGGGATATTGCCGGCTACGATGCCTTTTCCGGGAGCAGCGGCGATGGGAACAATTTCCTTTGGTGGTGCGCAGGGGCACATACACCCTTATTAAAACAATACCCAACGGAACAAAACAAATATGCCGGCCTTGGCGGGGTACTGCTGGCCACCTTTGTGCTGGCTGCCCTTTCCTCCGGTTATGCATTTTACACCATCTTTGGGAATGCCCTATGGGCTGTCCTTTTTGCAATGGTATGGGGACTCATCATCTTTAATTTTGACCGTTTCCTCGTATCGACCATCCGTAAATACGGCATTTCACCAGCCAGGCAATGGCGGATGGCCATCCCACGGATCCTGCTGGCCGTCATGATTGGGATCACTATTGCCCGCCCCCTGGAATTAAAACTTTTTGAAAAAGAGATCAACACCCAGGTGGAAGCCAATATCCATACCAAGGTGCAAGAGAATGACCGGCAATTACAAATGGAAACTGAAAGACAACTCCAGCAGTCGAGAATGGAAAAGGACAGGATATTGGCAAGAAAGCAGGCCATGGAAGACACCCTGCTCCTGATGCAGCAGGCCTACCTTCGGGAAGCAGATGGAACCGGCGGCTCAGGCCAAAGGGGAATTGAACGGATCACACGCCTCAAGATGGATGCCTTTGGCCAGACCCGGGCATCATTCGCCAATGAGTCAGCTGCGCTGGACTCTGCACTTGCTTACCATAACCGGATCATCACCTCTGTTAATGATAGCCTGGAAGCCAAAAGGGTAGCCTACGCCCTGGCGATACGGAACAATATCGGTTTCCTGGAAAGGAATAAGGCCTTGCAGGACCTGAACGAAAAAGAGCCCAGTGTTTTCTGGAGCAACCTGTTTATTAGCCTGCTCATTATCCTTCTCGAAACCGCGCCGATCATCGCAAAAATGATGTTGCCTGTCGGCCCTTACGATATTGCATTGGCGCAGGAAGAACTGGTACCGATGTCGAGGCTTGAAAACACCCTGGAAGAAGAACAGCAGCGCACCCGGAAGTTCAGCAGCCTGTACCGCAAACAACAGGCTGAAATGGATGAGGCATTGTTACAACAGACCAGGAAGATGCACCAGGATTATACCGACCGTAAGATCAGGGATTGGGAAGAAGGAAAATGGGAGCGGGGAGGGGAAGCACCCCTCACAGACCTGATCAGGGATATCAGGCGACACCATGAGGCCGATGAGGAATAAGGGACAAATAGGCTGCTGGTGATAACCACAGGATTAGCAGATAAAAAATAGCCCCCGAACCGGGGGCTATCTATTTCAATTAATCCTTTCCTTTGCCTTTTCCTTTGCCATTACTCTGGCCTTTGCCATTTCCATTACCATTCCCTTTTCCTTTCGCGTTTCCATTCTCCTTACGGTCATCATCATCATCCTTTTCTTTCTTTCCACCCCTGCCTTTCCATTCATTGTATTCATTGTCATTGTACCTGGCATACCTTACATATTGCTCGTCAAGGTAGAGCCTTCCGTCGGACCCTTGCCAGTAATAATATCCAGCAGCATTCTTGTAGTAATACCTTCCATCACCAAAGGGACGGATAACAATATCAGGTGTCCGGATTATGATCAAGGGGTAATAGACCACTTGCTTCTTCCGATGACCTGGTGCATGGTCTTTGGCGGAACCACCATAGACCTTCTTTGCCTGGCCGGGAGGCAGCTTGTTCGGGCGATCATCCACAATGATCACGGTTGGCTGGCTGGGACGAGGCGCTGGCCTGCTAACGGTTCGGGAGCTACTGCAGGCGCCCAGCAGGAAACTGCCCAGGACTACCGCTTGTAAAGTTTTTTGCATAGGGAGCATTTGAGGGTTTAGTTTAGTTAATCAAACTATTTGCCAAAAACCCGCAAAGTACGGTTATGAAAAATTTGTTTTTGTTTTTATTAACACTGGCCAGCATTAACACCTATGCACAAACGAACGAGGAAGAAGCAGTAAAGCAAACCGTTTCCAACCTGTTTACGGCTATGCGTAACAGTGATACCAGCCTGTTAAGGTCAGTTTTCGCGCCTGAGGCCGTACTTCAAACCATTGCGAAGAAAAAGGACGGAAGCATCATGGTAAGGAATGAACAGGTAAGCGCCTTTGTCAGCTCACTGGCTAAACCCCATACGGATATTTACGATGAAAGGATCGTTTTCGACAAGGTCCTGATCGATACTGACCTGGCCACGGTCTGGACACCCTATCAATTTTATATTGGCACCAAATTCAGCCATTGTGGCGTCAACTCCTTTCAGCTGGTAAAAATGAATGGGGAATGGAAGATCCAATACATCATTGATACCAGGAGGAAGGAAAATTGCGTCGGGCAATAATTACTTCTTTGAGAGTTTGTACTTCTTGTTCACCTTGGGGTTGTTGAAATAATCATTCAACTCATCCTCGCTCAGCACCCCTGTATCCAACATGGGGACATCGATCAGCTGTGTCTGGGTCTGTTTCAACTCATCGCGTAACTTCTTGATCTTGGCGAGGATGTCGGGATCCTTTTCACTGTTCAGGATATTATCAGAAAGCAGGTACTCCAGGCGCTTGATACTGGTACGGACCTGTGCGGCAGAATTCTGCTCATAGGTCTTAACCGGGGCCACGGCTTCCTTAACCGGTACCAGGGTCACCCCCACACTGGGCAGTATCTTACCGGCATTCTTCTGGCTTTCATCAGGCATGGTAGATAGGATGGTACCGCCCATGGCCATGGTGCCCGAAGTAAGGTCGAAACCGGTCCGGGTATTCTTGGTTGACCTTACTTTTTTATCCAATTCCTTAAAAGTAAACTTCAGTTGCAGGATATAGCGCTCTACATCCTTTACCATTTTATTGTATTCCTGGAGGCGGTAGGGATAATTAATGGCATCCCGAACATATACCCTCACAGCTGCAGTGTCACGATTCAGGAACTTATCAGTTCCCACAAAGGTGATGATCAGTGGGCGGACATTTGCCGAATCCTTTCCTTCCCGCACATAATCGTAGGGGATCACCCATTTGAATTCATCATTGCATTTATTGACCCCCTGGTAGCTTTTGATGGGCACACTGGTTAGGGTGGTGATGGCGTCAATTGGGAAACTGCCGGTTTCACACTGCACCCTGAACGATAGGGTATCACCTTCGTCGATCATCATATTGTTCAGGATCGTAGGCTTGATCCTGGAAGGAATGATCTCTGTATTGTAAAAAACGAGGGTAAAGAAGGTATCAACACGCTCCTTGGGGTTCTGGAGATTTTGTACACCCAGGTAAACCTTATACTCCTGGTCATATTTCAACCTGCCGGAAAGGAAATAACTCTTATCTGCCTTGAAGCTAAGGACACCTATATCCTTATTGATCCGCAAACCAACCGGTGCATTTTTCAGGAACCAGAAATACTGTGAAGAATCCCTATTGATATCCAGGTCATAGGATAGGGTAGAATCCACATGCAGGGTTATATAAGGATTTAGGTTCAGGATCCGAAGGGTAGTGTCTTCCTTAACCTGTACTGGAACGGTATCCAATACCGGGTGTTGGGTGGTACTATCAACCTGTGCATTCGCAACAAAGCCAGACAAAAGTGCAATAAAAGTCAACCAATAAACCCGAAAACGAAATGCTGCCATTCTCTGATAGTTGTTTGGTAGGGTGAAAAGTGGCAACAATAATAATTCATTTTTTACAGACGGTTCATAAACAAAATGTTAGAATATTAGCGAGAAATTAACATCAACCATTTTCCAGTTCCCTGATCTGGTCACGCAAATCATCCAGGTGATTGCCATACAGTTTGCGCAGGTACCAGCGTGAAAGGAAATATACAAACAGGCTCCAAACAATCAGCCAGGCCAGTAAAATCTGGAACTTTACCTGACGGAAGAAGATGAAGGGATCACCTTTTTCTACCTTAGCTTCCTTCATCCCAAACCTGATCATAATGACCCAAACCACTGGCACAGCCAGCATGGAAAAAAGGAAACAAACTTTAACATATTGAGATAAGGTATCATGGATCTTCCTGGTGGCGTCCAACATAGAAGAGGAATAAATACTTCCTGATCTGCGCACCTGAACCCAAACGCGCCACATGTAGACTACAAAACCCAGGCAATAGATGAATAAAAATCCAGATAATTCCCGAACATTGGGGTTATCGGTGGTCACCATTAACAACAGCGTTAGAATAGCAAACAGGATAGAAATGGATATCTCAAATGCCAGGCTGCGTTTCAGCCTGCCAATGGTTTGACCCGACCTTCCGTGAATAATGGCCAGGAGGTCTTCCTTCCTTTCACAGCTGGCAGCTAATTTGTCCTTGAGTTTGTTTTTCAGGTCATCCAACTCCATAGTCTTCCATTTAATTTTGTTGAGCGACAAGGCCCCGAAGCCTTGCCTTGATCCTATTCATTTTTACGGCTACATTATTGACTGATATACCGAGGATCTCACCCATTTCAGCATAACTATAATCTTCCAGGTAGAGCATTACCACGGCCTTATCCACCTTGGATAAGCTTCCAATGGCAGCATACATTGACTTGAGCGCCTCCTCCTCCTCATTCCCATTTTCTGGAAAATCCAGGTCCCGGTCCAGGTATGAACTTGTGGCCACAATTTTTTGGGATTTCCGGTAGAAACTGATGGCGGTATTGAGGGCCACCCGGTAGAGCCAGGTACTGAACCTCGACTCCCTGCGAAATGATGGATAGCCTTTCCAGGCATTCAGGATGATTTCCTGGAAGAGGTCTTCACGCAATGACGGATCTTTCTGGTACAGGTTACAAACCTTGTACACGATCGCTTCATTCAACCTTATTAGTTCCAGGAATTCCTTTTCAGCGTCCATAATAATTAAACCATCCTGTTTGTAGCAGTTAGCGGCAAGATATTACAGACCTAACAAAAAACCCCGGTGTAAACACACCGGGGGTAAACCAAAACCAACTGCTTATGAGAAACAATCTTTATTGTATAACGATCTCTTTGGGAAGGGACTTCACTTCTGCCTTTTTGGGAAGGAATACCTTCAACAATCCATTTTCATATTTTGCCTGGATGCCATCTGCTTCTATGGTCTCGTCCAGGGTAAACTTCCTGGTAAAAGAGGTCAATTTGAACTCCTTCCTGATCTGCTTGAACTCGGGCTGGCCTTCTTCTTTGGGCGCTTCATAGGAAATGGTCAGCAATCCATTTTCCACACTGATCTTGAAGGATTCCCTGGTACGGCCCGGGGCCACCAGTTCCATATGATAGGCATCAGTGGTTTCTACGATATTCACCGGAGCCTGTGAATTGGACACTTGTGCCTGCGGGGTAAATCCATTCAGCTCGTTGAAGAAGCTATCAATAAGACCACCAAATTGCCTTGCCGGATGTTGCATTCTAACTGTTGCCATAATTATTTCTTTTTATTTTTTTCAATTGATGGTATAGTACAAACAAAGGAGATACCATTTAAAAATTGCTGCCATTCCTTCCAGTTTTTGGTTACCGAAAAGTTAATATATATGCCATTTAGTCGCACTCCAAAAATTAAAAATGCCATATCGGCAGTTTTAAACAATTGACTCCGCCGCCTGTTTTTTCAGTAATTTTGTCCACTATTTTAAAATTCTAACAACATGTATCCAGCTGAGATAGTAATGCCCATGAAAGAGGAGCTCACTGAGCAAGGTTTCGTTGAACTCCTGAGTCCTGAAGAGGTTGATACCCAGATGAGCAAGAAGGGTACCACACTGGTGGTGATCAATTCCGTTTGCGGCTGTTCTGCCGGCACGGCCCGTCCCGGGGTGTTGATGGCAGTCAACAACAGTGAAAAGAAGCCAGATTTCCTGACCACTGCTTTTGCAGGTTTTGATATTGATTCTGTAAAAAAGGTAAGGGAATACCTGATGCCCTATCCGCCATCATCCCCTTCCATTGCCCTTTTCAAGGATGGTCAATTGGTTCATTTCATTGAGCGCCACCAGATCGAAGGACGTCCGGCACAGATGATCGCCCATAACCTGATCGCAGCTTTTGAACAATATTGTTAAGTTTTGCTGAACCCGATTCAGCTTTGTTCAATTAGGCCTCCCTGTTTGGGGAGGCTTTTATTTTTAGCGGAAGTCCATGCTCGGCTATTTCTTCCTATAATTGCGGAACCAATTACAAGTCAAGACATTCAATACAGGTAAATGTATCCCAATCTTTATTATGCCTTCAAGGACCTTTTCGGGATCGACATCCCCGGTCTGCGGTTCATTAATTCCTTTGGCTTCTTTGTAGCCCTTGCCTTCCTGGGCGCAGCCTGGACCCTTACGCTTGAACTCAGGCGAAAGAGCAAGGCCGGGCTCTTACAATACGAGGAAACCCAGATCACGATTGGCCAGCCGGCCAGCATCAGCGATTTGCTGACCAACTTTATCCTGGGCTTCCTGCTGGGTTATAAGATCATTGGGGCTTTCGTGGTGGGTCCTGAAGATCCGCAAGCTTTCATTTTCAGTAGCGACGGAAGCCTACCCACCGGCCTTTTGGTAGGAGCCCTTTTTGCTGGCTTAAAATGGTGGGAAAAGAAAAAGCAGCAGCTGCCCAAACCTGAACAACGGACCATCAGGATCTGGCCGCAGGACAGGGTAGGGGACTTCGTTGTCTTCGCTGCGATCTTTGGGTTCCTGGGGGCCAAGATCTTCCATAACCTGGAGAACTGGAATGAATTCAAGGCTGATCCAATTGGCGCCTTGCTTAGCTTCAGCGGACTGACCTTCTATGGCGGTTTGATCTGTGCAGCAGTGGCCATTGGCTGGTATGCCCGCAAACACAAGATCTCACTTAGGCATTTATGTGATGCCACCGCACCGGGCCTGATGCTGGCCTATGCCGTTGGAAGGATAGGTTGCCAGGTGGCCGGGGACGGCGACTGGGGCATTGCCAACAGCAAACCCAATCCATTTTCCTGGCTGCCGGATTGGGCATGGGCCTATAAATACCCCCATAATGTATTAAACGAAGGAGTACCCATCCCCGGCTGTGTTGGACAATATTGTAATGAACTGGCCCAGGCCCATTACCCGACCCCGCTTTATGAAACCATCGCCGGACTCCTCCTTTTCACCCTCCTTTGGTCCATCAGGAAAAAGATCACGGTCCCCGGACGCCTCTTTGCCGTTTACCTGATCGTGAATGGACTGGAAAGGTTCTTTATTGAGAAGATCAGGGTGAATACGAAATACGACATTTTGGGATTCCATCCCACCCAAGCGGAGCTGATCTCTACAGGATTGGTCATCGCAGGGGTTATCCTTTGGTTCTGGATGCCCAAATTAAAAGCACCCGCATCCAAAGGCCAGGTAGCCTAGTTTACCATCCATATTTTTCCCTGAAGAGCGGTTTCCCCACCCGGAAGCCGCTCTTCCTTTTTTAACACCTTCCATCAGAATTGAAAAATTACCTGTAACCTCTTTCTCAGATCTGCGTCACAATAAGGTCATTGCTTTTGCCGGAAATCAGATTTAACGACCATTCGACACAAAACAATGTATTTTGCATTACATAGTACCTACTTTTGAACTGTAATTAACCTTGTAGAGTACCAAACTAATAAAAGAACCTTATTATGAAAAAGTCGATCACCTTGCTGACCTTAGCCTTATCCACCTTATCCTTCGTCAGCCAGGCACAAACCAAAACAGGGAAATTGACCGGTTCTGTTGTGGACGGTAACCAGAAACCAGCTGAAGCCGTAACGGTCAGCCTGCTTAAGGCCAAGGATTCCTCAGTAGCCAAGATCCTGTCGACCGACAAGTCGGGCAGGTACAGCTTCGAAGACCTGGCCACCGGTCAATACCTTGTTATGGTCACAGCAGTAGGACACCAGAAGACCTATTCCCAACCGATCGAGGTGAACGGTTCAGCTGCCCAGGCACCGGAACTGAAAATGGAAGCCCAGTCCAAGGAACTGGGAGGCGTTACCGTTACCGCCCGCAAGCCATTCATCGAGCAGAAGATCGACAAGACCGTGGTGAACGTTGATGCCGCCGTTACCAATGTGGGTGCAACCGCTTTGGAAGTATTGGAGAAATCACCCGGTGTCACCCTGGATAAGGATGGCAATATCAGCCTTAAGGGCAAGCAGGGTGTAACCGTGATGATGGACGGAAGGCCTACCTATTTAACTGCCGACCAGCTGAACAACTACCTGAAGTCAATGCCCGCCAGCAATATTGACCAGATCGAGATCATTACCAATCCATCTGCCAAGTATGACGCAGCCGGCAATTCCGGTATCATCAATATCAAGACCAAGAAGAACAAGCAAAAAGGCTTCAATGGCAGCCTGACCCTTAACTATGGCCAGGGGGCCTATTGGAAGACCAATAACAGTTTTAACCTGAACTACCGTACCGGCAAATTCAACTTCTTTGCCAATGGTAGTGTAAGCAGGTGGAATGGTTTCCAGAACCTGGATATCAAACGCAAATTCAAGGATCCCAATTCTAAAGAACTGACAGCTATTTTCGAGCAGAATTCCTTCATGAAGAACGAGAATGACAACTATTCCCTCAAGATCGGTGCGGATTACTTCCTGACCAAGAGGACCACACTGGGTATTGTACTGAATGGTAATGTATCACCAGAAAAGCAAACCGGTACCAACACCAGCTATATGATGGATAATGCCGCCAATATCGATTCCATCATCTACGCCACCAGCAACAATACGGACAAATGGAAGAACAAGAGTGTCAACCTGAACTTACGTCACCAGTTTGACTCAACCGGAAGGGAGTTAACAGCAGATGTTGACTTCGTAAAATATGGCTCTAACAGCAACCAGTATTTCAATAACACTATCTACGATCCCAGCTGGTCACCCAAGAATAATGAGCAATTGCGTGGTATCCTTCCCATCAATATTAAGATCTACAGCGCCAAGATCGACTATGTACAGCCACTGAAGAATGGTTCCAAGATCGAGACCGGTGTGAAGGCCAGCAATGTAAACACCGATAACGTTGCCAATTACGACAACCTTATTGGGAATACCTGGGTGCCTGATTACGGAAAGACCAACCATTTCCAGTACAAGGAAAACATCGCTGCAGCCTACATCAACTATAATAAGCAGATCAAGAAATGGGGAATCCAGGCCGGTTTACGCTATGAATATACCAGCCTTGAAGGAAGCCAGTTCGGCAACCCTGAGCGCCAGGATTCATCCTTCACCCGTGATTACGGCAGCCTGTTCCCTACCTTGTTTGTCAGCTATAATGCCAATGACAAGAACCAGTTTGCCTTCTCCTACGGAAGGAGGATCGACCGCCCTGCCTACCAGGACCTGAACCCATTCCTTTTCTTCCTGGATAAGTTCACCTATGCAGCCGGTAATCCCTACCTTCTGCCTCAGTTCACGAACAATATCGAGTTTACACATACCTATAAAGGTTTCCTGACCACCACCTTAAACTATAGCCATACCAAGGACCTGTTCATGGAAACCTTTGACCAGGATGGATACGCTACCATCGTTAGGCAGGGAAACATTGGTACCAGGAAGAATGCAGGGATTGCAGTGAGCGCACAAATTCCGGTGAAGAAATGGTGGACCGCCATTGTATATACCAACTACAACTACAGTGAGTTCTTTGGAAACCTTAATGGTGAAGACCTCAATGCTACCGGTGGAAACCTCCTGGTGAACATCAACAACCAGTTTAAGTTCAACAAGGGCTGGAGTGCAGAACTGAGTGGCTGGTACAGGACAAAGGGAATTGAAGGCCAGATCGTGATCGACCCAATGGGCGCTGCTTCTGCGGGTGTTTCCAAGCAGGTCCTGAAGGGCAAGGGCACCCTTAAAATGAATATCCGTGATATGTTCTATACCCAGATCCCTAAAGGAAATATCAACTTCAAATCAACCGAAGCCTGGTTCCGTAATAACCGTGATTCAAGGGTAGTGAATGTTTCCTTCGTCTATCGTTTTGGTAAGCCCATCAAAGGCGTACCACAAAGAAGAAGCGGTGGTGCCGGCGATGAAGAAAGCCGCGTTAAAAAGGGAGGCAATAATTAATTCAAGTACCAACCATTAACCTTATCTATTTCCCCTATTTGAATTCCCCAACAACCTGCTCCCCTCAAAAAGGAGCGGGTTGTTAAAAGAAACCAAACCGCTTGATAAGTTCAATACGTATCCCTTCGTACTTGATTCCGACCGTTCGTGTATCCGTCCGTACATAGCACCTGTCAACCTTAATTGTTGACCACTTGCATGAATACCACAGGTTGAATTCCGCATTAAAAAGACATTTGTAAAACCAAACCTTAACCTAGGCCATGAAAAATTTTATCCTGTTTATTTTACTATCCTTTTTTGCCTTGCCCTTATTGGCACAGCAATCAGGTAGGTTAGATGGCCAGGTCACCGATAAGGCCAACCAGCCACTCGAAGCAGCAACCATCAGTATTCATCGCGCTGCAGACAAGAAACTTGTTAAGATCACCACCTCAGATAAGACAGGAAAATTTGAATTGGAGAACCTTGCCGATGGAGACTATTCCGTTACGGTAAGCGCTGTTGGTTTCAAGGCCAGCAATAATAAAGTAACCGTTACTGGTGGAAAGAGTAGTTTGCCTTCCCTCGCCATAGCCATGGAAGCGGATGATAAGGAAATGAAAGGAGTTACGGTTACTGCCAAAAAACCAATGGTGGAAGTGAAGGCTGATAAAACAGTAGTGAATGTTGATGCCTACATCTCCAATGCTGGTGCCTCTGCCCTTGAAGTGCTTGAGAAATCACCCGGTGTAAGTGTTGACAGGGATGGTAATATCAGCCTGAAGGGTAAGCAGGGGGTGATCATTATGGTAGACGGAAAGCAAACCTATCTTAGTGGCCAGGACCTTGCCAACCTGTTGCGCAATACCCCTTCCAACCAGCTTGAATCGGTGGAGATCATGACCCAGCCTTCTGCCAAATACGATGCAGCCGGCAATAGCGGCATCATTAATATCAGGACCAAGAAGAACAAACAGACTGGATTCAATGGAACCCTGAACCTCAGTTATATCCAGGCAAAATACCCCAAGTCCCCCAATAGCATCAACATCAATTACCGCAAGAACAAGGTCAACCTTTTCGCAGCAGTAAACTATTCCTATTGGGAAGGCTTTAACGACATCAAGATCAACAGGAAATTTGGGGTGAAAGGAACCGAGGAACTGGCCGCAGTATTTGATCAGTCCACCTATGGTCACTTCAAGAACAAGAATCTTTCCAGTAAAGTGGGAATGGATTATTCCATTGATAAGAATACCACCATCGGATTCCAGGTAAACGGCACTTACAACCCCCGTAATTGGAATTCCAGCGGTACAGCAAATATCTACGATGGTCAGGGCCAATTGGATTCCAGCAATGTAGCATTCTCCATCAATGATGACATTTGGAAAAATTATGGCGCCAACATCAATTTCAGGAAACTACTGGATACAACAGGCAGGGAGATAACAGCGGACATCGATTACCTGGGTTATGAATCCAACAGCAAACAATCATCATTTAATTATACGTATTACCATCCCGGCAATACACTTGAAGATTCCTTCCTTTTAAAAGGCCATCTGCCTTCTGAGATCAGGATCATCAGTGCAAAGGTGGATTATTCCCAAAGATTAGGCAAGCAAGGCAGACTGGAGGCAGGTTTGAAGTCCAGCCTCGTCAAGACCGATAACGATGCAAAATTCACCAATTGGGATGCAGGTGCAAAGGATTGGGTAATTGACTCAGGCAGGAGCAACCATTTCCTCTATGATGAGAACATCAATGCGGCCTATGTGAACTATTCTACCCAATGGAAGAAGTGGTCATTGCAAACCGGTCTCCGCCTGGAGCATACCCATGCCAAAGGACGGCAGCTGGCCAATAATGAATCCTTCACCCGCGATTACGTGCAACTGTTCCCAACCGCTTTTGCCAGCTATAAACTGAACGATAAGAATACCTTCAACCTGTCCTATGGCAGGAGGATCGAACGCCCCAGTTACCAGGACATGAACCCCTTCCAGTATTTCCTGGACCAGTATACCTATCGCCAGGGCAATCCTTACCTGTTGCCCCAATTGAGTCAAAATATTGAGTTATCGCACAATTTCAAAGGTTCGCTCAACACCTCTATCAATTATACGGTGACAACGGATGTCATCAATGATATCCTCAAGCAGATCGACAGCCTGAAGGTTACCTACCAGACCAAGGAGAACCTTTCGAAGCGCAGGAATATCGGTTTATCCATCAGCTATAACAAGCCCCTTACCAAATGGTGGAGTGTTTCCCTGTTCGGGAACATCTTCAACAACAAGTTTGAAGGGGAAGTGGATGGTACCACCCTTGATGCGAACATGACCGCCTTCATGGTCAACATGAACAACCAGTTCAAGTTGCCCAAGGGATGGGGAGCCGAAATGAGTGGCTTCTACAGGAGTAAGATGCAGGATGGCGGCCTGATCATTTCTGAGCCCATGTATGTGGTGAACTTTGGATTCTCCAAGCAGGTGATGAAAAGCAAGGGCACCATCAAACTCAATATTTCAGATCCCTTTTATATCCAGCAATTCAGGGGCTACACCAAATTTGGCGCCATTGATACCCAGATCAGGTCAAAATGGGACAACAGGAGGCTCGGCCTGAGCTTTACCTACAGGTTTGGTAAAACACAGAATAATGGACCCGCACCCCGTCGGAGGACCGGCAGTGCTCAGGATGAGCAGAACCGCGTAGGGGGCGGCAATCAACAATAGTTTTCTCTATGAGTGTTAGTTTAAGGTTAGATCGTCCTGTTTCTACAGGACGATTTTTTTTAGCTTTGCCAGGTAAATCATTCTTATGCCATCATTCGACATTGTTAGCAAGGTTGACCTGCAAACACTCGACAACGCCATCAATACCGTTAAAAAGGAAATCACCAACCGCTTCGATTTCAAGGACTCCCATGTAGTGATCGATTTAAACAAGAAGGACTTCATAGTAACCATAGAAGTGGAAAGCGATATGAAGCTGAACCAGGTCATTGACGTGGTGATCAGCCGCAGCATCAAGCAGGGACTGGATGCCCAGATCTATGACTTCCTGGCAAAGGAAGGGTACCAGAGTGGTAAGGTCTGGAAAAAGGAAGTTCCCGTTCGCAACGGACTCAAGCAGGAAGATGCCAAGAAGATCGTGAAGCTGATCAAGGATTCGGGACTGAAAGTTCAGGCCGCCATTATGGATGATATTGTAAGGGTAACCGGTAAAAAGATCGATGACCTTCAGGCCGTTATCCAGGCATCCAAGACCTGGAACCTGGGCCTTCCACTTCAATTCGTGAATATGAAGAGCTGATTTTCAATAAATTACAACTGATTCAGGAGATTCAAAGGAGTAACCGCAATAATTTTTGCAAGAAATGCAGGATTTCTTTAGGTAAAGCAGGCAGGATCCGCTAATTTTGCACGTTCTTTTTATAATTTAAACAGTACGGCAAAATCCGTACGGCCTTAAAAATAGCAGATTATGAAGCAAGGTATCCATCCGCAAAGTTATCGTTTCGTTGTGTTCAAGGACATGAGTAATGCTCATTCGTTCCTGAGCAAGTCTACCGCTGCAACCAAGGAAACCATTGTATGGGAAGACGGCAACGAGTATCCCCTGATCAAGCTGGAAATTTCCAACACTTCTCACCCCTTCTTTACAGGTAAGAATGTGATGCTGGATACAGCAGGTCGTATCGACAAGTTCAGGAAGAAGTACGCCAAGAAGTAATCAGGCGAAAGCCTTTGGTCATACTTTTTTTTGTTTTTCATGGCTATATGGATCCCCGGGTAACCGGGGGTCTTTTTTTTGTCCCTGACCATGAGATTGAAACCCCTGTATGGAAAGGTTTAAGAAGCACACAGCCAAAATATTCTTTAGCTTTATAGCATGCAATGCATCATCTTTTCCGAAGAATATTGCCAGCCTGAAAAACTATTTCCTTTTTCCCTTACAAGGAGGGTACACAATACCAGGATTGGCATCCTGACCATCCGCGAAAAATGGGAGCGGCTCCTGCAACTTCCATCCTTTGAGAAATGGGAAGGGGACTATAAAGATGATAGCCGTACCATTCGCATTGAACCCGGTATTGAGGCCGGTCATTACCTGCTCATCCACAGCAATATCCTTCCCAATCCAGAACTGGTGGCCGTGGTAAAGACACTGGCCCCTGGCGAATTCCTGACCCATGACAACTATGGCCCAATAGCCTTGCACTTTACGGAAAATGAAGTGCATGGATTACATCAGATCAGGGTAAAATCGACCCGTCAATATAGCGGCGCGATCCTCACCATCAGGTATCCCTGGGATATCTTCCAGTTAAATGACCAGGCCATCAGGCAGGACTTTGAACTCCTTCGTGCAGGCAGGACATCAGCACCCATCCCGGCTTCCAACCAGGTCATTGGGGAAGGGGACATTTTCCTTGAAGAAGGGGCAAACGTAGAATGTTCGATCATCAATGCAAGTAACGGTCCGGTTTATTTGGGCAGCAATACATTGGTAATGGAAGGCTCCCTTATCCGGGGTCCATTTGCCCTGTGTGAAGGTGCGGTGGTAAAGATGGGAACCAGGATATATGGGGCAACCACCATTGGCCCCCATTGCATAGCAGGCGGGGAGATCAAGAACAGTGTTATGATGGGCTATTCCAACAAGGCACATGACGGTTATCTTGGGGATGCGGTGATAGGGGAGTGGTGCAATCTTGGAGCCGGTACCTCCGCCTCCAATATCAAGAACAATGCAGGGAAAGTAACTGTGTACAACCCCTCATCAGAGGGTAACAAAGCCGAAGTTGGCATCAAATGTGGTTTATTGATGGGGGATTACAGCCGATGTGCCATCAACACCTCTTTCAATACAGGTTCAGTGGTAGGGGTATGCAGCAGTGTATTTGGTGATGGGCTCCTGCCCAAATACATCCCGAATTTTTCATGGGGGGCCGAGGGCATCCGTAAATATGATTTTGAAAGGGCCCAAAGGGATATCAGGAACTGGAAATCCCTTAAGCAAATGGACATGACACAAAAGGAAGAGCAAATACTGAAATTTATATTTGACAACTATTAAACCCATTGAGCAAGAATGAGAAAGCAAATCGCCGCCGCCAACTGGAAAATGAACCTTACTTACCAACAGGGCGAAAAATTATTGGACGATATCCTGAAAGCCAAACATCAATTAAAAGATCACCAGCAAGTGATCTTTGCCGTTCCCTTTCCCTATCTCATCATGGCAAACAGCGTGGTTGCCAATGAAAAGAACTTCTCCGTAGCTGCACAGAATTGTTACCATAAAAAATCCGGCGCATATACCGGTGAGGTTGCTGCAGAAATGCTGCACTCCATTGGCATCCGCTATTGTGTAATTGGGCATAGCGAACGCCGTGAATATTTCTCGGAATCCAACCAGGACCTGGCAGATAAATTGAACCTGCTACTGGAGAATGGCATTACCCCAATATTCTGTTGCGGTGAGCCCCTGGCCATCAGGGAAGCCGGTACACAGAACAGTTATGTGGAAGTTCAACTGAAGGAATCTCTCTTCCACCTGGGCGCTGAACAGGTAAAGGGAATAATAATAGCCTATGAACCCATCTGGGCGATCGGTACAGGTAAAACAGCCAGCTCTGCCCAGGCGCAGGAAATGCATGCCCACCTCAGGAAGGTTTTGGCTGATCAATATGGCGATGCTGTTGCTAATGAAGTAAGCATCCTTTATGGCGGTAGCGTTAAAGCTGCCAACGCAGCCGAGATCTTCGGCCAGCCTGATGTAGACGGGGGATTGGTGGGGGGTGCGTCCCTGTTGGCAGAAGAGTTCTCCACTATAATTGCATCACTCAAATAAATCAATACTTATGCAACGGGCCCAATCATTACAACCATTGTCAAGACAACATAAAGGTGCCCTGATGGCCTGTTTGCTGATCAAGAAAGGGGTCAGCAAACAGGCACCCGTTGCCGTTATGAAGGATTTCCTGCTCCAAACCTGGGAAATGGATATTGCCCCGCACATGCAGGAAGAAGAGCATACCCTCATTCCATTCATGAAGTCCTACAATGACCAGCAACCCCTGGCAGATGCTATCCTGAGGGACCATGAACTGCTTAGGCTTGGGTTTGCGCACCTGAGGCAGGAGGGCGTAAGCGTTGGACTGATCGAAAGTCTTGCCAATTTACTGGAACAACATATCAGGTTCGAAGAAAGAACCGTTTTCCAGTCTTTACAAAGCCACCTGAACGAGGAACAGCTGAATAAGTTGCAATTCCATGAACCCACCGGCACCCCGGTTTGCAATAGCTTCCCCAACCACTTCTGGGAGTAGGGTTTAGTCCAGGAATTTGCTGGCCTTGCCTCCATTCCTTAATTTCAGGCATGGCAAGAATTCTTATCCAGTTTGCCCACCCGGCACTGGAAAAATCAAGGGTCCACAAACAATTGTTGCGGCATATCCCTCAACACCCTGACATTTATGTGAATGACCTTTACGAGCGGTATCCGGACTTCAACATAGATATTACCAGGGAACAGCAGCTGCTACTCAAATATGATATCATCGTTTTGCAACATCCATTTTACTGGTATAGCTCCCCTGCGATCATCAAGCAATGGCAGGACCTGGTATTGGAGCATGGATGGGCCTATGGCAGCCAGGGCAATGCGCTGAAAGGAAAGGTATTGCTCAATGCCATCAGTGCAGGCGGTTCCTTTGAAGTATACCGCCCGGAAGGCAGGAACAGGCATACCATACCGGAATTCCTTTATCCCTTTGAGCAAACGGCCAGGCTCTGTCATATGGAATATTGGCCACCATTTGCGATCCATGGTACCCATCGCCTTCAGGAAGCGGATATCAGCCTATATGCCTTGCAGTATGAACAGCTGCTACTGGCCATGGCCAATGACCGGGTCAGTCCGTCAGAACTGGCCACCTGCCATTACCTCAATGACCTGGTACCCATTCCTTCAACCATTCAATCCTGATCCATGGACCAGCATAGTTTTTTATTTCAGGCAATGATCTACCTGGGGGCAGCAGTGCTGTTGGTTCCCCTGGCACGTAAAATGGGTTTGGGTTCAGTTTTGGGCTACCTTATAGCAGGTATTTTGATCGGCCCCTCGGCCCTGAACCTGGTAGGCGACAGGAGCGAGGATGTAATGCATGTGGCCGAATTTGGTGTGGTGATGATGCTGTTTGTAATAGGGCTGGAACTGGAACCATCATTATTGTGGAAGCTTAGAAAACCAATAGTGGGCATGGGTGGACTACAGGTCTTGATCACCGCAGCCATCATTACCGGTATCTGTTTTGTGGCGGGCATCGACCGGAACCAGGCCATTGCCATTGGCCTGATTGCGGCCCCAAGTTCCACCGCCCTTGTAATCCAGACCCTGCAGGAAAAAGGACTCATGAAAACCGATGCAGGGCAAAGCTCCTTTGCCGTCCTGCTTTTCCAGGATATTGCGGTCATCCCCATGCTGGCCGTCCTGCCCATGCTGGCACCTTCCCAATCAGACAATTCGGCTAACCATGGTAGTGATGCATGGATCAGTTCACAACCGGGTTGGGTACAGACCCTGGCTGTGATTTTCGCAGTAGGCATAATTGTCCTGGCAGGAAGGTTCCTGGTAAGGCCTTTGCTCAGGATGGTTGCCGCCACCAGGTCCAGGGAAGTGTTCACGGCAACCACTTTACTGCTGGTCATTGCCATAACCCTGTTGATGACATCAGTGGGACTGAGCCCGGCCCTGGGTACATTCCTGGCAGGGGTGGTACTGGCCAATAGCGAATACAGGCACGAACTGGAAAGTGATATCGAACCTTTCAAGGGCATCCTGCTCGGGATCTTCTTCATATCTGTTGGGGCTGCCATCAATTTCAGCCTCATGGCCGATTCCCCCCTACTGGTAGTGGGAATCCTGCTCGGCTTGATGGCTGTGAAGGCTGTGGTACTGGCCATGACAGGCAGGGTCTTCAATCTGAGCACTGACCAGAACCTAATCTATTCTCTGGGACTTTGCCAGGTGGGTGAATTTGCTTTTGTGTTACTGAGTTTCACCAGGCAGGCCAATATCCTCAACCAGCATACAGCCGACCTGTTGCTGGCTGTAGTTGCCCTGAGCATGGCACTTACCCCATTGCTCTTCCTGCTCAATGAGAAGTTTTTATTGCCCCGCTTTGATGTAAAGGAAAAGCCCGTTGAAAAAGAGGCTGATACTATTGAAGAAAAAAACCCTGTGATCATTGCGGGATTTGGCCATTATGGCAATACCGTAGGTCGTTTCCTTCGTGCCCATGGCATAGGAACCACCATCCTGGACATTGATTCAGACAGGGTGGACTACCTCCGCAAGATGGGCTTCAGGGTATATTATGGTGACGCATCCAGGTATGACCTGCTGCATGCTGCAGGGGCCAGCGAGGCCAGGATCATTTTGCTGACGATTGATGATCCGGTTAAGCGTCTGGAAATGATCGAAACCATTAAGAAACATTTTCCCAACCTGCAGATCATGGTACGCAGCCAAAACCGTTACGATGCCTACGACCAGATGAATGCCGGCATGATGCATATTTACAGGGAAACAGTGGATTCGGCGCTGCGCATGGGCGTAGACACTATGAAGATACTTGGTTTCCGGGCTTATTCGGCATCAAGGGCCGCTTCTACCTTCCTTCAATATGATGAACGAAACCTGAAATACCTTTCTTCCATCAGGGATGAAAAGCAGTACATCAATACGGCCCGCGAATTCATTGAGGAACTGGACAAGATCATCCAGAATGACCTGAGGGCTCCTGAACTGAACAGGGATAAAGGCTGGGATGAAGAAAGCCTGATCAATGATGCCAGAAACATGTCACCGTCAAACGGATAGCGCCTAAATTTGGCCCGTATAATTACCACATGCACCTTAACCTGTTAAACTATATCTGTTGCCCGCTATGCCAAGAAAACCTCCAGGTCGGCCAGGTAGCATCTCCAGGGGACACCCTACCACGCATCCAACAGGATAATATCGACTATGCATACCTGTTATGTCCTGCCTGTACCATGGTTTACCCGGTCATAGAAGGGGTGCCCAGGATGTTACTGGAAAGTTTTCTTGACCATGAGGGCTACCTTGAAAAAGCAATGACCGGTTTCCGGCAACTGAAAATAGTCCTGCTGGAGAGATTTGGTGAAAAGATTCAACAGGCAGCCAAACGCAACAGGCGGTCCAGGCAAAGTTTTACACGGGAGTGGAAACTACTGGAGAAGGATAATTCATTGAAAGTATGGAATGCTGATCAGCAGGAATTTGAATCCCAACTCTTCAGGGAATTGGGGATAGTACCCGAAGCACTCAAGGGAAAGAAGATCGTGGATATTGGTTGTGGCCATGGACGTTCATCCAAGATATTGGCAAAAAGCGGCGAACTGGTAATAGGAATGGACCTTGGCCAAAGTGTGTTGAATGCAGCGAAAACCAATAAAATGGATAACTGCCATTTTATCCAGGGCGACCTGCACCATCCGCCCTTCAAGAACGGCTTCTTCGATATTGTGTATTCCAGTGGCGTGATCCACCATACCCCAGACACCTATGCTGCCTTTAAAAGTATTGCCCAGCTTACCAGCAGTGGTGGAAGGCTTTGTATCTGGATCTACCAGCCCTATGATAACTGGATCCATAAGCTGATGCTTACCGCCAGGAATCTAACGATCCATATTCCGGCAGGCATCCAGTTCTGGACCTATTTCTTCTCCCTTCTTCCGATCCATAAAGTAGTCGGGGCCTTGAGGGGAAAGCAGCGCCACTGGAGGGAGATCATGATTGAACAGATGGACATGCTGAGTCCTGAATTCCGCCATGAACATGAACCGGAGGAGGCGAAGGAATGGTTCCTGAAGCATAATTTTTCGCATATTGCCATCACTTCTTCAGATAAATGGGGATTCTCCATGGTAGGGATCAACTATAAACCTTCATCAGAAGCAGCCACTTGCAGATAGCCATTTACGATACCGAGCATTTTGAAGTGACCTATGGCTTTATCCGTTTATGGGATAAGCCAGGCAATGCAATCACCATCTTCACTACTTTTCATTGCTATGAAGTGTTGAAGGAAATGCTGGGAAATGACCATCACAAATTCCGCTGGCAGGTAAGACGGGAGGGCCAGGGTTACGCGGAATTTATAGAAGGCTTTGGCAGGTTCCTTCAACAGCAAACAACTGCACTGGTCATATATACCACGATCAGCAATAACCATATCCTGCATGCCAAACTGGTCAGGCAGAACAGGCAATGCAGGTTCGTACTGGTGGTACATGCATTGAATGCTTTGTTCCACATGCCCTTCAGGATGAACCTGAGGCATATGGTCCGGAAATGGGGACAGCATCAATTGATGAAAGCCATCCGGGAATTGGCCTTGCTAGAACCGGCGCTCTCAGGACCTTTGGTCGATCAACTGAAGACCCACTACCGGCTGCATTACCTGCCCGGTGCCGTTTATGAACCGGACAACCATATCCCACCTAGCCCGGGACCACTCCGTTTGGTAGTGGCAGGTTCCATAGATAAAGAGAGAAGGGATTATGAAGAAGTCTTTGCCCTTATCGACCAGGCCGAAGCAAGCCAATTACCCTTAGAACTAGTTTTGGTTGGCCAGCCAGTAGGTGACTACGGAAAAAGGATCATGGAGAGGGCAAATGCCTGGCAGGGAAAACTCTGTAAGCTAAAAACAATGGGTGATAGCTTTGTTCCTTTTTCCCAATTCAGGGTAGAGCTGGAGAACGCTGATTTCTTCTTTCTTCCTGTCTGTACGAATTCATTGGCATACGACCATACCCCAGAAGTATATGGCCAAACCAAGAGTACCGGTAATATCTTTGATGCCATACGCTTTGCCAAACCAATTATCTATCCGTCCCGATTGACAGTACATGCATCCATGCAGGATAGTGGCATCCGGTATTCCAATATCCCCGACCTGGTCAACCGGTTGGCGGAACTGGTCAGGGAGCCCGGATTAATGGTCCCGTTCAGGGAAGCCGCCAGGTATAACAGTGACCAATACACGATCTCAAAGCTGTGGGCAATGCTTCCCCTGCTCGACCAACCTCACCAACCCAATCATTTTTTCCTCAGGGCATTTCACCAGGAAAGCTTTACCCATGGGGGAATAGGCATGCAGGACATTGAGGCTATCCTGGAAAGGGAAGGATGGCAGGGTGTTGAAATACCAGACCAACCCGTTCTGGGCCCATTCAATTACTTTAAGCGATGGAGAAGCCTGCAGGCATGGCTTAGGACCATTCCAGCAGGTGCCTGGTTCTTTATCCAGTTTCCAACCTATGCCTACCTGCATCGGCGCCTGGCCCTGGAACTAAAAAAGAAAGGGGTAAAGGTGGTGGTACTGGTTGCCGACCTCGATGGGCTAAGGGACCAGGACGAGGAAAAGCTTAAGCAAGAACTCAACCAGCTACGGGGATTCGATCATTTCGTTGTGCATAATGAACGAATGCAACAATGGTTGCAGCCGCATTTGCCCGATGGCAGGCTGAGTTGCCAGGGACCATTTGCCTACCTGGCGGATCCCCAGGTTTCAAAAAGGCCCCAATTGTCGCCGTCCATATGCTTTGCAGGAAATCTCGAAAAGGCACCATTCGTACACCAGTTGCAGAGGATCCAGGGAGTGGAGTTCCATATCTATGGGGGAGAAAAGCAACCGGATCAAGTCCCTGGTACACCTATTCATTACCATGGAACAGTTCCCCCGCGCACCTTAATAAATAAGCTCCGCGGAAGCTTTGGCCTGGTTTGGGATGGAACAAGTTGTGAAAGACTGGAAGGGGGATATGGCCGTTACCTGGAGATCAACTTCCCCCATAAATTATCCCTTTATATCCTGGCCGGCTTGCCCATCCTGGCACCGGCTGGAACAGCCACGGGGGATTTCGTTGAAGCTAAAAAAATTGGCCTGGTCATCCGTTCACTGAACGAGATCCCAGGCCTGATCAATACTCTATCAGCAGAGAACTATTCCTTGATGCAGGAAAACCTGCTGGGCTTGGTTCCATCCATCCTTAGCGGCACAGGGTTACTGAAGGCACTGGAAGAATTGAAAGAACCCGGATAGGTCAATTAGTTTTTGAGTTTATTTACCAAACTGATGTATTGTTCCTTGGCAGCATCCTGGCTGGTACCTTTCAGGGCACTCCAGGCTTCATACTTGGCCTTGGCTACAAAGTCGAACATGTTGGGTGCTTCGCCATTCACATCACCTTCTGTGGCCTGCTTGTACAAAGAATACAATTGCAGCAATGTCTCATTACTTGGGCGCTCACTCAGGGCTTTACTGTCTGCAA
Organism: Flavihumibacter rivuli; assembly: GCF_018595685.2. Classification (NCBI taxonomy): domain Bacteria; kingdom Pseudomonadati; phylum Bacteroidota; class Chitinophagia; order Chitinophagales; family Chitinophagaceae; genus Flavihumibacter; species Flavihumibacter rivuli. Next base: position 1,102,819 of record NZ_CP092334.1, read on the forward strand.
CTGCCGCTTCAAACTGTTGTTGTAAATCCATATCCAGAAAAAAATTTGCTGCGAAAGTAGCAAATTTCGGCTGCGTTTTCCAGTTGAAATAACCTGCATCGCCCCCCAACTTCGGGTCCCCGCCCTTTAAGACCAGTGTTGCAGCCTCTAAAACGACAAATAAACCACTGTTTACTAGCCAGTTAAACATTATCCCTACAAGTTTGACAACAGCGCCAAAAGCTGGTGGCTTTTCGCTACTTTTGCAGCGCAAATCGTAACGACGCAGATGAAGAATATCAGGAATTTTTGCATAATCGCGCACATTGACCACGGGAAGAGTACTTTGGCAGACAGGCTTTTGCAATCTACCAATACTATTAGTGAACGTGACATGATGGACCAGGTACTGGATGATATGGACCTTGAAAGGGAGAAGGGTATCACCATTAAGAGCCATGCCATCCAGATCAATTATAAACATACTGATGGCCAGGAATATATCCTGAACCTGATCGACACCCCGGGACACGTTGACTTCAGTTATGAGGTAAGCCGTGCCCTGGCCGCCTGCGAAGGCGCGCTCTTGCTGGTTGATGCCGCACAGGGTATACAGGCACAGACCATATCCAACCTCTACCTTGCCATTGACAACGACCTGGAGATCATCCCGGTGATCAATAAGATCGACATGGAAGGGGCCATGATCGAGGAGGTGAAAGACCAGATCATTGAACTGATCGGTTGCAAGCCAGAGGATATCCTGCTGGCCAGCGGCCGTACTGGTCTGGGTGTTGACAAGATCCTGGAGGCTATTGTTAGCCGGATCCCTTCACCGGAAGGAGATCCCCAGGCACCACTGCAGGCCTTGATCTTCGACAGTGTGTTCAACAGTTTCCGTGGTATCATTGTGTATTTCCGGATCATGAATGGTACCCTAAGGAAGGGTGATAAGGTTAAGTTCGTTTCCACCGGCCAGGAGTACGAGGCTGACGAGGTAGGAATCCTTAAACTTAAAATGACCGAGCGTAAGGAAGTGAGCTGCGGTGATGTAGGTTATATCATCACCGGCATCAAGAATGCCAAGGAAATCAAGGTAGGTGATACCATTACACTTGCCAATAATGATAATCCTTTGGCCATCCAGGGCTTTGAAGAAGTAAAGCCGATGGTATTTGCAGGTATCTTCCCGGTAGTGACCGATGATTTCGAGGAACTGCGCGAGTGCATGGACAAACTGCAGTTGAATGATGCCTCCCTGACCTATGAACTGGAAACCTCACAGGCCCTTGGCTTCGGTTTCCGATGCGGGTTCCTTGGCATGCTGCACATGGAGATCATCCAGGAACGCCTGGAAAGGGAATTCAACCAAACCGTGATCACCACTGTACCAAACGTAAGTTTCATTGCCTATACCAGCAAGGGCGAGAAAGTGATCGTGAACAACCCTTCAGAAATGCCCGATCCCAGCCGGATCGATCGTATTGAAGAACCCTATATCAAGGCACAGATCATCACCAAGCCGGAGTATATCGGTAATATCATGACCCTTTGCCTGGGCAAGCGGGGTATCCTGATCAACCAGAGCTACCTCACCCAAACCAGGGTAGAGTTGATCTTTGAATTACCATTGACCGAGATCGTATTCGACTTTTACGATAAACTGAAGAGCCAGACCCGTGGGTATGCCTCCTTCGACTACCATCCCATAGGTTACCGTGAGGCCGATATCGTAAAAATGGATATCCTGTTGAATGCTGAAAAAGTGGATGCGCTGAGCGCCCTGATCCACCGAAGCAGGGCCAATGAATTCGGCAGGAAGCTTTGCGAGAAGCTGAAGGACCTGCTTCCCCGCCAGCAATTCCTTATCGCCATCCAGGCTGCAATCGGTGCCAAGATCGTTGCGCGTGAGAACATCAGTGCCATGCGTAAGGATGTAACGGCAAAATGTTACGGAGGTGATGTTAGCCGTAAGCGTAAACTCCTGGAAAAGCAGAAGGAAGGTAAGAAGCGGATGCGCCAGATCGGTTCTGTAGAAGTGCCCCAGGAAGCATTCCTCGCCGTATTGAAACTTGACGATTAATCCTTCATAAGGAAGAAATATATAATGGCCGGGTTGGAACAATTAGATCCAATCCGGCCTTTCCTTTAACGGTCAGCTGCTTTACTGATCCAATTCCATCGACCTTTTACCGCTTAGCTTATCCCTTACCAATACCAGGAGCCCGGTCCAGAAACCATTGCGGAAGATGACCAACTGCAGAAGGGCATAGCCTGCTCCAAATACCAATACCCCACTTACCAATTGCAGGAAGGGCATATCGGTAATGATAAAGGCAACCTGCGCTGCCAACAGGGCAACTGGGAAAGATGATGCAGCAAATACAAACTCCCTTAACAAGGCTGTACCAAAATGAAAATACCGTCTCGAAAAATAGATGCCAGCGACCAATACCATAAACTCCACGATCACAACGGAAACAGCTGCACCGGTTGTGAAATAGAGGGGGATAAGGAGAAGGTTCAATAAAAGGGAAATTATCGAGGCAGACAAATAGAGCAATGCCAATAACTTCTCCCTATGGTGCACCAGTAAAACCTGGATTGTAAAGAAATCGTGCAGGGGTACCACCACCCATAAAAGGGCAAAGATCCGTAACAGGACCACTGATGGGAGATAGGCCTTCCCGGACACGAAGAAGATTATGGGCTGGGCGAAACAAAAGATCAGGGCTGCAATGGGCAGGCTGAAATGAATGGTCATTTTTACGCTTTGCTCCTGCAGGTTACGATCCACTTCGGTGCGGAAGAGCCGAACGAAGAATACGATGGAAGCCCCGACAAAAACGTTCATGCTTAACCGAACGATCTTAGCCGCAACGGTATAATGTCCCAGGTCAGCCACCTTACCGATCCTTGCCAGTAAGATGGTATCCCAACTAAAATACAAGGCACTCAATACTCCGATTGCGGCAAAGGGGAACATAGATCTGATGAGGTCCCTGAACAGGGCAGGGTCCCATTTCCAATGGGGAAATAAATCCCTGATATTCCAGATACTGCTCAGTGCAATGAGGGAATAGTTGAATGTACTGATCAGGATATAAATGATGAGGTCATCTGCTTTTTTTACAAATAGGAGTGATCCTACCAAAATGAACACCCTAAGGAAGAAGGTCCTGAGCATGAGGAAGCGGAACCTTTCCTGGGATTGAAAATACCAATCCAGGTGCACCATATAGATCAGCATGATGTAGGCATACAGAAAGGTGATCTGCCTGCTTCCAATGGGTATCGCCTTATTCAGGACATAAAGGAGGTAAACCACCACCCCGGCCATGGCCATCAGTAGATTGATCAGCAGCAAATGCAATACCCTGTTGGCCTGTGCGGTATCACCGATGGCAGACTTACTAAGCAACCTCAACCCGAAAAAGTTTACACCGAAGGCAGCCCACACACTAACCACCAGCAACATGGATTCGTAAAAACCGATCACACCATAGCCGGCCGGCCCCAATACCCTTGTGGTATAGGGAAATAGAATGAGCGGGAATATAATATTGAAGGCGGTATTGGCGTATTGCAACACCAGGTACCGCAAGGGCAATGCAGTAGTTGTTGGTATGGGATTCTCTTCAGGCAAATGATGGTTGGTTATTGCTCCCCTCCGGGCTTTTTCGGCTTTGGTTTCTCCTTGGCCTTTTCGTCATTCTTACGGGAACGTTCTTCCAGCTTCTTTTCGTCAATATTGCCATCCTTGTCCCTGATCGCATCTTCAGCAGGCGCATTACCCAGCAGTGGATCTATGTTCTTGAACTGGTCGGGAACATAATCAAAAACCTTGGGAACATGTACCCATTTACCATTCTTCCATTGGAAACCTTCGAAGTCCCCATCCGGAACATAGGTTTCCCTTCTTTGGGGTTCCTCCGATTCAGAGATCAGGTGATCAAAAATGATCATGTCCATCTCACTATTGTAATTGAAGGTAGTGGAGGCTTCCTTCTTGTACTCGATATTGAACCTGTTCAGCACCAGGTTGGATTTAAGGGTGTCCGGACGATAACTAATGAAAGGCCCGCCGAACATAGGTTCACCTGTCCTGTCATCAAAACTCAACACCTCCATCCATTTACGGTTACTGCTTATCGTATACCCATCAAAACCCAGCAGGGTATAATATTGCTTTCCATTGTACTCCTTCTGGATCACCTTGTAATAGATGGCCCCTATCCAGTTCCTCCTTGTACGGACAGAATCCAGTGGTTTATTGGTGAACATGGAGGCGTCGAACAAGGGATAAAGTTTCAGGGAACCATCGGGCGTCCTGACCTGTATGGCACCCTTCTGGTAATAAAAGTATTCGTCCTTTTTCAGCTGCCAGGTAAATACCCGGAAACTGCTATCGGGTGCATATAACCTTGAAACGGTTTGTAGCGAATCGAAAGGATATTGAAAGGAATGCTTAACCTGAAGGCCCCTCACCAGGGTCCTGACAAAATTACTATCAGCCATGAAGCGCTTGCCTGCAGCAACGGCATTGATCATGCTGTCGGCATAGATCCTCAGGGAATCTTCCCGCTGCCTGAGTTCCTTCAAAGCCTGCGGGGCTAGTAAGGAAGACTGTGCAGATAAATTACCTGCTGACAAACCCAGGACCAACCAAATCAAGAGTCTTTTCATAAACGGAATAAACATGAAGTTAATACATTGGCCTATACTGGCTTCAACGTATGGTAATCTATTAAATTTTATGCCTGCGGCAATGCTTCTGCGAAATTTAACAGGCTCTTAAAGGCCAGGTCAATAGCAGGATGGGGGATTTCCTGGTTGGGCCTGGTTGTTTGCAGGAAAACGGTATGCATGCCGGCATTGCGGCCAAATTCCATATCACTGATATTGTTGCCCACCATGATAGACCTGGAGAAATCGATACCCGGGAAATCCTGCGCGGCTAGATAGGCCATTCCTGGCTGCGGTTTACGGTTGGGATGCCCATTGTCAAGGGAAGAGCAGAAGTAAATCCCATCAATATGGGCGTCAACCCCGGCAAGTTCCTCCTTCATGCGCATATGAATGTCGTGGAGGTCGGCTTCCGTCATCAGGCCTTTTTCGATTCCCCTTTGATTGGTGACAATGATGATGTATTTGAAAAGCTTACTGAATTTGCCCAGTGCTTCCTTTACCCCTTCATAGAACACGAACTCATCCCAGTGATAGATATAATCATTTTCCTTCTCGTAATTGATCACACCATCGCGATCAAGGAAAAGGGTCCAGTTTTGGTCTATTGCGTTGAGGTCCAGCATTGATCTTGCTTGAAAGTATATACAGGGTAAACAGGGTATTGACAGTATCCGTGATATCCGCTTATTGCTTGAAATAACGCTCTTCCACCAATTGGCAGATGATATGGCCAAGCATGATATGGCTTTCCTGTATCCTTGGGGTAATGTTGGAAGGGACATTGAAGAGGTAATCGCTCAGCTCCTTCATTTTCCCCCCGGTTGAACCGGTGAAGGCAATGGTGACCACTCCTTTATCCCTGGCCACTTCAAAAGCCTTGAGGATATTTCCGGAATTACCAGAAGTGGACAGTCCGATCAATACATCCCCCTTGTTCATGATGCCTTTCACCAGCCTGGAATAGATCACATCGTAACTGTAATCATTGGCCACAGCAGTGAGGTAGGAAGTATTGCAGTGCAGGGCTTCAGCAGGAAGGGCATCGCGATCCAGGTAAAACCGGCCACTGAACTCTGCAGCCAGGTGCTGAGCATCGGCAGCGCTACCACCATTGCCACAGAAATAAAGCCTGTTGCCATTCCTGAATGCAGTGGTGATCAGTTCGATCACTTCTTCCAGTCTTTGATGTATGGCTTCATCACCAAGAAGTTGTTGCTTTACACTGATGGATTCGGCTATGATCTGTTGGATGGTAGCTTTCATAACATTTGACATTCCTGCAAAATTAGCCGATCCGGCTGAATAATGATGTGTTACAATGGTAATAGCAGTGCTTGTATCAGCTTATACCTGCTTTCCAAGACTGATAATGCTATTGGCAAACCGATCCCAGGAGTATTGCCTTTTTTCCTCGATCAATCCCGGTAGGAAATGGGCTTTGCCTAATTCAAAATAGCGATCGATGGCCATTGCAATGGCATCGGCATCTGGTTCGGTTACTAGGCCAGAAACACCATCAGGAACATAATCAGGCAGGGCGCCAACCCTGGTTACGATCATTGGTAACTCAAAGTGATAAGCAAGTGGTGTTACCCCACTTTGTGTGGCATTGCGGTAAGGCTGCACTACTACATCGGCCGCACTGAAATAATGCTTCACGGCATCATTGGGAATGAAATCAGTGTGAAGGATCAATTGCTCCCTGATACCAAGGGAGTCGATCAGCTGATCATACCCCTGTGGGTCTTCGTAAAACTCACCTGCCACCAGCAAACGCAATCCCTTCGTCCTGGCCTTTGCCATGGCCTGAAGGAGCAGGTCCAACCCTTTGTACTTCCTGATAAACCCAAAAAACAAGAGGAGGGGACCCGAATCCTCAATGGACAAGGCTTTCAGGGCTTTTTCCTTACTGGTGCCGGCACCAAAGTTATCATAAAGGGGATGCACAACCGAAATAACCGGCCTTTCATCCTGCACAAATTTTTTGAGGTCGCGCAGCACCTTTTCACTCATACAAACAAATGCATCGCAGGCGCCAACAAAGTACCTGGTAAAGGGAAGATCACCCGGACGCTTCTCATGAGGGATAATGTTATCGGTGATGGCAATGACCTTGGTGGACTTGTTCTTCTTCACCTGCCGCAATACCGTTCCGAAAGCGGGCCCCATGAAAGGCAGCCAAAACCGCACGATCACCAGGTCGGGCCGCAGGTCGCGGATCTTCCTTCCCGTAGACAACCAGCTCAATGGATTCATGGAATGCAACCAGCGCCTGATGGTAAGGTCAGCTGGGGCAGGCTCTTCAGAGAACTGCGATTTACCGGGAAATAGAAAGCTAGGATACTGGACAGTGAAATTAACGATGGTCACCTGGTGCCCCTGCGATTGCAGTTCACGGGCCAGCCTTTCATTGAAAGTGGTGATGCCACCGCCCCTGAAGGGATGTGCAGGTCCTAATATGACGATATTCATGGCCAGAAAAAACAAGGTCAGGTTGTTGACCTGACCCCGCAATATTACAGATTGTTAGCGTCTAGTCAATACCCAGCTTGTCTTCGATCAAATAAAAGTTGCGCTGTGAGGAATTCCTTGCGATCAATTCCCCAAGGAATCCTGCCAGGAATAGCTGCACACCGATCACCATGGCCACCAGCGCGATATAGAAGGGGGGACGGTTGGTCAGGTAACTGTCCGGGTCAAGTATCTTGGTAATGACCAGGTAAGCACTGAAGCCAAATCCAAGCAAGAAGAAAATCGTTCCCCATAAGCCGAAGAAATGCATGGGGCGCTTACCGTATTTACCCACTACAGTGATGGAAGCAAGGTCAAGGAAGCCATTCACAAAACGATTAAGGCCAAACTTGGTAACCCCATATTTCCTCGCACGGTGTTCCACCACTTTCTCGCCAATCTTGCGGAAACCCGACCATTTGGCGATCACCGGGATATAACGATGCATTTCACCGTATACTTCAATGCTTTTCACCACTTTCTTCCGGTAGGCTTTAAGACCGCAATTGAAATCGTGGAGTTGGATACCCGACACTTTCCTGGTGGCTGCATTGAATAACTTGGAAGGAATATTCTTGGTGAGGGTATTGTCGTAGCGCTTTTTCTTCCAACCGCTCACCAGGTCATACCCTTCATCCATGATCATCTTGTACAAAGCCGGTATCTCATCGGGGGAATCCTGGAGATCGGCATCCATCGTGATCACTACCTTACCGCTGGCTGCCTTGAAACCCTCATTGAGTGCTGCAGATTTACCGTAATTGCGTTGGAAGCGTATCCCCTTGATCCTGGGGTTTTGTTCCCCCAGTGCCCTGATCACGGACCAGGACTCATCGGTACTACCATCGTCTATCATCACCACTTCATAGGAATATCCATGTTCGTTCATCACCTTCCCGATCCAGGAACAGAGTTCAGGCAATGATTCTTCTTCATTCAGAAGCGGTATTACAACAGAAATATCCATAATTAATCAGCCTTTTGAGGGGCGGCAGGATTGGTTTGTTTGATAATAGTAGCGATTATAACTGATTTTATGAAATGCAGGATCAGGTTTTGGCCGGAACCAATCAGCACCTGCACAAGGGTGAGGGGCTTTTTAGCAGACTCCGCCAACTTACGGGCCTCTTCGATCCTGGCTTCAATGTTCTCACCACCTTTCGCACGCATTTCCGTTTCACTCTGCCGGAACAGGGTCTCCACCAGGTTGGCGTTAAGGTCTTTATCCAGCAGGCCGTACAACACATAGTTGGATACCGCATACACCATTTCATAGATGAAGTAGGCCAATAATGCGTATTGTATAACGGTCTTCAGTTCCAGGAAGGCGCCGGAGGAATAACGGTACCACCAGGCAACACCCAGCACCAAAACAAAGATCACCGGAAGATAGGCATACCAGGTAAGGAATGCAGCCATGCTTTCGATCCCAACTTTCCAGGTGATGAACAGGCAAAGGGTATAGAGCAGGCCGGCAGATAATCCTACCCAGACAGAAAGTTTCTTTGGCATAATGATCAGGAAACAGGAATATTAACCTTTTGATGGAATAGGGTTCCGATCACCTTTCCTTTCAGGCTATGGCCAACGAAGGGGGAGTTACTGCACTTGGACTTGATATCGTTTGTAGTGAAAACAGTTTCTCCTTCCTTGTTGTACAAGGTGATGACAGCAGCTTGTCCGGCTTCGATCCTTGCCTCTGGCAATCCAAAGATGCGTCGGGCATTGATGGAGAACAAGGCAGCCAGCTGGTCAGCTGAAAGTCCGGGCAATACCGTATTGACCGCACGGAAACTGGACTCCAGGCCGATCATGCCAAAACGGGCATACTCGAATTCAAGCACTTTGGCATCATAATCATGCGGCTGGTGATGGGTGGCAATACAATCGATCCATCCCTGCATTACCGCTTCACGAAGGGCAAGCATATCCTGCCTTGTGCGCAGTGGCGGATTAACCTTCAGGTTGGTATCATAACTCATCAGGTCTTCATCACAGAAGAAAAGATGATACGGTGTAACAGAACAGGACACTTTCAATCCACCTTCCTTCGCACGCCTGATGTATTCAACGGATTTGGGAGAACTGATGCCTGTGAAGTGGATATGCGAATCGGTATAGCGGGCCAGTTTGATATCACGAGCCACGATCAATTCCTCGGCCATCATGGGTTTACCGGGCAGGCCAAGGCGTGTAGAGACAATCCCTTCATTGATCAACCCATGGGGCGCAATGCTGGTATCATCAGGAATCTGGATGACCACACCATCAAAGGCCTTTACGTACTGCAGGGCTTTCACCAGGATACCCGCTGATTGAACCGGCCGGATACCATCACTGAAAGCAATGGCCCCTGAGGCACGCATATCATACATTTCAGCAAGGTCCTTACCCTCGGCACCTTTGGATATGGAGCCGATAGGCAATACCTGGGCCGGGAGGTTGGCGGCCTTGGCCATTACATACTCCACTTCAGTTTTGCTGTCAATGACAGGTTTGGTATTGGGTACCACCATCACCGTGGTGTACCCACCGGCAGCAGCGGCAAGGGCACCCGATGCTATGGTTTCCTTATGTTCGAAACCGGGATCATTGAAATGTGCAAAAGGATCCACCCAACCCGGGGCAGCCATCCATCCTGAACCATCGACAACCTTTGCGTCATCGGCAACCAAAGCATCACCAATTTCTGCAATATGACCATCAATAACCAGGATATCCTTTTGGGAAGCGTTATGTGCGGAGCGGGGATCGTTGATAACAACCTGTTGGAGTAGTAGTTTCATTCGCTTAACGTTGTGCAAAATTAAGATTAGTTATTTGATTTTTGTGAAATCAAATTTTCCCTTAGTTTTGCAACCCGCAAATGAGGAATGATGTTCTTTGTTTGTACCGGTTCGGGAAGTGGCGCAGCCCGGTAGCGCACTTGTATGGGGTGCAAGGGGTCGCTGGTTCGAATCCAGTCTTCCCGACATCGCCCGCCTTAGATTAAACTTTGGCGGGCTTTTTATTTTCCAGGTTGTTTATGTTCCCGGTTTAAGCCCTGCCCGCGATGATCAGTCCATGTTCGTAAGCATATTTCACTAATCCCAATACAGTGCTCACCCCTGTTTTACGGAAAATATTCTTCCTGTGCGTTTCCACCGTTCGCTCACTGATAAAAAGCTGGTCGGCGATTTCCTTATTGCTTTTTTCTTTTTCGATCAGCCGGATGATCTCCATTTCCCTATTGGTGATTCCAGCATCAAGCAATTCTTTCTTGCGATCTGCGGCATTCGCGATTTCCGCCTGCACTTCAGGACTGAAATATTTTCCGCCACTTGCAATTTCCTTTAATGCTTCGAGAAACTCCGCCCTTCCAACATTTTTCAGTACATACCCTGCCACATGGGCTTCATTGAATTTGTCATTGATCAAAGCCCCCTGATGGGACATGGAAAGAGCTAGAATATTGGTTTGGGGAAAAAGCTTTTTCACCTTCCTGGCCAGTTCAAAACCATCCATTCCCGGCATCATGATATCGGTCAGGAGGATATCTACATTATCCGTAACCAGCAGGTCAAGCATTTCTTTAGGCTTCGTGGATTCATGCACTACAACAAATGTGGGATGGCCCTCCAATAGTGATTTCAGGCCATCGATCACAACCTGGTGGTTATCCACGATTGCGAGCCTTATTTTGTTGTCCATAAAGTAGCATTAGGTAGTACTACCTAAATGTAAGAAAATAGAACATGGGCGACAGAAAGAATATTTCCGAACAAAATTTCATCTACAAGGATGTTCATAACCAACCAATTAGCTTCCTAGCCCGTATGGAATAAAATAGTATTATCAGAAATATGGTTAATCACCATTATGATAAGTTCATAAAGTTTCACTTCTCCAGGGCGCCAAGAAAATGCAGGGACAACCGCTCCGCCCATCGCGCATACTCCCTTCCGGATGGATGCAGGCCATCACCTGCCAATAAACGATTATCATGGGCAGCTTCCCGAGTACCCGGGGTAATATCTATGTATGCTACACCATTTGCTACAGTGATAGCCTTATTGACAGCATTGAACTGGTCGATCTCCCTGGCGATGGCATAACGGTCACGATCATCCGCAAATGGGGTCACTCCCCAATCGGGGATGGACAATACCACGACCCTTTCCTTTTTTTCACCGGCAAAGGCGATGGCCTGTTGCAGCAGGTCCTCGAACTGGATGGCGTAATCATCTACGGAAAGCCCCCGGTACTGGTTGTTGACACCTACCAAAAGACTTACCAGGTCATAACGGGGCAGCAAGGAAGTGGCGGCTATGCCATCCCTCAACTCAAAGCTGGTCCATCCTGTCCTGGCCACGATTTCAGGGGCAGCAACCGGCTGTCCGGCCTTACGGAGGATCTGTACCGTTTGGTAGGGAAAGCTATCGTAAATGGGCACTTGTTCCCCGATAGTATAGGAATCGCCAAGGGCCAGGTAATTGAGCAGTTCCATTAGTCCAAGGTTTTATCCAAATATCCATATTCATCCAAACTTCATCAAAGCTTTTCCCGGAAACCCCAATATTCTGTAGCTTGAATTAAATTTTATGCTATGCCAATGAACCAATCCCTTGTAGCAGAATTCCAGCATGAGAGCGACAATACCCGCAGGATGCTGGAAAGGGTGCCAGATGAGCATTTCAGCTGGAAGCCCCACGAAAAATCCTATTCACTCCACCACCTGGCCATGCATATAGCCCAAATGGCAGGCTGGGCCAAGGTAACCATAGAACAGGATGAGCTGGATTTCTCCAAGCAGGAATTCGAATGGCCTGAAGTGAACAGCACCAGGCAGTTGATGGAACTGTTTGAAAAACACAGGGAAGAAGCCATTGGCAGCCTGCAGCAGGTAACGGATGAGGAGTTGATGAAACCATGGACCCTCCGCAACGGCCCCCAGGTATTCTTTACAATGCCCAAGATGGTCGTATTGAGAAGCATGGTCTTTAACCATATCATCCACCACCGTGGCCAATTATCAGTTTACCTGCGCCTATTGAATGTACCACTGCCGGGCATCTATGGGCCGAGTGCAGATGAACAGTAATACTGGTATTATTTCCTATTATGCAGGTGCTTAATGAAAACCCTGCCCATAAACAAAAACAGCCCATCCGGGCTGTTTTATTATAAAGAACTTTCAACGATCAGGACCTTACCCAGGCATCGCGCTCATCCGGGCTAAACTTCCATGGCGCGAAATTATTCTCCACATTGCTGAACATGGCATTCCACTCCTGTGGAGCATTGCTCTCTTCCATGATCAACGAACGCCTGAGCTCAGTGATGATCTCCAGGGGGGAAATACTAACCGGGCAGGCTTCCACACAGGCATTACAAGTAGTGCAGGCGCGAAGCTCTTCCACTGTAATATAGTCATGCAATAGCGTCTTGCCGTCTGCCTGGAAACTACCATTGATATTGATATTCTTTCCCACTTCCTCCAGTCTGTCGCGCGTACTCATCATGATCTTCCTCGGGCTGAGCAGCTTACCTGTTGAATTGGCAGGGCAGGCCGAGGAACAACGACCACATTCCGTGCAGCTATAGGCATCCAACAGGTTTCTCCAGCTCAGGTCGAATACATCCTTAGCACCAAAGCTTGGGGCTTCGGTAGCCTCGGTGGGCGCCAGTTCCGGCTGCATAGCATAAAGTACTTCCTTCTGGATTGCGGGCATGTTCTTCATCTTGCCCTGTGATTCCAGCCTGGCATAATAGGCATTGGGAAAGGCCAGCAGGATATGCAGATGCTTGGAATAGGGGAGGTAGTTCAGGAAGGCAAAAATACCCGCAATATGCAACCACCAGCAAACCCTTTCCAGGGTCACCAATGCGCTATCAGACCAACCAGCCAACAGGGGTTTGATCCAGGAGGATACGGCAAAACTACCCGTGATATGCTCAGCATAATGGCCTGCGCCACGCTCCTGTAAAATGGTATCGGCAGCATTCATGGTCAGGAACAATGTCATCAGAACGATCTCCGTGAACAGGATATAATTCGCATCAGTTCTTGGCCAGCCATCGAGGTCATGGCTGATGAACCGCTTTAACTTGATCATATTACGGCGGGCAAGGAAAGCCACGCAAACGATGATGACACCGAGTGCCAGCCATTCAAAACTATTGATGAGGAAAGTATAGAATCCGCCAAGCACACCGGCAAACAAACGATGGGTGCCCAACAGGCCATCCAATACGATCTCCAGTACTTCAATATTAATAATGACAAAACCGGCATAAATGATAAAGTGCATCAGGGCCACAAGGGGATTCTTGAACATCTTCTTCTGGCCAAAAGCCAACAGCAGCAGGTTATTCCATCTTGCGGAAGGATTGTCTGAATAATCTTCATCCTTACCCAGCAAGATATTACGCCTGATCTCCTTTACTTTTTTACTGAAGAACCAAATGGCAGCAGCTGCCAATAGGACAAAAGCAATCTGTTGCAGGTATTGCATAGAAACGGTATTGTGCGACTAAATTAATGGATTTAGGTTTGGGTCAATGTTTTGTTGTAATTTTTCGGCCAGAATTTCAGCAATGTCAACGAATCGCAACTATATTTTAGACGCAGTACAGGCCAATACCAAACTGGAAAGGATGGCCTACGAAATGGCAGAACAATTGGTGGATGAAAAATCACCCATCATCCTTGCAGGTATCAGGGACAACGGGGTAGTAATAGCGAAAATCCTAGCCGCCAGGATAAAGGCCATTGCCGGCATTGAATCCGAAGTGATCGAAATCGGGCTGGACAAAAGAAATCCCGGTCCTATCCATGTTAGTCCGAAGATGGATTTCAATAACAGGATGATCGTTGTGGTGGATGATGTTACCAATAGCGGCAAGACCCTGCTCTACGCTTTGAAACCCTTCCTGGAAGAGCATCCCAAGGCCATACAAACCCTTAGCCTGATCGAACGCACCCATAAGGCCTTCCCGGTAAAGGCAGATTATGTGGGGCTTTCACTGGCCACTACCTTACAGGAGCATATCTATGTAACGGTGGAAGGGGATAGCGTTACCGGTGCCTACCTGGAATAGGTTACTGGTGCAGGCCATGCAACCTGAATCCTTCTTTTGGACTGTACTCTAAGGCCGGTGCGGGAATCTTCACCGCATTCAGGGCATAGAAAATGGTCCTGAGGAAACTGCTTCGGGTATTGATCCTGGTTAGGTCGAGGTCAACTGAAAGGTAATACCTGCGCACCCTTGGAATATCAGTCCGGTCGACCGTATTTCCCTCCTCATCCTCCCATTTATTTTCGGTGCCACCCAGCATCAGGTCACTGCTATAGCCCAGGGATAGGTTCAACCATTTTGGAAGGTATTGGGCTTGGGGAAAGAAGCTCCGCAGGTTGGCGCTGAGCCAGTAGGTCTGGCTATTGTAATCCTTCAGGATCCGCTCCATGGTGCCACTACCGAAAAGGTCATTCCTCCTGGCGACCAGGTCGGCGGGATAGCTGTATGGCCAATAGCCCATTTTTACCTGGAGCCTTTGTTCTTTCCAACCCAGTTCCTGCGCGACAAACGCACCAGCCCCTGCAACATTGGCCACCATATCCCAAACACTGAAGCCCCATTCAGCGGAGAATCCATCCTGGATCTCGATGATGCTTTGGAAAGCCACGGCACTGGCGCCGCCCAGCCAAACCGCTGTCCTGGGTTTCAATCCCGACCATTTCCAGGCACCATATGACAAACGCCCCAATTGGTAGGCAGTCCATACATGGCCCGCCTTATCCATCTGGTTCCATTCCTTGCCATCATTGAAGAAATGGAAGGACTGTTTCTCATAATCCGCATACCAGGCCTTGTTCAGGGCAATATAGGTACCTGTCCAGATGGCAGCATGCGCACCAGCCACCAGCCACTGCCGTGATTTTGATGGGGTGGTACTGTGACTGGTTATACCGCTAACCAGTGCAGGCGGCGGCTCCATCACCGTATCCCTTTCCAACACAAGAGCAGGCTTTCCCGATGGACTGCTGGCTGACCTATCCTGTCCATGACCAAGAAAAGTTAGGAGCAATAAAATGCCTGAAAGAAAAGAAACTTTATATTTAGAATCGTGCACTAGGAATGTGGTTTCAGATGGACAAAAATACGTTTTGGCCTGTCAATCAGGTTCGAATAGTGAAAATTGATAACTTCAACGCCGATTTTAAAACAGTTATTATGGATGCAGCGATTCTAGCGAAAGTTCAAACATGGCTCGATGGCAACTTCGATGCCGAAACCAAAAAGACCATTCAACAACTCCAGGCGGAAAATCCCAATGAGCTGGCAGACTCCTTTTACCGCAATCTTGAATTCGGTACAGGTGGACTGCGTGGTATCATGGGGGTTGGTTCCAACAGGATGAATAAATACACAGTGGGTATGGCCACCCAGGGCTTTGCCAATTACCTGAAACAAACCTATCCAGGTGAAGAGATCAAGGTAGCCATTGCCCATGATAGCCGCAACAACAGCCGTTTCTTCGCAGAAACAACGGCCAATGTATTCGCAGCCAACGGCCTGAAAGTATTCCTTTTTGAAGCCCTGCGCCCGACACCGGAGCTGAGTTTCTCGATCCGCCACCTGGGTTGTAAGGCCGGCGTGGTGTGCACTGCATCCCACAACCCGAAGGAATACAACGGCTATAAAGCCTATTGGAATGACGGCGGACAATTGGTACCCCCGCACGATAAAAATGTGATCGCTGAAGTGGAGAAGATCGCATCTGTTGACGAAGTAAAATGGAATGGTGGTGAAGCCAATATTACCCTGATCGGTAAGGAAATTGATGAGGCCTATATCAAGATGGTAAAGAGCCTCAGTGTTTACCCTGAAGTGATCGAAAGGCAGAAAGACCTGAAGATCGTGTATACCCCCATCCATGGTACTGGTATCAAACTGGTACCTGATGTGCTCAAGGCTTTCGGCTTTAGCAATGTAACCATTGTTGATGAGCAAAGCATCCCTGACGGTAATTTCCCTACTGTTCACTATCCTAACCCTGAAGAATCCGAGGCCATGAGCATTGGCCTGAAGAAAGCCAGGGAAATAGATGCCGATATCCTGCTGGGCACCGACCCCGATGCAGACCGTGTAGGTATTGGCGTGAAGGACAATGATGGCAACTGGGTGCTGATGAATGGTAACCAGACTGCCGTTCTTGCCTTCAACTATATGATCGAGGCCAGGAAGGTGAAGGGACTGGCACAGCCCAATGATATGGTGGTGAAGACCATCGTGACAACCGAAATGATCGATGAGATCGCCCGCCAGAGCAATATCAGTTGCTACAATGTACTGACCGGTTTCAAATGGATCGCTGAACTGATCAAAGAGAAAGAAGGCAAGGAAAACTATGTAGTAGGTGGGGAGGAAAGCTATGGCCTGATGATCGGTTCGCAGATCCGCGACAAGGATGCCGTGAGTGCGGTTGCCCTGCTTTGTGAAATGGCTGCATACGAAAAAGACAAGGGCAGGAGCCTGTTCCAGAAATTGATTGACCTGTATGTTCAATACGGTTTCTACAAGGAGCACCTGATCTCCATAACCAAGAAGGGAATGGACGGACAACAGCAGATAGCCGCCATGATGGAAGGCTACCGTAATAATCCTGCACAATCCATCAATGGTTCACCTGTGGTTCAATTGCTGGATTATGAATTGAGGAAGGGACGCAACCTCCAGACGGGAGAGCAATGGGAGATCCAACTTCCCAAGAGCAATGTATTGCAGTTCATCCTGGCCGATGGCAGCAAGATCTCAGCTCGTCCAAGTGGTACTGAACCCAAGATCAAGTTCTATTTCAGTGTGAACACCAAACTGCCAAATGCCGCCTCCTTCAAACAGGTAAGTGAGGAACTTGACAACAGGATCAAGGGGATCATTGCAGACATGAACCTGTAATTGTAGTGGATGACCTGGTGGCCAGCCGCCAGTCATTAATAGTATAGTCAACTAAAAAGCATCTACGTATCCGGTCCATCAGCTGGGCCGGATACGTTTTTTATTATCTTGCGGGCGTTTATGAGAAGGTTTGAAGACACATACAGGCATAAAGGTTTAAGGAAGAAACTGGTTGAGCATCTCAGGCAGAAAGGCATTACAGACGAAACGGTACTGGAAGCCATCAATAATTTACCCAGACACTATTTCCTGGATTCTGCATTTGATGAAGTGGCCTATGAGGACCGCGCATTTCCCATCCAGGTAGGCCAAACCATATCACAACCCTATACGGTTGCCTACCAGACACAATTGCTGGAAGTAAAACCATTTGAGAAGGTATTGGAGATCGGCACCGGGAGTGCTTACCAGGCCTGCGTCCTGGCTGAAATGGGTGCGCAGGTATATACCATTGAAAGGCAGAAAGCACTGTTCGACCAGAACAAACAATTTGCCTTCCTGAAGAAATTCCACAACATCAAGTTCTTTTATGGCGATGGCTTTGAAGGGTTGCCCACATTTGGTCCTTTCGACAAGGTGATCATCACTGCAGCTGCCCCATTCATCCCGGAAAAGCTCATCCAGCAAATGAAGACAGGCGGTAAAATGGTCATCCCAGTAGGGGAGGGAAATGTACAGCGGATGTTGCGCCTTACCAAACAGGCTGATGGCAGTTATACTGAAGAAATCTTCGATAATTTCTCCTTCGTCCCGATGCTGGAAGGAAAGGAAGGACATTAAACCATTAAAAGATCGCGGATAATACAGGACGGTCAATGACCGATCCTGTTTCGTCATGCAACCGTATTAAGACATTACAGGAATTCCACCACCTTCCTTACTACTTTATTATCGCGGTATATCTTTCGGTGCCCCAATTCCCTGGTCAACATGAATTCAATATGCTCAGGCTTGGCCTTGATCAGCGGTTTGACATCCCTGATAGGCGTAACATCATCATCCTCATCATGCACCCATAGCACTTTTGCATGGATATTATTCAGGGCCCTTGGGATGGAGAAATGTGAAAGGGGTACACCTGCCTTTTCTTCGATCAGCTTTTCAAATTCTTCCTTCACTCCTTCATCCAGTTGCAGCAGGTCGAACAGGGTTTCCATGGCCGTTACCGATTCCGTAGCGGGAGCTATCAAGGCTATCCTGTAGCTGTCATCATGGTGGATATTCTCCAGGAAATGGGCAATGGCCAGTCCCCCGAAAGAATGTCCCATGAAACTTTGGATAGGGCCAAAATGGTTATATACTTCCGATAAGGTCTGCACGTACATAGGCAGGTTGATCTGCCTTCCTTCAGAAGCGCCATGGGCCGGGGCGTCAACGGCAATAACTTCATATCCCTTTTTAATGAGCGGTACGATATAACGGTCGAAATTCCTTGCCGAGGATTCGAAACCATGGCATACTATCACCCGCCTGATCCCTCCCAGGTTCCAGCGGTACACCACCACCCGGTTTCCCTGTACCTGCACAAAATTCCGGTCTGCCTTATCAAATATGGGCGGCACTTTCTTCTTTGACTTCCTGAAAGGCGTACTGAAGATCTCAAAGGCCATTTCGGCAGCCTTGCGTTTGGAAAATACAGCCGTAAAATTCAGTTTGGCCCTCAGGTAGTTAAGGGCAAGCTTTTGTGCTAATTTCATACTGTAAATCTACACAATGAAAATTGTTCTAGTTGGATATGGCAATGTTGCAACCATACTGGGGGAAAGGATGAAGTCGGCAGGCCATGAGATCATACAGGTGATAGGCAGGGATGAGGCCAGGGCAAGGCAACTTGCCCAACAGCTGGGTGCGGAAGGAAGCGCCAATTGGAAAGAACTGAAGGGAAAGATGGACCTCTACCTGGTGGCCATTGCGGACAGGGCTTTGCCGGACCTGGCGGGGCTGATGCAATTGCAGGATGAATTGGTGGTCCATACCGCAGGTGCGGTGGAAGGTAATGTCCTGGCACCTATCAGTTCCAGCTATGGGGTATTCTATCCGTTGCAAAGCCTTAGGGACCACCAACCAAAGACCCGGTCGATACCGGTCTTACTGGAAGCCAATACAGGTGAAGGTTTGGCCTTACTGCAACAACTGGCTCGCTCCATGGATAGTCCATACCAAATGGCAGATGGGGAGCAGCGCCTCCGCATGCACCTATCGGCAGTATGGGTCAACAATTTTTCCAACTACCTCTTTTCCGTGGCCTATCAATTATGCCGGGAAAACTATCTGGAGTTCTCGCTTTTGCAACCATTGATCCAGGAAACAATTGCCCGGATCGATTCCGGGGATCCTTTTAGGTTCCAAACCGGCCCCGCTATGCGCGGTGACGCCCCAACCATGGAGAAACACCTTGCCCTGATGGAAGGCCACCCACAATGGCAAGAACTTTACAGGCAACTCTCCGGGCTTATCCGGGAAGCAGTTGATACCAGCAAGCCAGTGTGATCTTTTCGAATAGGGGTTACCGTTAAGGGATCATTGCTTAACCGGCTGAACAATATCAGTGAGCACCTCATACATATCTTTTTTGGTAGTGGGGTCATCCACATACACATCATATGGGGCACCTGCAGGAGTGAGCTTATTGGCCTTCAGCCATTCCGCGATCTTCGCATAGGCAAGTCCCGACTGCTCATAAGGCCCATAAAAATGTACTACTACAGCCTTGCCGGCCGGAACCTTACGAAACCTGGTCCGTCCTCCGAGCGAAGCCGGTTGGCCGGAGACAGGGATGGCGGGCTCCAGGATAAAAGGTTCTTTTTCGGAATAGTACCATGACATAGGGGCACCGGCCATATTGAGTTGATTGGACTTCATGGTCTCACCCAGCTCCCCATAGGCCTTCTGCAATTTGGGGCCTATATCGCTCATGGTCATGGCAGTATCCATAAGGGTAAGGACCTGCATGGCCGGTATATCCTTCAGTTCCACCGTCATCCTGGGTTCCCTGGGCTTCAGTTCTCCTGATTCGATCTTCTGTTTCAACATGCTTAGGCCGGATTCAAACTGTGGGCCTAACAATTTATCGAAGAATAACCCCACCCAGCGGTTGAGGGGATTATGGCCCATTGCAGCATCCATGGTCCAGGTAACTTTTGTGGTATTGCCCGATGCTGTGATTTCCCAACCAGCCGGGGAAGGTTCATCGAATCCCTCAAATTCAAGGCTGGTCATCACTTTCTGGTAAGGAACAGACTCAGTAATAGTCAACTTACCCTTTCCCACATCCGGGTTATCACTTTCCCATTTGTACCAGGCCCCTTTGCCTTCCGTTACCCCGGCATACTCTACCTTCCAGTTGGTATCGATCTGGTTCCAGGGCATCCAATGATCGTAGGTTTTCAAGTTGTTCAGTACAGCATATACCGAAGCGGCTGGAGCTGCGATCTCGACAGAACGGGTGATTGAAGCTTTTCCCGGAAGGAAGGCGCCGATCAGTAGGAATAATCCAATGATCACGAGTACAACCAGGAGGACCTTTTTGAGCCATTTCATGTTGGGGAGGTTTAACAGTGCCAATGTAAGCATTTCTCTAATATGTAAAGGGATATAGCTGCGGGAGAAGTGATGGACTAAACATTTCTGGTTATAAATGGTTAAGGAAGAAGTTTCCTCATGTAAGGACTAACCAATAATTTTGCCACCCAAAACGGAAAAGAGATGTATTCGATCACCTTTAAATTTGAACAGAAAGGACTGGAGCCGGTTACACTTGAGCAGGTAGCGCCTGACCAAAGCCTGCTGGAAGTAGCCCTGACCAACGATATAGAATTGCACCATAACTGCGGCGGCGTATGCGCCTGCAGTACCTGTCACCTTTATGTTGAACAGGGAGAGGACCTGGTAGAAGAGATCAGCGATAAGGAGGAAGATTTTATTGATCGTGCGGTTAACCCCCGCCTGAATTCCCGTCTTGGCTGCCAGTGCGTACTGCTTCCGGGAAAGCAGGGAAATATTACCGTAACGATCCCTGACCAAACCCAGTTCCTTGGTGAATAAGGAACAGTAGCCAGCTCGATTGAATCGGTTGGTTGGAAAAACTGGTAAGCAAAAAACTATCAACTTAATAAACCCCTACATAAGATGGCACAATTTGAACCACCCATTCATTGGAATGATTATGAAGATATCGCCTTGAAACTCTATGAAAAGTTCGGCGACGACTTCAACGAAGGCAAGATCTACCGGATCAGGTTCACCGACCTGCTGGAGTGGGTGCTGGAGCTCCCCGGATTTGTTGGGAAGCGGGAGGAATGTAATGAAGGACACCTGGAAATGATCCAGAGTTCCTGGGTATATGAATGGCGCGATAACCAAAAATAAAATGGGAAGTGACAGGTTTCTGCCTGTCACTTTTTCTTTTAATATTTGTGCATGTCTTTAATCAATAGCTTCAAGCAGATCACCACTTTTGTGCTGGATGTTGACGGTGTGCTGACCGACGGCACCATCTGGATCTACGATGATGGCCAGATGGTCCGCAGGATGAACATCAAGGATGGTTATGCCCTGCAACTGGCCATCAAGAAAGGCTACAGGATCCTGGTGATCTCTGGCGGAACCTCCGAAGCGGTACGCCTGAGATTGAACAAACTGGGCATTACCGATGTGTTCCTGAAGGTGGAAGACAAGATCGCGGTGCTGGAAGCCTATCGGGAAAAGCATTCCCTGCATTGGATGGAGATGCTGTACATGGGCGATGACATACCTGACTATGGTGTCATGAAGATGGCAGGCCTGGCCTGTGCCCCGGCTGACGCCGCACCCGAGATCAAACACATCGCCCATTACATCAGCCCCTACAAAGGCGGTGAGGGCTGTGTGCGGGAGGTCATTGAAAAAGTGATGAAACTCCGTGGCGACTGGAGCATTGACCTTACCGTTTCCAGCAAGTAAGCAGACCCTATATTTGTTGCCTAAACAAGACCATTCCCTTGAAAGTCATTGCAGCTTTTTTCCGGTTGATCCGGTGGCCCAATATTTTCTTCATTATCCTGACGCAGGTGCTGTTCTATTATTGCATCCTGGTACCGAGTTTCCTTGGGCCGGTTGCAGAAGGACTGGATACCATTAACCCCAAACTCAGCCCTGAACTATTTGGCTGGCTGGTATTATCATCTGTATGCATAGCCGCTGCGGGCTATATCATCAACGATTATTTTGACCTGAATATTGACCAGGTGAATAAGCCTGATGCCATTGTAGTGCAAAGGTATATCCGCCGCCGCTGGGCCATTGTCTGGCACCTGGTATTGTCCCTAACCGGGGTGGTATTGGCCTTCTATATCTCCTGGCGATTGGGCAACCCGGTGATCGGGCTGGCCAATTTCGCATGTGTATTACTGTTATGGTTCTATTCCACTACGCTGAAAAAACAGTTGCTGATCGGCAATGTGGTCATTTCCCTGCTTACAGCCTGGGTCATCCTGGTCATCTATTTTGCTGAATTCAGTGTGTTCCGGCTGACTCTTCCCGGCTATACCTCCATCATCAATTCCCTGTTCAAGTTCACCATGATCTACAGCGGCTTTGCTTTCATCATCTCCCTGATCAGGGAAGTGGTGAAGGACCTGGAGGACAGGGAAGGGGATGCCCGCTATGGATGCCGGACCATGCCCATTGTATGGGGACTGCCTGTTACCAAGATGTTTGTGTTTGTTTGGATGATCGTATTGACCACCGCCCTGGTCATCGTACAATTTTATGGCATCCTGAAAGGCTGGTGGCTGGGAGCCCTCTATAGCATACTGGCTGTGGTCCTTCCAATGGGTGCGGCTTTTATCCAGCTGAAGAATGCCCATACCCCCACTTCCTTCCACCGGCTGAGCACCACCATCAAGTGGGTGATGCTGGCAGGAATATTATCCATGGTCTTTTTTAAAATCTATCTCTGATGGAAAGAATAGTACTGGCTTCCCAGTCGCCAAGGCGAAAGCAATTGCTGGAGTGGGCAGAGGTCCCCTTCGATATTATTGTCCAGCCAACCGATGAAAGCTTTCCGCCGTATATGGCCATAGAAGAAGTACCGGTACATATCGCCCGCCAAAAAGCGATGTTGGTACAGGAAATGTTCAGCCAGGAAAGACTTGTACTGGCGGCAGACACCATTGTGGTACTGGACAACCAGGTGATCGGCAAACCCACAGACAGGGAAGACGCTATCAATATCCTCAGCAGGCTTTCCGGCAGGACCCACCGGGTAATAACGGGAGTGGTTATGCGAAAAAATGGGATAGAGAAGGCATTTGCCGATATTACGGAGGTAAGCTTCCATTCGCTCACCCATGACCAACTGGTTTATTATGTTGACCACTACCAGCCCTATGACAAGGCAGGCGCCTATGCCATCCAGGAGTGGATAGGCGTAGTAGGTATACAGTCCATCAGGGGCGACTTCTACAATGTGATGGGCCTTCCGGTCAGCAAGGTGGTGATGGCCTTGCAGGACTGGCCTTAAATCAGGGTGTATTTACGGGTTGACTCCGGTGCAGCCTGCATGTAATTTGGTAAAAAGGACATGCAGGAAAAATTATTGCAATTCATCTGGCAGGGAAAGTATTTCGAGAGCAGGAACCTAATTACGGAACAGGGGGAGCCCGTCACCATTTTGGACCCGGGCAGTTTGAACGACCACCAGGGCCCCGATTTCCGTGATGCCAGGTTGGTCATCAACGGTACCCTTTGGGCAGGTAATATAGAACTTCATATCAGGACATCACAATGGCACCAGCATCACCATACCCATGATCCAAGGTACAGGAACGTGATACTGCATGTGGTATGGGAGAATGACGACCCGGTACTGAGCCTCGCCATTCCCACATTGGTGTTGCAACCCCATGTATCCGTCATGTTGCTGGACAGGTATGCCATGCTGATGAAAGAACCGGATGAGGTGTCCTGTAGTAAGCAACTGGAGGAAGTACCCGGACAGGTATGGCAGGAATGGCTGCAGGACCTGGTAACGGAAAGGCTTAACCGAAAATCCTCCGAACTGCTGGGCATATTGCCGCAAACCCGTAACAACTGGGAGGAACTTACCTGGTGGTGGCTGGCCAGGCATTTTGGCGGCCCGGTCAATGCTGCGTTTTTTGAGCAGGTAGCAAGGTCTATTCCCTTTTTATTGATCAGCAAATACCGTAACCAGTTGATCCGGCTGGAGGCCTTATTATTAGGCCAGGCCAACCTGCTGGAAGCCTCCCATGCCGATCCCTATGTGCAATTACTCCAAAGGGAATACCAGTTCCTGCAGGCCAAGCACCAGTTGAAGCCGGTTCATGGCCAGGCTCAATTCCTGCGTATGCGGCCGGCAGGATTCCCTACCATCAGGCTTGCCCAACTGGCAGCCTTCCTGCAAACCCGGCAAAATATCCATAGCAGGTTAATCGCAAGCACACAACTAAAGGAACTGGAAGCAATGCTCGACATTACCGCCAATGATTTCTGGCATTATCATTACAGGCTGGAAGAACCCACACCTTACCAACCCAAACATATTGGCAGGGACATGATACATCATTTGATCATTAACGGTATAGCTCCCCTGGTCTATGCCTATGGAAAGCACCAGCAGCTCCCTGCCATCCGGCAACAGGCACTGAATTGGCTGGCTCGCTTGCCTGCTGAAGAAAACCAGGTGTGCAGGGAATGGAAAAGGTGGGGGATCGTACCGGCCTCGGCAGCCGAAAGCCAGTCATTATTAGAGCTCAGGAAATTATATTGTCATAACAGGAGATGCCTGGAATGCAGGATAGGCAATTACCTGCTGAACAGGTAATTGCCAAAGGGGTTACCATTCGTAAACCAGGTTAAGGTTCACCTCAGGTGAAAGGCTTTTAGCGACCGGACAGTTGTTACCCACCCTTTCCAGGATGGTCCTGTCTTTTTCACTTAGGTTTAACGTTTTCGGAAAACGGATGATCACATCAATTTTTCCCACCCTTCTGGGGTCCGCCAACATGTGTTTCTGGATATCGATACTTGCCCCGGAAAGGTCAATTTCCATATCCTGTGCCTTAATGCCCATTGTAGTAATGGCGCAGGTTCCCATTGCTACACAAAGAAGGTCAGTAGGAGAGAACCTTTCTCCTTTTCCACGGTTATCAGTAGGTGCATCCGTTTCGATCACGGTGCCGCTCTGGTTATGGGTGGCAGAACAACGAAGCTGCCCTTCATAAACTACAGATGCTGTCATGCTATTATTTTTGCCTAAATTTAGGCAAGTGAAAGCTAAAACCGTTATTGTGAAAAAAATACTCTTCCTGTCTTTAGGTCTTATCCTTACCCAGCAGATGTTTGCGCAGACTACAAGGAGTTCAAAGAAAGATAAGAAAGCAGAAAAACAGGAGAAGATCAATGCCCTGATGAAATTGGAAGAAGAAGGGGAAATGATCTTTTCCAAACACAGCATATTTGGCATCAAACTCAATACCGATGGTTATGGTATTTCCTGGGAGAAGGGAAAGTTCCTGACGCCTCGCAAGACCAGGATCATCCAGATTGAGTTCAATGAAAAGAAACACCCGAAGGAAGACAAGGATGCAGGCAGTGTTGACCTCTTTGGCAACGTAAACCAATTCGTATACGGCAAGGTGAATAATTTCTACCAGTTGAAAGGTGGCTTCGGCCAGCAATATCTTATAGGTGGAAAAAGTAATAAGAACGGTGTGGCGGTATCAGCCCTCTGGGCAGGAGGCCTCTCCATTGGGCTGGAAAAACCCTATTTCGTGGATGTGGAAGACAGGGTGACCGGCCAGCAAAGCCGCAAGCAGTTCACGGAAATTGAAGATCCCAACCAGTATATCTACCTGTCAGCATCCGGATTCACTGTGGGTTGGAGCGAAGTGAAATTCAACCCGGGCGCCCACCTGAAAACCGCGCTGCGCTTCGATTACGGCCGTTTTAATGAATCGGTTGCCGCTATTGAGGCTGGAGTGAATATCGAATACTACAGCAAGGAGGTATTGCAAATGATCAATAATGATCCCAAGAACCTCTTTTTCAATGCCTACGTTTCCCTGCTCTTTGGTAAGCGGAAGTGATGTATTTTTGCCCATTCCCGGGCCTCCCTTCTACCAACCAACCTGATCCTTGGGCAAATGCCCGGGCATTATTGAAACTGACCATTCCTGTCCCGGCCGGAGGTCATTGAAATGAAAAGTATGCAGGAACTACCCGTTGTACCCGCTTTGAACGAAAGCGAATCTAAGATCAAAAAACCCTCCTGGCTGCGTGTAAAGCTGCCCACAGGGGAGAACTATAAACATGTCCGCCAGCTGGTGGACAACCATAAGCTCCACACCATCTGCGAAAGCGGCAATTGTCCCAATATGGGCGAATGCTGGGGAGCGGGCACCGCCACCTTCATGATCCTGGGCAATACCTGTACCCGGAGTTGCGGTTTCTGTGCCGTGGCTACCGGAAGGCCTGATCCGGTGGATTGGGATGAGCCGCAAAGGGTAGCGGAAGCCATTTACCTGATGAAGGTGAAGCACGCGGTGATCACCTCTGTTGACCGTGATGAATTAAAGGATGGGGGCTCCACCATTTGGTACAATACCATCAAGGCAGTCAAGAACCTCAACCCGGATACAACCCTCGAGACCCTGATCCCCGATTTCAAGGGCAACAAGGACCAGGTGCAGCGCATCATTGATGCCGCTCCTGAGGTGGTATCCCACAATATTGAAACAGTGGAAAGGCTGACCCGCAAAGTTCGTATCCAGGCCAAGTACTGGAGGAGCATGGAAGTGCTGAGGACCCTCAAGGAAGGCGGCATGCGCGTGAAGAGCGGCATCATGCTGGGTTTGGGCGAGACCAAGGAAGAAGTTATCCAAACCCTTCGCGACCTCCGGGATAATGGCGTGGATGTTGTGACCATTGGCCAGTACCTCCAACCCACCAAAAAGCACCTGCCGGTTGACCGTTTCGTCCATCCGGATGAATTTGCCGAGTACCGCGAGATCGGTTATGACCTCGGTATTGATTATGTAGAAAGCGGTCCGCTGGTACGTTCCTCCTACCATAGTGAAAAGCATGTGATCCCCGGTTATGGTAAGGAAAAATGGCTGCAGGAAAAAGCGTTAGCAGCATCAGCAGGTTAATCTTAATAGATAATGCATAACAAAAAAGGGAGTAATCATGATTACTCCCTTTTTTGCTATGCATTAAGCAGGCCAGGCTGCTTTGATTTTATCCATTAAAGACTGGCATGGCTTTGCTTCATTTCCCAAACCAGGGCACTGGCCCCGAGGATGGCAGCATCGGCCTCATGCAGGTCGCTCTTGATCACTTTTACCTTATTCCTGAAAATCGGTAACAGGTTTCTTTCCATGTGCTCGATCGTAGGTTCGAAGATCAGTTTTCCTGCCTTGATCAATCCCCCGAAAAGGATGATGGCTTCAGGGGAGGAGAACATCACGAAATTAGCCAGGGCCTCACCCAGTATCTGGCCGGTAAAGCGGTAAACCTCCAGGGCGATCTCATCACCTTGCATGGCACAATCGAAGACATGCTTACTGGTCAATTCATCTTCAGGGTATTTGCGCATCATGCTGGGTTTATCAGGATGATCAGCCAGCATTTCCTTGGCGCTCAACACTACACCCGTTGCAGAAGCATAAGCTTCCAATGAACCGTTGAGGTCGGTAGACCAGTGTGGCCTGCCGCCGGGACGGATAATGGTGTGGCCCAATTCACCGGCAAAACCATCATGGCCATAGATGAGCTGGCCATTGGCTACAATGCCACTGCCTACACCGGTACCCAGGGTGATCGTAATGAAATCACGCATGCCCTTGGCAGCACCATATTGCATCTCACCAACAGCAGCCGCATTGGCATCATTGGTAAGCGCAGTGGGCATATTCATTTTCTTCGAAACCATTTCTGCCAGGGGCACAACACCTTCCCAACGCAGGTTAGGGGCGTATTCTATGGTCCCCGTGTAATAATTACCGTTAGGGGCACCTATGCCAATACCCTTGATCAGGTCGTGTCCACCTACTTTTTCCACCATCAGGTTCAACCGGACACAAAGGGCATTTACAAATTCCTCAGCAGTCTCGTATTCAGGTGTTGACAACTGCTCATACTGCAACACCTCACCACGGCGGTTAACAATGCCACACTTGGTATTGGTACCGCCAATATCTACTCCAATTGCGTATTCTAAAGGTATAGTCGTCATGTCTGTAATGATTAATGTCCTCCACCGATTTGATTATCGAAATCAAGTCCCTGTGCTTTCAGCACACCGCGCATCCTGATGGCGAGTAAAGCCAGGAATGCGAAGCAGGCAGCAGCGATCAGGTAGGAATTGTGCATTCCAATACTTGGGTTGTCACCAAAGGTTCCCTGCAAAGGCGGAATAACGGCACCACCCAGGATCATCATGATCAGGAAAGCTGAACCCTGGCTGGTGTATTTGCCCAAACCAGCAACACCGAGGGAGAAGATACAGGGCCACATTACGGAACAGCACAGACCACCAGCCATCAGGGCATAAACGGAAACGAGGCCATTGGTAAATACACCCACCAACATGGCAATGGTTGCCAGAACTGAAACAGTCAACAATGTCTTCACCGGCTTTTCCTGTCCATAGAAAAAGGCCAGTACCATGATGGCCACCACGCCTGCATAGGCATAAAGATCACTGATATTGTTACCCTTCACATAGTTGGCCAACAATACCACCGCGAAGGCTACAAAAGGCACTATGACGGTAGCAATGGTCTTACCTGTCTTGGAGAGGTTGAACACCCCGATCGCTCCGGTCCAGCGGCCGATCATCAGACTACCCCAATACAGGGAAACAAAATGGGAGATCTCACTTTCATTCAAACCGGCCTCATTGAAATATCCCGGTACTTTCAGCAGGGCTCCAAAATTGTTGTCGATCGTCACTTCCACCCCTACATATACAAAGATACCCAACATACCCAGGATCAATTGCTGGTAACGCATGGCGCCCCAACCTTCACTTTCTTTTTTAGCGGCATTGTTGGAATAGAACAGGATACCAACAACGGTCAATATGGTTGCCACCAGTAAAGGAAGCTTGTCAACATTGGTAAGCTGCCCCACAACGATCACACCTGCAATGATAGCCGTCATCAGCAAGAGGGAGCGGGCCGCCTTATTGGCTTTTTCAAACTTCTCATCGTTCTTTCCATCAGGCAGTTTGCTGAAGGTAAAGAAAAGCGCAACCGCTGCGAATACGGCAGCCACAATCAGGTAAAGGGAGTTGATATTGGTAATGGTGGCTTCCTCCGGATTTGCACTCGCAGAACCAAAGAGGAAGAAGCTAACAATGATAGGTCCCAGGGTAGTACCCAGGGAGTTCACCCCACCACCCAGGTTAAGGCGATGGGATCCCGTAGAAGGATCACCCAACACAATGGCAAAAGGCTGGGCCGCTGTTTGCTGCAGGGAGAATCCCAGTGCAACGATGAACAAAGAGATCAGGATCGCAGGAAATGAATTGGCATTCGCTGAAGGAATGATCAATAGGGCACCTACAACAGAGATCCAGAGACCATAAATGATACCTTTCTTATAACCGATCTTATTCAGAAGATCGGTCCCCTTGGTATTGGAGAGGATGAATAAAATAAGTGAGCCGATAAAATAGGCGCCATAAAATGCGGACCCGATCAACTGGCTTTGAAACTGGTTCAGGTGAAAATGCGTTTTACAAAAAGGGATCAGGATACTGTTAGAAGCAGCAATGAATCCCCAGAAGAAAAACACGATCACCAGTGTGGCCAATGCACCTGTGTTGGTTGGTTGTTTCGTTTGCGACATATGCAGTCAATGTTTTGTTGCGGGCGGAACCCCTTTAATGAAAACAAATAGCAAGGTCCTGAATGCTTGCATTTATCAGGCCTCACCGAATGAGTGAAAATAGGAAGGAATTTTATTTAATTGAAATTTTTTCGAAAGTCAAAGGACTTAAATCAATTTCTTACTAAATTGAAAGACAATTTTTTGCTTTCTATTTAATTGATGCACTGGCATCGCGACCGGAAAACATTCATATGGAAATTCTTCACGTATCTGCCGAATGCTATCCTGTGGCCAAAGCAGGGGGCCTTGGGGATGTAGTGGGCGCATTGCCCAAATACCTTAACGATGCCGGCCATATCGCCAAGGTGGTTATGCCCATGTACCGGACCAAATTCCTCTATGAGAACAAATGGGAAGTGGTTCATAAAGGGTCGGCCTACCTGGGTAATACCTGGTTCGATTATACCATTATCAAGGAATCCAACAACAAGCTGGGATTTGACCTTTACCTGGTAGATATCAACGGGTTGCTGGATCGGGAAAAGGTCTATGGCTATGATGACGACACCGAAAGGTTCACCTGCTTCCAGATAGCGGTAGTCGATTGGGTGAGTTCATGGAAACATAAGCCGGACATCATCCATGTACATGACCACCATACGGCGCTCATTCCCTTCATGCTCAAGTACAGTTATCCCTACCAACAGCTGGCGGGCATTCCCACCGTGCTAACCATCCACAACGCCCAATACCAGGGATGGATGGACTGGGAAAAATCGGATTATATCCCGCATTGGGATGGCTGGAAATGGGGTATGCTGGACTGGAACAATGCCATTAACCCGTTGGCAGCCGGTATCCGGGCAGCATGGAAGGTGACCACTGTGAGCTGGAGTTACCTGCACGAGTTAAGGCAGGAAAGCAATGGCCTCGAGAGCCTCTTCGAATACGAAAAAGGCAAGTGTGTCGGCATCCTGAACGGGATCGATACCGTAGTTTGGGACCCGGAAAAGGACAGCTACCTGAAAGACCATTTTTCCATTGAGACCATGGCCGCCGGCAAGCGCACCAATAAGGAAGCGCTCTGTGAGGAATTTGGCCTCAACCCCGATAAGCCGCTCTTCGTTTTCATTGGACGACTGGTAGGCGAGAAGGCGGCCGACCTGCTGCCCAGGGCCATCGGGGATTCCCTGTATTTTATGGACCAAAGAATGAACTTCCTGGTACTGGGAAGCGGCGAACCCCATGTAGAGGCAGAACTGGCCGATATGCGCAGCTACTGGATGGGCTACTACAATTCCCGGATCGGCTATAACGAACAGTTGAGCCACAAGATGTACGCCGGGGCCGACTTCCTGCTGATGCCCAGCAGGGTGGAGCCTTGCGGACTCAACCAGATGTATTCCATGCGCTATGGCACCGTTCCCCTGGTCAGGAGGACTGGAGGACTTCGTGATACGGTATTGGACATCGGTGAGCCGGGAGGTTATGGTATTTGTTTCAACCAGGCCTCCGTTGGGGATATCACCCATGCCGTGTACAGGGCCGTGGAGTTGTATGATGACCAGCTAAAGTTTGATTCCGTGAGAAGGAAACTGATGAGCCTGGATTTTAGTTGGGACAGAAGTGCACAACAATATATTGACGTGTACAATTCTTTGTTATCTTAAAGGACCAAATACTAATGCTTAAATCATTTCTATGTCAATCAGTAAAGAAGTAGTTGCTGTAATCCTTGGTGGAGGCGCCGGTAGCCGTTTGTACCCGCTTACAGCCAGCAGGAGCAAGCCTGCGGTTCCCATTGCAGGCAAATATCGCCTGGTGGATATTCCCATTTCCAACTGTATGAATTCAAGCATCAACAGGATGTTTGTGCTCACCCAGTTCAACTCGGCATCCCTCAACAGGCACATCAAGAATACCTATCATTTCAGTGCCTTCAGTTCAGCATTCGTGGATATCCTTGCAGCTGAACAAACCCCTGACAACCCTACCTGGTTCCAGGGCACCGCCGATGCCGTTAGGCAAAGCCTTCGCCATATTGCACCATTCGACAGCGACTATGTGCTAATCCTTTCCGGCGACCAGCTCTACCAGATGGATTTTTCCGAGATGCTCGATAACCATAAAAAGAATGGTGCGGATATTTCCATCGCCACCATTCCCGTAGGCGACAGGGAAGCACCGGAATTTGGCATCATGAAGGTGACTGATGGCTTCATCACCTCTTTCGTGGAAAAACCAAAGAAAGAAGTATTGGGGGAATGGATCAGCGATACCGGTGAGGCGATGCACCAGCAGGGCAGGAAATACCTTGCCTCTATGGGTATCTATATCTTCAACCGCAAACTCCTGTTCGACCTGCTGGAGGATGAGAAAAAGGATGCCACCGATTTCGGTAAGGAGATCATCCCGGAATCCATCGACAATTACAAGGTATGCTCCTACCAGTACGAAGGATACTGGACAGATATCGGTAATATCTATTCTTTCTTCGAAGCTAACCTGAGCCTCACACAGGATATCCCTGAATTCAACCTTTTCGATAACAGCAGGGCCATTTATACCCGTGCGCGCATGCTTCCGCCAGCCAAGATCAGCGGCACCACCCTTGAAAAGACCCTGATCGCGGAAGGTTCCATCATCAATGCCTCCCGGGTGGAGAACAGCGTGGTGGGTATCCGTTCCCGAATCGGCCATGGCACAACGGTGGTGAGCAGCTACCTGATGGGCTGTGATTATTTTGAGACCATCGAGGATATGAACTCGGCCAGGGCCAAAGGATTACCCATCCTGGGCATTGGCGACCGCTGCTATATCAAGAATGCGATCGTTGACAAGAACGTAAGGATCGGCGATGATGTACGCATCAATGGCGGCCCTCACCTCGAGAATACCGACCATGCCCTTTATACCATTAAGGATGGTATTGTGGTGATCAAGAAAGGTGCCGTGATACCCAGCGGATTCGTATTATAAACTACCTTAATATTTTTCCCAAAGGCTGTTTCCTTTCCGGCAACAGCCTTTTTTTATCGGTCTTCCAGGTGCATTTCCCTTAACTCCTCCACTAGTTACCGGAGCTCATTAACTAAGTTTGGGGTAAGGATGAAGGCAGAAAAACAATTCCCCGTGCCTGGCCGAACTGAATTAAATTTCCTTATTTTCGAATCTGTGTACTTTATACACATTAAACAACGATTGCGATGGCTTCAACTTCCCCAATCCAAACTTCTGTAGAAAATGCGGTCCAGAAACCCAACCTGAGTTTCTGGCAGATCTGGAACATGTGCTTCGGCTTTTTCGGAATTCAATTCGGCTGGTCCCTCCAGATGGGTAATATGAGCGCTATTTATGAATTCCTCGGTGCCAGTCCCGAAGAGATTCCCGGCCTATGGTTGGCGGCTCCCATGACCGGCCTGATCGTGCAACCGATCATTGGTTACCTGAGCGATCGCACCTGGCATCCCAAACTCGGCAGGCGTCGTCCCTTCTTCCTGGTGGGGGCCATCCTGAGTTCCATAGCCTTATTGTTCATGCCCAATTCCTCCGCCATCTGGATGGCCGCAGGTTTACTCTGGATCCTGGACAGTAGCATCAATATCAGCATGGAACCCTTCCGCGCCTTTGTTGCGGATAACCTGAATGAAAAACAGCGTCCATTCGGTTTTGCCATGCAGAGTATGTTCATCGGCCTCGCCTCTTTTGTGGCAGGATACCTGCCCTCACTGCTGGTAAAATGGTTTGGCTTCTCCCGCGAAAAAGTAGGCGGTTCCATCCCGGAGAATATCCAATGGTCCTTCTATATCGGCGGCTTCGTTTTCTTCCTGGCCGTGTTGTATACGGTGGTGTTCAGTAAGGAGTATCCACCCGCCGACCTGGTAGGATGGAAACAAAAAGTAAAAGAAAGCAATAAAGGATTTGGCGGCGGCGTGAAAGAGATCATCCATTCCATCCAACATATGCCCAACCAGATGAAAAGGCTGGCATTGGTGAACTTCCTTACCTGGCCCGGGCTTTTCCTGATGTGGTTCTATTACAGCACAGGGGTGGCCAGCGATATTTTTGGCGGCGACCCTAAAACTAATAGTGATGTATATACGCAAGGATTAGAACATGCCAATACCACTTCGGCCATCCTTAACCTGGTGACCTTCCTTTTTTCCTTTTCTCTGCCTTTCTGGGTATCCAAACTAGGCAAGAAATGGACCCACACTATTTGCCTGCTGATCGGCGGCATTGGCCTGATCTGGGTGAACTTCATCCAGAACCCCAGCCTGCTCTATGTTGCCATGAGCATGGTGGGCATTGCCTGGGCATCCATCCTGTCCATGCCTTATTCCATGCTGGCCAGTCACCTGCCTGAAGATAAGATCGGCATCTACATGGGTATCTTCAACTTCTTCATCGTATTACCGGAGATCATCGCTTCCCTGTTCTTTGGCAAGATCATGTCCACCTTCCTGAACAACGACCGCCTGGTTGCCGTTCTGATCGGTGGCATCCTGCTCTGCATTGCAGCGATCGCTTGTATCCTGGTGGTGAAAGAGGAAAGGGACGACAAGAAATCCATGCTGGCATAAACTGAAAGCAATCCATAATGAATCGTAATCTTATCTTATCGTTTGTTTTATGCTTATTCTCCCTGGCCACTATTGCACAGGAAGTAGCGGTGTACCCAACCAATTGGTGGGTGGGCATGAAGAACCCAAGGGTGCAACTGATGGTCCATGGAAAGGATATTGGTAAAGGGCAAATAACCATAGCGCCTTACCCGGGTGTAAAGTTGGAGAAGGTCCAGAAGGCCGAGAACCCCAATTATGTTTTCCTTGACCTGCTGATCAGTCCATCAGCCAAACCCGGACAGCTTTCCATTCAATGTTCCCCGGAAGGAAAGAAACAAAAGATCTTCTATCCCTTGAACGCAAGAAGGGCAGGGAAGGGAACCGCTTTTGCACAGGGCGTTACCTCATCTGACCTGGTGTACCTGCTGATCCCGGACCGTTTCAGCAATGGTGATCCATCCAACGACAGGATCGCCGGCCTGCGCGACCAGTCGCTGAACAGGGACTCCATCTTCCATCGCCATGGCGGGGACATCAAAGGCATCATCAACCACCTCGATTACCTGGATGATATGGGGGTTACCGCGCTCTGGCCCTTGCCTGTTTGGGAAAACAATATGCCAGACCGCACGGAGCATGGATACGCTATTACCAACCACTACAAGGTTGAGCCCAGGCTGGGGACCAATGATGATTACAAGGCTTTGGCCAATGCCCTACACAAAAGGGGCATGAAGCTGATCCAGGATATTGTGTACAACCATACCGGCCTATACCACTTTTTTGTGCAGGATAAGCCCATGAAGGACTGGCTGCATGAATGGCCAACTTATACCAATACCACCTATAAGGATCAGGCCATCTTCGATCCCTATGCGGCCCCTTCCGATCGCAAGCGGATGCTGGATGGTTGGTTCACGCCACAAATGCCCGACCTCAACCATGGTAATCCTTTTGTTGCCAATTTCCTGATCCAGCATGCCATCTGGAGCGTGGAAGAATTTGGGGTGGATGGTTACAGGATCGATACCTATATCTACAACGACCTTGATTTCATGAACCGTTGCAATAAGGCCCTGCTGGAGGAATATCCCAAGCTCTCCATCTTTGGGGAGACCTGGGTGCATGGAGTGCCCAACCAGAGTTATTTCTGTGAGAACTCCCTCAACCTGCCCTTCAAAAGCAACCTGCCGGCCACTACGGATTTCCAAACCCTTTTTTATGGTATCCAGGAAACCCTGACCAGGCCTTTTGGCTGGACCGACGGCGTGAATAAACTCTACACCACTACAGCCCAGGATTTCATGTACAAGGATCCCACCCGCCAGGTGATCTTCCTCGATAACCATGACCTGGCAAGGTTCTATTCGGTGATAGGGGAGGATACGGCAAAGTATAAAGTTGCCCTTTCCTGGTTGCTGACCTTCAGGGGAGTACCCCAACTCTATTATGGCAATGAATTGCTCATGACCGGCTTTACCAATCCCGATGGTTGGGTGCGCCTCGATTTCAAGGGCGGCTGGGCAAATGATTCGGTGAATAAATTCACTGCGTCAGGAAGAACGGCAAAAGAGAACGACATCTTCAACCATATCCGCAAACTGGCCCGCTACCGCAAGAACTCAACCGCGCTGAAGACAGGTAAGTTCATGCAATATGTTCCGGAAGATGGGGTATATGTGTATTTCCGTTATGACAATAACCAAACCATTATGTGTGTGCTGAACCAGAACACGGCGGACAAGACCATTGACCCGCAGCGATTCGTGGAAAGGGTGAAAGGTTTCAGGAAAGGAAAGGATATCGTGACCGATACCGAATACGACCTTGGCACAAAAATGCAGCTGCGGCCCATGAGCCTGCTGGTGCTGGAATTGAAGAACTAAAGAAAATAGTAAATAACATCATTACATGGCCCACCAATTTTGTGTGGGCCATTTTTATATCGCCTCGACCCTAGTTGAAATTGGATTAACCGGTATACCACGCCGCCCCCGTTGTGTCTTATGACCAACGGGTAGTTGGAATCGTATTAGCAGCCAGAAATAATATGTAATGGCAGCTATAACTTAACTTAAAAAAGGCACGGGACGCAAAGAACGCATCGCCTGCCTTAGCTTTAGCATCGGCAGGCAATGAAGGGGAGGGTTTCACATTGGCGCAGCCAATTCTTTGCGTTCTCAAAAACCCCTCAAAAGTTAAATCCCATTCGCGTCCTTTGCGTTAAAAAATTAACGTAAAAGAATAACCTGGTTAGTAAGCTGTTGGTGATAACACCAACAGTGGCTACGTTGGGGAGAAGAACCACCATCATAACATCGTCCACCAGATATTGCGGGGGCCATTCTTTTTCCAGTCGGCCATTGACTTTTGCAGGGTCGCTTCCAACTCTTTTGGGGTAATCTTTTTTCCCTTGCCATTGAGTACAAAATCAGTTGCCTTAGGCTCAACCAACTCTACCTTGGTGGCGAACCATGTAGTAAAGAGCCGGGGCACTGCCAATCCGAGGATCATGCCCGGTAAGCCGCTGAAGGACTCAGGTCCGCCACTGACAGGGATCTCTTCCGTATAGAATGCCACCACATAAACCGAATCACAGATCCGCGTAACGGCCTTGCGGCACTCGAAGCCGGCAATGGTGCGTAGTTCATTGGTGATATGCCACTCATACTGGCGGATACTGTCCTCAATCAGGAAATTATCCTCGAAGACCTTTTTCCGGCTGGTGATCCGTTGCTGCGCCAACTGGGTCAACACCGAGTTTTCCTTGGCGGGACCGAGCAGCCAACCGATCATTTCCCCTTTGCCATCACCGTCCTTACCCGGTTTATAAATGGTTTGTCCCTCCCTGAACAGCAGGTCGAAATAGGCAGTATTGGTCTTGGGTTGCTTGGACATAAACTCCTTGAAAAACTCCGCATCGTTATCATCAGGTTCCCATTGGCGGTGCACATTGATCTTTCTTTCAAACTCGATCTTGCCCTCGTATATGAATTTCGTTTGCGCCACAACAGCAGAGGCAGCAGCGACCAGTATACTTGTTATGATGATTCTAAACATAAACTTACTTGGTTGCAGGATTACGTGAAAAATTCCAGGTAAAGCTTACCAGCCAGTACCGGCGGAGGGTATTGTAACTGTTCTCTGTAATGAAATTGCTGGAAGCATTACGTTGGAAACCGATGTTCTGGTTCAGGATATCGTTAACGCTTAACCGAAGCTCACCGGTCTTGTTCTTCCAGAACTTCTTGGCCACATAGGCATTCCATAACCAAACATTGAGGTCGGAAGTGAAGACATCTGTTTTCTGGCGCCAGGAATAAGTAAGCTTTGTGGAAAGCTCAAAACTCTTGGGCAGGTAGACCGTAGAGCTCAGTTCGTTATCCACTGTCCAGTACCTCGTCTTCACATCGGGACGGATGCTCGACTTGCTGAAGGTATAGGAAGGCTTGATATCCAACCAGAAATTCACCTTATTCTCCTTATCGTAGCTAAGGCCAACGGATGGGGTGAAACTGGCAAACGTATTGGTATTCTTTACCCCATTGATGATGTTATTTACCTTACCGCCATTCATGCCAAGGTTGAGGTTGGCATTGAACTTCGATTTGCCGATCCTGGTCCAATACCCCCCATAGGCAAAATAGGTAAAGTTACCGTCCACATTCACGAACTGGTAAACCCTCCGGCCTACTGAATCCACCCGATCACTGGCACTAATGGCATCTTCGGTAAGGTTCGCACCGACATTGACGTACATGTTCCTCGAAGTAAGGATCTTATAATCATTAAAGAACAGGTTGAAAGTATGCCTGAACTCCTGCTTCAGGTTGGGATTACCCACCTGGATATTGAGCGGGTCGGTATTCTCCAGGATCGGCTGGATCTGTTGCAGGGTAGGCTGGCGGGTATTGCCATTATAGCTCATGGACAATCCACGCTGTGCCCCTAATTTGAACCGGATATTAGCTTTGGGGAAGAAGTTGATAAAGGAATACCTATAAGAAGTATCGGCGTCCAGGTCCTTCTGGGTGAAGCCGGTATTGGAAATATTGGCCCCGATAGAAGCAGTGACCAGCTTACCATTCCACCTGAAATTGACGCCCCCTGAATGGGTATTGTAGTCAAACTCATAATTGCTGCTGAACAGGCTGTCCAGTACTACATATTTTCCGTCAAGGGATTTATTGAAAGAGGAACGATAGGCATCACTGCGGGTGAAGCGATAGCCATAGTTGAACTCAACAAATAATTTCTTCGAAAGCGGCTCGGTATAAGAGACCTTACTATTGAAAACATTACTGCTTTGCTGGTTCTCCTTGAACTGGTCAACCGAATCGCGACGGAAATTCTCCCCGAGGCTGTTATAAAACTGGTTAATGGCTTTCAGGTAGCCGTCGGTTGAATTATCCGAATAGGTCTGGTCGTAATTGATGGAAATTGTCCTTCCTTGCTTTTTGAACTTCTTGCGCCAGATGGCACTGGCCTTAAGTTGTTTCCTGGTACCATCAGATTCCAGTTCCCGGATATTCTGGTTCACCAACTGCTTGTCCTCATTGAGCGAACGGCCAATAAAGGATGACTGGTTGGACGCTGTAGCATAACTACCATTAACCGTCACCTTCAGGCTGGAGAGGGAGTCCAGCTTCAGGTCGTAGAAGCCATTGAGGTTATTGCGGATATTCTGGGTAAAGGTTTTGCGAAGCTGGTCTGTGAAGTACAGGGTATCCGGCAGGATATACTGGCTTTCGGTTCGGCCTTCCGTTTCCACATTCTGCTTGTAAAATTGGTAGTTACCATTGATATGCTTACGGTCGCCATCCATCTTGTTGGAGAAATGGACACCACCTGTCCAGGCCTTGGGCAATCCCTCGCCACGGTAAGAACCTCCCCAGGTATTGAACTCGTCATTTTCCTGGTAGGAATAGAAGAAACCATCTTCTTCATTGAATTCAAAATTATCGCCGCCGCCAAACTTGTTGTTATCCTCCCAGGAAAGCCCGGCCTTACCGGTATTGGCCATGGTACCATAAGCGGCCAACTTACGTTTACCCTTAAACGAATTGATCATTCCCTCATTCTCGAAGTATCCGGGAATGCCACCACCGGCCTTTACTTTACCGAAATAGCCCTTCTTCTTATCTTCCTTCAATTGCAGGTTGATGGTCTTCGTCTTCTCCCCATCATCTATACCGGTAAAGGCAGCCTGTTCACTTTTCTTATCAAAGACCTGCACCTTATCAATGGCATCGGCCCTGAGGTTCTGCGTCACCACGGCAGGATCATCACTAAAGAACTCTTCACCATCCACCAATACTTTCTGCACTTTCTGGCCCTGTGCCGTTATCTCCCCTTTACTGTTCACTTGCAGGCCGGGCAGTCTCTTCAGCAGTTCCTCCACATTGGCGCCCTGCGCAACGGCAAAACTATCGGCCCTGAATTCAAGGGTATCGCCCTTGATGCGGATAGCCCCGAGCTTCTGTGAAACCACCACTTCTTCCAGCAAGGCAGATTTGCGGATCAAGTTGATCTTACCCAGGTCCATGCTTTCACCTGCCAAATTCAATTCATCAACATAATCCGCGAACCTGGGATAGGTGACCATCAACAGGTATTGGCCTTTTGACCTTACAGGAAGGGTGAATCTTCCCTGCGCATCGCTCCTTACAAATGATACCAATACTGAATCCTTTGTGAGCAGGGATATGACCGCATTGGAAAGGGGTTTGTTCTCGGCAGTGTCTGCAATGCTGCCTTTGAGTTGGGCTTGCTGCGCAACAGCCAGTTTACCCAATAGGATAAAGCAAGCCCATAGCAGTAGTCTTTTCATTCTGGTTGGTCAGGTTTGGTTCAATGGTTAAGTATCCGGTCAAATTGGAAATATTTTTTTGAAAATTGCCTAAGGGAACGTTAAAGAAATGCGGAATACCCTAAATTCCATGTTTACACGTACCAATTTGG
The DNA here is from genome assembly GCF_018595685.2 of Flavihumibacter rivuli. Classification (NCBI taxonomy): domain Bacteria; kingdom Pseudomonadati; phylum Bacteroidota; class Chitinophagia; order Chitinophagales; family Chitinophagaceae; genus Flavihumibacter; species Flavihumibacter rivuli. The sequence continues at coordinate 1,143,297 of NZ_CP092334.1, forward strand.
GGTAACAGGCGCCGCACTTGATAATTTGAAGCAATGCCTGTTGAATTCCTTAACTTTAAGAAGAACCTGAATCATTATTCCTGACCTAACCACAATTCAATCCAAGATGTCAACAGTCCAGCCATACGAAAAGCAGCATTTCATTGATACCACCCAGAAAGTATGGAACTACAGCTTACTAACGGATGAGGATATCCGAAATTTCCAGAATGGTACCCATTACAGGCTGTATGAGAAATTTGGATCCCATCCGGTGAAGGTCCTGGACAAATGGGGAATGTATTTTGCCGTTTGGGCACCGAACGCTACTTCCGTTTCAGTAAAGGGTAATTTCAACCATTGGAAGGATTTTGAATACGAGCTGCACCCGCGTTGGGACAAGAGTGGGGTATGGGAAGGGTTTATTCCCGGTTTCACCCTCGGCGAAGTGTACAAATACCATATCAAGGGCTTTATGGGTATTGAACTGGACAAGGGTGATCCCTTTGCCAATTTCTGGGAGAAGCGCCCCAACACAGCATCCATAACTTGGGACATGTATTATGAATGGAAGGACGAGAAATGGATGGAGACCCGCAAAAAGCACAATTCCCTGAATGCCCCCTGGAGCGTATATGAGGTGCACCTGGCCAGTTGGATGCGACCCGATAAAAATGATGAGGAAACTTATAATACCTATGACCAGATCGCTGAACGGCTAGTGCCCTATGTAAAGGAAATGGGCTTTACCCATGTGGAACTGATGCCGGTAATGGAACATCCCTTCGACGGCAGCTGGGGCTACCAGGGCATCGGCTATTTTGCGCCAACTTCCCGGTTTGGCTCACCTCAGGATTTCATGGCCATGGTGGATGCCTTCCATGAAGCAGGCATTGGGGTGATCCTCGACTGGGTGCCCTCTCATTTCCCTTATGATTCCCATGGCCTGTTCATGTACGATGGTACGCACACTTATGAGTATGCCGATATGCGTAAGGGATACCACCCCGATTGGAACTCCTATATCTTCAATTACAAGAGGGGGGAAGTGAAGTCCTTCCTGATCAGCAGTGCCAGGTTCTGGCTGGATAAGTTCCATGCCGATGGACTGAGGGTGGATGCCGTTTCCTCCATGCTTAAACTCAACTATTCCCGCAATGAAGGACAGTGGGAACCCAATGAATTCGGCGGTGACGGTAACCTGGAAGCCATCGCCTTCATCAAGGACCTTAACGAGACCATCTTCCGTGATTTCCCGGATGTGCAGACCATTGCGGAGGAAGCCACAGACTGGCCCGGCGTTTCCAAACCCACTTTTGAAGGCGGCCTCGGCTTTGGCATGAAATGGATGATGGGCTGGATGCACGACACCCTCCGCTATTTCAAGAGGGACCCCATTTACAGGCAGTTCCACCAGGATGAGCTGACCTTCAGCATGATGTACTATTATGACGAGAACTTCATGATGCCACTCAGTCATGATGAAGTGGTCCATGGCAAGAGCCCTATGATCTATAAAATGCCCGGGGATGAGTGGCAGAAATTTGCCAACCTGAGACTTCTCTATTCATACATGTTTACCCACCCGGGTGGCAAATTGCTCTTCATGGGCGATGAGTTTGGTACCACCACTGAATGGAACTACAAAAGCGAACTGCCCTGGGAATTATTGCAGTTTGAACCCCATAGCAAACTTAAAGCCTGTGTGGCTGCCCTCTGCCACCTGCTCCGGAATGAACCGGCCATGTACGAAAGACAATTTGAAGCGGGTGGCTTCGAATGGGTGGACCTGAACCATCACCATGAATCAGTGATCGTTTACCGCAGGAAAGGGCATAAGCCCGAAGACGACCTGCTGGTATTGCTGAACATGACCCCAACCGTAAGGCGCGACTGGAAGGTAACCACGTATGGAAAAGATAAATGGCAGGAGATCTTCAATAGTGATGACAAGCAATTCTGGGGAACCGGAGACACCTACAATCCTGAACCTGGCACGAAACTGGTGGATGAAGAAAACGAACTCTATGAAATAACAGTACACCTTCCTGCGTTAGGAGCGGTAGTGTTAAAGTAATTGCGCATAATCATGAAAAAGCTGGTGTTGTTGATCGGAATGGGGCTGGGGCTTTCCCATATGGGCCTGGCCCAGGCAAGTGGTGCGGAGCATTATATCCTCCAGGCAAGGGATGAAATGGCCAGGCAGCGTTACCTTTCCGCGTACGACCTCCTCAAACGTGCAGTTTCCCTTCAGCCCGAAGGCAGGGAAGCCAATCTCGCTTTAGGCCAGGCTTGCTGGGAATTAAGGAAATACCAGGAAAGCAAGACTGCCTACCAAAAAGCCTATGCTTTCGATAAGAAAGATACCCATGTAGTGGCAAGGCTGACCCAATTAAACTATTTCCTCCGGAATTGGCAGGAAGCCATCGATATGGCCAGGTTACAGGAATTGCAGGTACCTGGACATTCCAATGCACTTCTCATCGGAAAAGCCTATTATGAACTGGAAGACTATGGCCAGTCGGTAAAATACCTCAGCAAGGCATGGCAGGAAGACAGTTCCAGGTCTGAAATCCCTTTCCTTGCAGCGCGCTCCTTCGTTGAAATGAGCAATTACAAACGGGCAGCGGGCTGTTATGAACAAGCGCTAGCCTTATCTCCTGAAAAGGCCGAATGGATGTATGAGGCAGGTATGGCTTATGCTGCCGCCAATAACCACCCCAAAGCGATCGAATGGATGGAAAAGGCCGCAGCCAATGGCTATAAACAAAGCAATGATTTCCTTCACAACCTCGGTATGGCTTACCTGGGCAATAAAGAGTTTGACAAAGGCATGGCAAGATTACAGGAATTGTTGCAACGCAAACCGGAAGATATTGAGCTCCTGTATACAGTTGGCGAGACCTATTACCAGGCTAAAAAATATGACGAGGCCATCAATACCTGGGACAGGATTCTGGCGCTTGATAAGACAGAGGCCAATGCGGTTTACATGATCGGCCTGGCCTATATCAAAAAGGGGGAGACCAATAAAGGCAAGTCGCTTTGTGAGAAGGCCATCCAGATGGACCCTGCCCTGGCCAAATTAAGGGAAAAAAAGGAAGGTATCTTTTAGGCTGATACCCGCACAACCCTAAGACCAGGATCCTACACAAAATAACAGAACCTACATGTTCATAAACGAAACGGGCCTCCCGATGGGAAGCCCGTTTCGTTTTTATGTCATACTCATTACATCCTTTCTGGCACCCTGATGCCCAGGAGTTGCATACCGGTAGCAATGACATTGGCTGTCATACCGGCAATGCGCAAACGAAGTTGCTTCTTGTCTTCTGTCTCTGCCTTGGCCACCGAATGTTCTGTATAGAAAGTATTGAAGGTCTTGGCCAGGTGGTACACATAATTGGCCACCATGGAAGGGTCATGCTCAGTGGCAGCCTGCTCAATCACCTGCGGGAATTGCTCCAATGCCACCAAAAGCGCCTTCTCCAAGGGTAATAATCCACTTGCATTCACCTGGTAATGCTCAACCGGTTGCTCCTTGCGCAGGATGCTCTTGATCCTGGCATGGGTATACTGGATAAAGGGTCCGGTATAGCCATGGAAATCGATGGACTCTTCCGGGTTGAAGATCATCTTCTTCCTTGGGTCAACCCTTAACAGGTAGAACTTTAAAGCACCCAGGCCGATGGTATTGTAGAGTTCAACCAGTTCTGCTTCGCTGAAATCTTTCACCTTTCCTAATTCCCTTGTATGCTGGGCAGAGATATTGATCATCTCATCCACCAGGTCGTCCGCATCCACTACTGTACCCTCACGGCTCTTCATCTTTCCGGTCGGCAGTTCCACCATGCCATAGGAGAGGTGGTAAATACCGTCTGCCTTGGGCAGGCCGAGTTTTTCACTGATCAGCTTCAGGACCTTCATGTGGTAGTTCTGCTCATCACCGATCACATAGATGCTCTGCTCCATCCCATACTCATTGTACTTCTGCTGGGCAAGTCCAATGTCCTGGGTGATATAAACCGAAGTGCCATCCTTACGCTGCACCAGCTTCTCATCCAAGCCATCCGCTGTCAGGTCGATCCACACACTACCATCATCCTTCTTATAAAAGACACCTTTTGCCAGGCCTTCCTGCACCGTTTCCTTTCCCAGCAGGTAGGTATCACTTTCGTAATAGGTCTTATCGAAATCACTGCCGATGCGCTGGTAGGTGGCATCAAAGCCGGCATATACCCAACCGTTCATGCGCTTCCACAAGTCGATCACTTCGGGCTTGCCTGCTTCCCAATCCACCAGCATCTGCTGGGTGGCCTTCATGATGGGTGCTTCCTTCTCAGCCATGTCCTTGCTCATGCCACCGGCTACCAGTTCCTCCACTTCTGCCTTATAGGCATCGTTGAACTTCACATAATAGTCACCCACGAAATGGTCACCCTTTATACCGGTTGATTCAGGCGTGGCGCCATTGGCAAAGCGCTGCCAGGCGATCATGCTCTTACAGATATGGATGCCGCGGTCGTTCACGATACAACTCTTGATCACCTCAAAGCCGTTGGCCTTTAAGATCTCCGCGATACTCCAGCCCAGGAAATTATTCCGCAGGTGGCCCAGGTGCAGGGGCTTGTTGGTATTGGGGGAAGAGTACTCCACCATCACTTTCCTGCCCGTTGATGGACGCTTCCCAAAATCGGCCTTATTATAGTTTTCCTTCACAAGACCGGTCCAGTAGCTGTCCGCCACCACCAGGTTCAGGAAACCCTTGATCACATTGAAGCCAACAAACAGTTCCGGGGAGCGCTTCACCAGGTGTTCACCCAGCTCGGTTCCCAACCCCTCGGGGGATTTCTTCAGCGCTTTCACCAGGCCAAACAGCACCACGGTATAATCCCCTTCAAACTCGGGCTTGGTCTGGTTGATCTGGAACCCTGACTGCTCACCCAAATCCGGGTAAAGTTCTTTCAACGATGCTTTTACTGCTTCCTGTATCTGTAATGTGATCGACATAATGATTGATAATGAGCGCAAAAATAGGAAAGGGGAGGGAGAATTCCGGCAGGGCAGGGCCCGGAACCTATTGGCATCATTTAACAAGGCGCTATTGCCTTCCCAAAGGCATCAATTTGAAATCCGGTTATCTTTGCAGCCGCATGATTCAATGGATAGCCAATACCATCACGGCCATAATCGATATCTTTTATCCGCCGTTCCGTAAATTCATTCCCCAGCAAACCTTCCGTTACCTGGCCTGCGGGGGCGGCAATACCGTTCTGGATATCCTCATCTACTTCATTTCCTACAATTTCATTCTTGAGAAGCAGGTGGTGCATTGGGGCAGTATCGCCATCAGCCCGCATATTATGGCCTTCATTATGGCCTTCGCCGTGAGCTTCCCCATGGGCTTTTTCCTGATGAGCAATGTGGTCTTCCATGATTCCACCCTGCGGGGAAGGGTCCAGTTGTTCCGTTACCTCTTGTTAGTGGCCGTTTGCATTTTCCTGAACTATATCTTCATCAAACTCTTTGTAGAACAGTTCGGCATTTACCCCACTATTGCCAAGATGCTGACCACGGTGATCGTGGTGGCCTTCAGCTACCTCAGCCAGAAGAACTTCACTTTCAAGAAGGAAGTTGCAGGAAAGCTTGACAGGTAAACCGCCGGAAAAATCCTGGTTTTGTCAGGCCACAGTACCCCAGACTGCCATTTCTGCCATTTTTTCACCCTTTTTACCGCTTGGCATATTGATTGACAATCAAAAGGGTAAACATTTACACAAAAGGAAAATTTAGCATATGGGAAAGATTATCGGTATCGACCTGGGAACTACGAACAGTTGCGTGTCCGTAATGGAGGGCAATGAGCCTGTTGTGATCGCCAACGATGAAGGCCGCCGTACCACGCCTTCAGTCGTAGCATTCCTGAAGAATGGAGAACGCAAAGTAGGTGACCCGGCCAAACGCCAGGCGATCACCAACCCCCACAACACCATCATGTCGGTGAAGCGCTTCATGGGCCGCCGCTTTGATGAAGTAACAGAAGAGATCAGCCATTGGAGCTATAAGGTTGCCAAGGGCGATAACAATACCGTGCGCATTGACATTGACGGTCGTTTGTACACCCCGCAGGAGATCAGTGCCATGATCCTGCAGAAGATGAAGAAGACTGCAGAAGATTACCTGGGACAGGAAGTGACCGAAGCGGTGATCACCGTTCCGGCCTATTTCAACGATGCCCAGCGCCAGGCTACCAAGGAAGCTGGTGAGATCGCCGGCCTGACCGTTCGCCGTATCGTGAACGAACCTACAGCAGCCGCATTGGCATACGGCATGGACAAGAAAGGTAAGGACCAGAAGATCGCCGTATTCGATCTTGGCGGTGGTACCTTTGATATCTCCATCCTGGAACTGGGTGATGGCGTATTCGAAGTGAAGAGCACCAATGGGGATACCCACCTGGGTGGTGACGATTTCGACAAGGTGATCATGGACTGGCTGGCAGAAGAGTTCAGGGCCGATGAAAATGTGGACCTCCGTAAAGACCCTATGGCCCTGCAGCGCCTGAAGGAAGCTGCTGAAAAGGCCAAGATCGAATTGTCCTCTTCTTCCGAAACAGAGATCAACCTTCCCTATATTACTGCCGTTGACGGCGTGCCCAAGCACCTGGTGAAGAAACTGACCCGTGCCAAGTTCGAGCAGCTGGCAGACAACCTGTTCGAACGCTGCCTGAAGCCTTGTGAACAGGCCCTGAAGGATGCCGGCATGAGCGCATCACAAGTAGATGAAGTGATCCTGGTGGGTGGTTCTACCCGTATCCCCAAGGTTCAGGAGATCGTAGAGAAGTTCTTTGGCAAGAAGCCCAACCGCGGTGTTAACCCTGATGAAGTGGTAGCCATTGGCGCCGGTATCCAGGGTGCCGTATTGACCGGTGAAGTGAAGGATGTATTGTTGCTCGACGTTACCCCGCTGAGCCTGGGTATCGAAACCATGGGTGGCGTAATGACCCGCCTGATCGATTCCAACACTACGATCCCTACCCGTAAGTCAGAAGTGTTCTCTACTGCCAGCGATAACCAGCCTGGCGTTCAGATCCATGTACTGCAGGGAGAGCGCCCCATGGCCAGCCAGAACAAGAGCCTGGGTATGTTCAACCTCGATGGTATCCCACCCGCTCCGCGCGGTGTTCCCCAGATCGAAGTGATCTTCGATATCGATGCCAACGGTATACTGCATGTAACCGCTAAGGACAAGGGAACCGGTAAGGAACAAAAGATCCGCATTGAAGCAGGTTCCGGCCTCACCAAGGAAGAGATCGAAAAAATGAAGGCAGAGGCCAAGGCCAATGAAGCTACGGATAAAGAAGCCCGTGAGCGCGTAGAGAAGATCAACCAGGCCGACAGCCTGATCTTCCAAACCGAAAAGCAGCTGAAGGAGTTTGGTGACAAGATCCCTGCCGATAAGAAAGCGCCGATCGAAGCCGCCCTGGGTAAGTTGAAAGACGCCCACAAGGCACAGGATATCGCCGCTATCGATGCCGCCCTGGCAGAAATGAACAATGCCTGGACCGCCGCTTCAGAGGAGATCTACAAGGCCCAGCAGTCAGGTGCACAGCCCGGTGCCGGTGCTGAAGGCTCCAATGCCGGTGAAAATGTGGCAGATGCCGAATTCGAAGAAGTGAAGTAAATTTTCAAAATAAAAAGGGGACCAAGTTGTCCCCTTTTTCATTTTCTGCTATTTTTGCCACAAATTTTTCAAAGGCATGGAAACACAAAAAAAGAATACAGGACTCTGGTGGTTGGGTTTCTTCGTATCTACCGCCGCTTTATTGGCTGCTATTTACCTGCATTGGGAATACCTGACCATGATCATTCCTTTCGTTTGCACCAGCTTCGTTAAGGCAATGGATATCATTTAATGCAACGCTGAAAAGCTTCTCATACAGCCCTCGCTTCAACGCGGGGGCTTTTGTTTTGAACACTGTTCCTGCTGCCCTAAAAATTTCAAAAATTCCACTGCTTTGCGTATTTTGTACACAAATCTTAAAATTCCATTATTTTCGCCGCACCCAAAACAACGATTGTCATGAGGATCCACTTCTATTTGCGCTTTCATACCAATTTTGGCCAGCAACTCCAGGTGACCGGTAATATCCCGGCACTGGGATCTGATACCCAAACGCCATTTTCCCTTAGCTACCTGAATGATGAGTTCTGGCATGGAAGCATAGAAGTTGATCCGGTACAACAGGAAAGCATCAACTACCAATACCAGCTGGTAAATGCCGATGGTACCATCATCAGGGAATGGGGCAATGACAGGGTCATTAACACCCTTTCCGGCCGCTTTGAAGAGATCCAGGTAGTGGACACCTGGAACCATGCCGGCGAATATGAAAATGCATTCTATACCGCACCTTTCCTGGAAAGCTTATTGCCTTCCCACAACAATAAGAAGGTGAAGCATCCCAAACAATACACCCATATTTTCCGGGTGAAAGCACCATTGCTGCACAAGAATGAAGTGCTCTGCCTGGTAGGCAACCATGTTGACCTGGGGGAATGGTCAACCGATAAACCCGTCCTGTTGCAGGCAGAAGGCAACTGGTGGACAGTGGCGCTTAACCTGCCGAAAGAAGGTTTCCCGCTGCAATACAAGTATGGCATCTACAATACCAATAAGAAGTCCTTTGTACGTTTCGAAGACCATAACAACCGGGTATTGTATGGTGATGCCATGCAACATAAACTGACCATTGTACACGATGGTTTCGCCCACCTTCCCAATAACAGCTGGAAAGGGGCTGGCATTGCCATCCCGGTATTCAGCCTCCGCACCAGCAAAAGCTTTGGGGTAGGGGAGTTCAACGACCTGGAAGCCCTCGTTGATTGGGCGCGTACGGTAGGCATGAAAATGATCCAGATCCTCCCGGTGAATGATACCACAGCCACCCATACCTGGAGCGACTCCTATCCCTATGCCGCCATTTCGGCCTTTGCCCTGCATCCCATCTATGTGAACCTGGAGAAGGTAGCCGGCAAGAAGCAATCGGCCCTGATCAAGCCACTGAAGAAAAAACAGAAACTGCTGAATGAATTGGCAGAAGTGGACTATGATGAAGTGATGAAGTTCAAGCTGTCGGTCCTGATGGAACTCTTCCTCGCCCAGAAAGATGAGTTGCAGGAAGACGAAGCTTACCAGGAATTCTTTAAGAAGAACAGGCATTGGCTGGTACCCTATGCCGCCTTTTGCTACCTGCGCGACAAACACAATACAGCTGATTTCACCCAATGGAAACAGCATAGCGAATATGATGCAGCAGCCATTGAGAAATTCGTATCACCGAGGCTAAAGCACCACGACCAGATCCTTTTCCATTACTATGTTCAATACCACCTGCATTGCCAGCTGAAGGATGCTACAGCCTATGCCCATAAGCATGGCATCATAGTGAAGGGTGATATCCCAATTGGCATCTACCGTTATAGTTGCGATGCCTGGATGGCTCCTGGCTTGTACAATATGGACCAGCAGGCCGGTGCACCGCCGGATGATTTCGCCATCAAGGGCCAGAATTGGGGATTCCCCACCTACAATTGGCAGCGTATGCAGGAAGATGGATTCACCTGGTGGCGCCAGCGCTTTGAGCAGATGAGCGAATACTTTGATGCCTTCCGCATCGACCATATCCTGGGCTTCTTCCGGATCTGGTCCATTCCCCTGCATGCCGTTGAAGGCATTATGGGAAGGTTTGTACCCGCCATCCCTGTTCACATCAATGAATTCCACCAGAATGGCATCTGGTTCGATTACCACCGGTATGCTAAACCCTATATCACTGACCAGATCCTTTGGGACATTTTCCATGTTTCCTCCAGCTATGTAAAGGAGACCTTCCTGACCGAAGCAGGCTTTGGACAGTATGCCTTCACTGAAGCCTTCAATACCCAGCGCAAGGTGGAGCAGTATTTTGCGACCCTTGAAGCCAATGACCACAACCAGTGGCTGAAGCAGGGACTGTTCGACCTGCACAGCAATGTGATCCTTTTTGAAGAGGAGGGAAGCAAGGGCCTCCAGTTCCATTTCCGTTTCGGTATGGAGCAGACCCGTTCTTTCCAGTCGCTCGAATGGAATACCCAGCAGCAGTTGAAGGATCTTTACGTGAATTATTTCTTCCGTCGCCAGGATGATTTCTGGATGAAGGAAGCCATGAAGAAACTCCCGGCACTGAAGGCTTCCACCAATATGCTGATCTGCGGGGAAGACCTTGGCATGGTACCGCATTGCGTACCGGATGTGATGAAGCAGTTGGGCATCCTGAGCCTGGAGATCCAGCGCATGCCGAAAGATCCCAAACGCGAATTCTTCCACCCGAATGATGCACCTTACCTGTCCGTAGTTACCCCATCTACCCATGACATGAGCACAGTGCGTGGCTGGTGGGAAGAAGACAGGGAGAAAACCCAGCGTTTCTTCAATAATGAGTTGGGACAATGGGGCGATGCACCGGCCTTCTGTGAGGCCTGGATCAATAAGGCCATCCTGATCCAGCACATCTATTCTCCTGCCATGTGGTGCGTTTTCCAGATCCAGGATATACTGGGCATGGAAGAGAAACTGCGCAGGGATAACCCGCATGATGAGCGCATCAATATTCCCGCCAATCCAAAGCATTACTGGCGTTACCGCATGCATATCAGCCTGGAAGACCTGGCCCGCGAAAAAGCCTTCAACCACGAGTTGAAAGAATACCTGCATGCCGGCGGAAGATGCTAAAACAGAAAGATACCCTCACCATAAAATCCCCACTATAGCGTGGGGATTTTTTATTGCCGTCCAAATTCGTTTCTTTGCCGCCATGCAAGTACGATCATTCATCAGGGAGCTCCCATTTATCCATCCCTTCACCATATCCAAGGGTACCAAGACCCACCAACCCACTTTTATCGTTGAGCTGGATTTCAACGGCATCAAAGGCTACGGTGAGGCGCCAGCCATTACCTACTATAATATCCCGGTAGAGAAGATGGAGGCCGACCTGAATGCCCGCAAACAGCTGGTGGAGAAATATGCCTTCAACGGCCCGGAGCGCTATTGGCATTACCTGCACCATATGTATCCCAATAATGGTTTCCTGGTTTGTGCATTGGACATAGCAGCCTGGGACATCTATGGCAAGCTAACCCGCAAGCCGCTGTACCAGCTCTTCAATGCCGACCCGGCCAAAATGCCCATGACCGACTATACCATTGGCATCGACAGCACCGATAAGATGATCGAAAAGATGCAGGAAAAACCCTGGCCCATTTACAAGATCAAGTTGGGTACGGACCGGGATATCGCCATCCTGGAAGCCTTGCGTAAACATACCCAGGTACCGTTGCGCATTGATGCCAATGCTGCCTGGAGCAAGGAGGAAGCCCTGGAGAAGATCCAGGCCTTTGCCAGCCTGAACGTGGAATATGTGGAGCAGCCACTGGCCAAGGACGATTGGGAAGGCATGCGCTGGCTGGTGGAGCGGTCGCCGCTGCCGCTGATCGCCGACGAGAGCTGCGTGTTTGAACAGGATGTGACCAAATGCGACGGGCATTTCCATGGCATCAATATCAAGCTGACCAAATGTACCGGCATCACCCCGGCCCTGAGGATGATAACGGAAGCGCGCAAACGAAATATGAAGGTGATGCTGGGCTGTATGAACGAAAGCACTATTGGCTCAGCCGCCCTGGTGCACCTGGCGCCCCTGGCCGATTACCTGGATGTGGATGGTCCCTTGTTGCTGGCTGAGGACCTGGCCACCGGCCTGCACTATGATTTTGGCAAAGTGGCCTTACCGGAAGGACCCGGCCTCGGCATTACCATACAACCCCTCTGATATTTGTTGGAAATAAACCGCATTTTTATATTTGCACCTCCATCCACGGGATGTAGCGCAGCCCGGTAGCGCGCTTCGTTCGGGACGAAGAGGTCGCTGGTTCGAATCCAGTCATCCCGACCCCGCCCGCCTTAGCTTCAGCGAAGGCGGGCTTTTATTTGCAGTCATCCCAACACCTCACTCCCAAACTTTATTGGCCGAAATGGTACTGGTTTGATCCATTCAATGATAGCCCAATTCATACCCAATCATTCGATAAATACTTCCTTGTCCTTATCAATGAAGAGGCCTTTGTTTTCTTACATTAAAATTTCCCACCCATTAAGAATAGTCAATATATTACTCTATTTTCAAGATCCTTAAACGCTAATTCTATGAGATTTTTGACCTGCCTGGCAGTTACCCTGGTGTATTGCTGGAATTCCTTTGGGCAAATTGCCAGTATTGAATTGTCCAATGATTTCAGGATCGGCGAGACCGAATACAAAGACCAGACGGTGAGTAATGCGGTGTTCCAGCAAAACCATTTTTATACCGTTTCCAATTCGGGTGCACCTGGTGGCAAATGGCTGTTCACTAAACTGTATGACCTGAAGTACAAGGTAACCCTTTCGAAATTCGACCGGGATATGAACAGGCTGAAGGAATTCAAATTGGGAAATGGTGACCAGAAATACGGTCCCCTGATGCCCGAATTGTTCCTCTTCAACAAACAAATGATCCTTGCCTATTTTGAAAGCAGCAACAATACTTCCTTTGACCTCTACCTTTCAGTGGTAGATGAGAACGACCTCAGTTTAACCAGTCCTAAAAAGATCTGCAGTATCCAGCAAGAGAACCTTGGCATCATGAAAGTGGAGTCCATACTTTCCGGCGGACTGGTCCAATTCACTACCTCACCCGATGATTCCAAACTGCTGGTGGTGGCGAAGGGTTCTGGCAATAAGGTGCAGACCATCATCCTCAACAAGAACCTGGAACAGCTAAGGCAGGCAAGTTTCCAGGCGGGTTTGCCATCCTTCCTGATCGAATCGATGGTGCTGACAAACGATGAAAAAACTTGCCTGACCATAAGTTCCGATGACGCTACCCGCATCATCGCCATTAACCAGGAAGGCAAGAAAACTGAAATGGCTTTTAATGCAGCGGGGAACCTGAAACCCTATTATACCAAGGCAAAACTGGCGCGCAACGGGAATTCCATTATCATCTATTCTACCACTTCGCCCAATGACCAGGAAGTTGCCTGGTGCAATGGCTTGCTGATTGCGCAATTGGACCTGGCCAGCTTTAAGTTATCAAAGCCCAATGCTTACGAGTTCCCAGTGGAGTTCATCCAGGCCATTGCCAAACAGGGTGGGGGAGAGAAGATAAAGAAAGAACATGTGCTGTATAATTTTGAACCCAACCTCCTGCAGTTGGACAATGGCACCATTGCTATTACGGGAAGCCCGGAAGCATCCAGCACCACCACTGCTTCATCAGCACCCAATAGCAATAACCAAAGCCATATGGTGGCCACCACCACTGTTATCGTAGGGCCAGTGTTGGTTTTTTATCCCAATCCCAATGGGAATACATTCGACCATATTTCCCTTCCCAGGAAGATCGTGTATTCCAGGCGGGCAAGGAGTGGATCAGGATCCATCCAGATGGTGCAATCACCTTCCATTTCCATTTCTTCCTCCGGCTATATCAGTTCCGTCCGAGGTAATGAGATCATCCTTCTCTACAATGACAATGAATCCAATTTGCAGCGTGCTGAAGGGGAGAAGACCGTTACCACCAAATCAGCTGGTGACCTTTCCTTGGCGGAAGCCTTCATCAACCAGGATAAGCAACTGGCCCATCGAAAACTGGTCAGCGAAAGCCAGAAGGGCAGGTCATCTTACTATTTGGGCAATACGGTCCAGAATTCCACAGCTGCCATTGTATTCCCCATAGCCAAGGAAGGACAGGGATTCAATTCGCGGAAAACCTTTTATACCAATTGGTGCTTCCTGAAGTTGAATTGATGAGGCCAGGATTTTCGTGTTATCGCCATCAACTCATGAACGAAAGTCATTCACAACGTTTATCGCTTAACTTAAATTTTTTACCTCAGCGGGGTCTCTCGTAGAGGACCCCGATGCACCTTCATCCTACTATTCATCAGGGTCCCCTCCGGGAGACCCTGATGGGGTAAGATCGAAAGTCTTTGTATCCGACGGTCCCTGCAGTATATTTTTCCTCAGCGGGGTCTCCCGAAGGGGACCCCGATGAACTACCATCTTACTATCCGTTGTTTCCTTTATCCAACCCGAAATACTTTACTTTGCAGGAACATGCCTTCAGTACCACCAGACATACGTACGGTTGCGGTTACCCGTTATGTGACGCCCCTGCGCGAAGGCGGCTCCCTGCCGGCCATTGCGGAAGCGGATGATGGCTTTTTGTATGTATTGAAATTCAGGGGGGCAGGCCAGGGCATTAAGTCCCTGATCGCTGAACTGATAGGAGGGGAGGTGGCCCGTGCCCTTGGACTGAAAGTGCCGGAGATCGTCTTTGCCGTGGTAGATGAGGCCTTTGGCCGGACGGAGCCCGATGAGGAGATCCAGGACCTGCTGAAGGCCAGTGTAGGCAGGAACCTTGGGCTGCATTACCTGTCCGGCTCCATCACCTATGATCCTGCCGTATCCAAGGTAGACCCCTTGCTCGCTTCCAAAGTGGTATGGCTCGATGCCTTACTGACCAATGTGGACCGTACCTGCAGGAATACGAATATGCTGATGTGGAACAGGGAACTATGGCTTATAGATCATGGAGCATCGCTCTATTTCCACCACAGTTGGGACAACTGGAAGGAACAATCGCAGAAACCCTTTACACCCATCAAGGATCATGTACTCCTGCCATTGGCAACAGAACTGGCCACCGTGCAGGAACAATTCCCTGACATTCTAACGCCAACGGTCATCCGAAATATTGTTAGCCTGGTTCCCGATGAATGGTTGGCCCTTTCTGCCGGGGAAGCGGTTGCCGAACACCGGGAAATATATGCGCAGTTTTTGATCAACCGGGTAGCACATGCCCCTATTTTTGTCGAAGAAGCCCAGCATGCAAGATCAAGGATTATTTGAATACGCGGTGATCCGCGTGGTACCGAAAGTAGAACGGGAAGAATTCTTCAACGTTGGGGTGATCCTTTTCGCCAAAAAGAAGAAATTCCTGGGTATCCGCTATGCACTGGATCCCCGCAAGCTGGAAGCCTTCAATGCAGCAGTTGAAAGTGAGGATATTGAACAATACCTGAAGGGATTCGAACATATCTGCCAGGGGGCAGCTTCAGGCGGCCCCATTGCCAAACTGGACCAGCCTTCCCGCTTCCGCTGGCTGACCGCCGCCAGGAGCACCATCATCCAATGTTCCAAAGTCCATCCGGGTTTTTGCAATGACCCGGCGGAAGCATTGGAAAAATTATTCCAATCGCTTGTAGGTTGATGCCCATCCAGGTTGTTGATTCACAGTCTCATGAATGACAATTGACAAAGGCTTCAAATGGAAATCACTCGAGTTTATTTATGGTTGTCACCCACAACCTATCTGGTTTACAAGGCCCACTCTTCAAAATGAAACACCGAATTGAAACCCTATCGTAAAGGAAAAAGCATGGGAATTGCCGAATCTCATAGGAAGTGGCATGGCCACAAAGTAGGAACTGTGTTTGTTCTTTTTAACTACCTTATTGATCACTGGGGTGGCGCCAAACCTTCCTGAAGTTTCAAAAGCCAGTCGACCCGCCAGGGTCCAGCCTTTTCCCAAAGCAAACAGGACACCTGGATGGAAAAGAAAATTGCTCATTCTGCTGCCTGTACTATCAGCCCTGACAAAGGGCACAAACTCAACCGAAAATCCAACCTTACTGCTCTTCCACAAATTGATACCGGTCGGCAGGCCAACCAGGTAATAATTATCGAAATTGAAAGTCGACTTTCCCTCACTAAAACCCACTATTGGATGCAGAATGCCAACATAGCCGGCAACCCGGGGATAAGTAACTGTATTCGACTGCCCATTAGCAAGCATGACCATCCCACCAAACATGAGTACAACCAATACAACCTTCCTGATAGCTTTACACATTGCTTTTTTTAGCCAATACTACATGGCCCGTATCTATCCAAATAGAACAGGCATTACCAGGATGTACAAAAATTACTTTTTGAGTAAATTTTTCCTGAAGGCTGAGGGAGTCTGGTTCGTTATTTTCCTGAATATCCTGTAAAAATGGCTTTGATCCGAAAACCCTGTCAGGTAGGCAATATCCGTCAAACTATTGCCCGGGTCTTTCATCAGTTCAATGGCTTTTTCAATCCTCAATTTCCGGACATATTCCCCAAATGAAAGGTTATCAAAATGCCTTGAAAACTCACGCGACAAATAGGAAGCATTAATATCCAGGTCCCTGGAAAGCTCTTTCAACGTAAGGGAACTGTCGATCTGGTCCTGGATGAGTTCCCTGAGTTCCTTCACCCATGCAGGTGTTCTACCGCCCGAGCCCCCAGACTGCTTCATGCATTTGTTCAAGACATCAATCAGCCTGTCTTCAAATGGTTGTTGGGTATGGGCTTCCAGGTATAAATGACTGGCCCAACTATACAAGGCATCATAAATTACCAGGCCAATTTCAAGCAACTCATGGTCAGAGGTATGATTATAGGAGAGTCCGGCAGATATGGCCCAAAGGCCAGCGGCCTGGGGCGCCAATTCATGTTTGTCCGTATCAGCCCCACGGATAATGGAAGCCATCCGCTTGATGGCAGGATCTTCTATCCTGTATTTCCGGACAAAATAGTCAAAAGTGCATTCACTTCCATAATGGGTAAATTCAACACCAGGAATATCAAATGGAATGGCACCTATTTGGTCTGCCTTTTCCTGTACTAATTCATAAGGCACATAGAAAAATTCAGCTTCTTTATCAATAAAACGTAAGATCAACCATGGACATGCCAATCGGTCAATCTTCGGCCGCTCCCTTGTAATCCATTTCATAGTTTCAACTATTCACTTCTACTGATGGGTAAAAAATCGGGAAATTTCCCCTTGCCGACTCCCCACATTAAGGCGTCATCCTTCGCGCAAAGCAAGATACCCCATCAATGATATCATAATAATTAATTGCTCAATAATTAAAAGCCCCCTTTAAAGCCAATGCGAGGATATTTACCTCAGTCTTTTAAAAAATGCCTTCCCCCAGGCTTAACTGGTTAAGGCTAAAGGGGCTAACTTCCATGAACATGCAAACCTATTGGCCCTTCTTTTTCCGCTTCATTTCCTGCTTCCGCATGGGCATGGCATCAATGATAGCCATTAACGCCTTCGGTTGAACCAGGGAATCGGACCGGTACTTTTCCCCGCCGTCCTTCCCGATAAGGATTACCGTAAAAGCATTATTCCTTACCTCGTAGCGTCCGTAGAGGGAATCACCAGGCTCAACCGTCCTGACCAGCAAGTCCCTTTCTTTCCAGGCCTGCTGATGGGGTTCAAGGATCGATAACTGCTGCCTGACCATTGCCGGTTGGCCATCCTTACCGAAAACATACAAGATGCGCTGGGCAGGATCCCGGGAACCCGCCAGTAGTAAGGACATGCAGATCAATTGAAGCAAAATGGACATGTTTATATAAACCCTAGAGTGGTAAAAAGTTCAGGTACTGTACAATTGAACAATCGTTTTAAATATTGGTTAGATTAGCCATTAAATTATCATTACTATGCCCTGGAAAAATCTCCTGCTCCCCCTATTGACCCACCTGGTTGTCTGTTTCGCGTATGCACAGGTGGATGAGTTTCCCACCAGCAAGGGCACGCTCTACATCCATCCTGTTTACCATGGTTCCCTGTGGATGGAATGGGACAATAGGAAGATCGCCATTGATCCTTATGGCGGTATAGAGCGGTATGCAGCCATGGGCAGGCCTGACCTTGTTTTCATCACCGATATCCATGGCGACCATATGGACAGCAGCACCCTGGTTAAAATGGATCTTTCCGGTACCATCATCATAGCACCGCAAGCAGTGAAGGATAGGATCAGCACTTACCTGCCTTCCACTACCCGGATCGAAGTGATTGGCAATGGAGGTAAATCATCCTTCAAGGGAGTTGATGTTCTTGCCTTACCCATGTATAATTTACCGGATACCCCGGGGGTACGCCATCCAAAGGGGAGGGGCAATGGTTATGTGTTGAACCTTGGCGGCAAGCAGGTATATATCTCCGGTGATACGGAAGACATCCCGGAGATGCGCGCACTTAAAGGGATCGATATCGCCTTTGTTTGCATGAACAAACCCTATACTATGGATATCAACCAGGCGTCCAGTGCTGTACTGGCATTCCAGCCCAAAGTGGTCTATCCCTTTCATTTCCGCCAGCCGGGTGGCTTCAGCGATGTGGAAGCCTTTAGGAAAATGGTTAATGATGGAAACAAGGATATAGAAGTTAAGCTTCGCCAATGGTATTGAACAATCAATTGACATCCGCCATCAGGCCCTCATCCAATCCCGAATTTCAAAACATTCACCAGTTCATCAATATTACCTAACTTACAGTAAGTACTGAAGCCGCCTTTAAACATCGACAAGTAAAACAGCTTACCTGATGAAAGCGTTCCAACAGACTTCGAACCTCGCCTTTTGAGCCCCTAAGCCGCTAAAATTACCCTGAGAACTATTATGCACTGGAAAGAAAATGATGGTCAGAATTGACATGATCACCTAATGTCCGGAAGCATTCGAAGGAAAACTTCAACTTAATTGAAGGAAATACCAGCAAACCCAACATATGCCACACATAGCTATCATATCATCCAGCATCAGGACAGGCAGAATGAGTCACAGGGTCGCATTGTATTTTAAAAACTACCTTGAAACCAATAACCTGGCAAGTGTTGAAATATTGGACCTGAATGAATACCAATTCCCCCTTTTTGAAGAACGTTTACGGTATCAAGAACATCCTTCGCCCGCAATGATTGGTTTCGCGGGTAAAGTAAAGGCAGCGGATGGGATCATAATTGTTACCCCGGAATATAATGGGGGCTATCCTGCCAGCCTGAAAAATGCCATTGATCTTCTTTACAATGAATGGTACAGAAAACCAGTAGCTATCTCAACGGCATCTGATGGTATCTTTGGTGGCTCACAGGTAATTACTTCTTTACAATTTTCACTTTGGAAAATCCGGGCCTGGACAGTGCCGGCCATGTTTCCCGTAATCAAGGTCCAGGAAACATTTGACGAAAATGGTCACCCCACTGACAAACAGGAAACCGATAAAAGGGCATCGGTTTTTATTAATGAACTGCTTTGGTGTATAACGGCCAAAAACAAGATGCTTGAATAAAGCATGGGCAGTTTCCAAGGTTGAGTTTTTTTTATGAGTCTTACTTCTTCTTCCCTGTAGGCAATGCCATCCTGCGGGAATACCTCATGGAACCATATTGCCGGCTCGGCAGTATATTCTTTTACCCAACTGTCCCAGGGATAAATTGTGTTGGTCTTGCTTGGTACAAGTCCCCAACTGTACATGGCTACTTTGTACTGCTTGCCGAACTGCAATGGCTCATCGAAAAAACTGCCATTACCACACAGCATTTATTCGGCGCAGATCCCCGGACAACCCAATTGAAGGATTTGTTTCAGTTTCTTTTCAAAAACGGGAGTTAGGTACTGATACTGCCCTTTATCCTTCAAGGCATGTTTTCCCGGAATCTTTATCCAGCCGGTGTTGTGGACATGCGGTTTTGGGTCCTGCTGATAGGGCATGTCGTACAGGAATGCCCTAATAGTGACTGGTTGTCAGGGTATTTACAGGTAAGGTCGATGAATTCATCCTAAAAATCACAAAACCTCCACCATATTACGGAACTTTATTATGCCACAGTTTTGTTAACCACCAAAATCAGCAAGCATGAAAGCATACATCTTCTCTATCATTTTGGTTCTTTATGGACTATGGCCTGATACCTCATTAGCCCAGACTACCGGTGGAATGGTTTTGGAAAAGAAAACAGCCTATGTCGGCCTTCTTCTTTCCTACACCAATAGCACAAAAGAATATGTGGAAGAACTATTCCAGGAATTGAAATATGCCAGGTCTGTACAATTTTCCATCCAAACCGGAGGCGGGTATTTTATAAAGAAGAATACAGCCATCGGACTGGGGCTAGGCATCGAGGGGGAATCATCAGACCAGGAAGCCATCAATGCCATTGGTCCCAATACATTTACCAATAAAAATATCCACAGCTATTTCCTCTCACCATTTATCCGCCATTATTTTGGACTTGGCAAAGCCAATCGCCTTTACTTATTTACCCAAACCGGCTTACAGTTCGGGATCGGTAAGGGGGATGAAACATTGACAACAGGTACAAAGGTTACTACCACTGACATAAAGAAAAACGATTACCGGCTTGCCTTTACACCAGGTATAATTTTAATTGTTGAAAAAGGTTTTGCCTTTGAATTGAATGTTGGGGTATTGGGATTCGACTATGCAAAGGAAACCAGGACAACCCCCGATGAACCGCAAACAGTAATTACAGAAACCAATGTTGACCTTAACATCAACCTGCTCCGTTTAAAACTTGGAATAGCTTATTATTTCTAGCTACCGGCTACCCTTGCTTCCTCACATATTTAGTAAGGATCACGATCACCTGGCCTTCTATCTTGCCTTCGATCTGTTCGGTATTGTTTTCCACCAGCCTTATGTTCTTCACGACCGTACCCATCCTGGCATTAAGGGTGGAGCCTTTCACGTCCAGTGATTTGATCAGGACCACGGAATCACCTTCCTTCAGGATATTACCGTTGCAATCACGGTGAAGCTCAACCGAAGCATCATTCTCATGGTCACCACTGGCCTTGGCCCAGGCAAGGGTTGCATCATCCAGGTACATCATGTCCAGTTGATCAGCCGCCCAGCTTTCCTGTCGCAGCCGGTTCAGCATCCGCCAAGACATCACCTGCACGGCAGGTACTTCACTCCACATGGATTCAGTTAACACTGACCAGTGCTTGCTGTCGAGGGGCTCTTTTTTTTCAATCTGGTCAACGCATTTATGACAGATAAGGATATCAGTATCTGCACTAGCCACAGATTCAGGTCCTACAGTGTAAACATTGGATGCATCCGGGGCCTTGCATAATTCGCACAGGCCGCCACTCCTGGCTTTCAAACGGGATTCTTGACTCATGTCGGTTGTTTTAGGGGCGGCAAAGATACGATTATTAGGAGGGGTACTCATTCCAGGCTTATTCTAAAATTATTCATCGCCTTGTAACATAATTCTATGCTAATGCGTATCACACTCTAAACTTTAACTATGGAAGAAAGGATACACCAACTCGAACGCCAGCTGCGTCGCCAGCAAAAATTGATCTTATTGATGATATTGGTAGCACCAACCCTATTGTTCCTCGCATTCAGGAAAGCACCCAAGGATGATGTGATCCGGACAAGGGGGATCATCGTAGTGGATGATGCAGGAAGGGAACGCATCCTGATCGGGGCACCGGTTCCCTATGCGGCCAACCGTGTCAGGACAGATACGGCCAAAGTAAAAGCCAGCTGGGCCAAAGGCTTCTCACCCCAATACATGGAATGGTACAAGAATTATGACCACTCTGCCAACGGCATGGTCATCCTGGATGAGAACGGATACGACCGACTGGCCCTGGGGAGCAGTGTACCTGATCCCAATACCGGCAAGCGCATCGGCAAATCCACCGGACTCATCATCAACGATGAAAAGGGATTTGAACGATCAGGCTATGGCCTGATCAATGTAGACGGCCAGAACCGAATGGTATTGGGACTTGACCGTTCCAATGGTGCAGAAGGAATCGCCCTGGCCATATTTGAAGACCAGACTGCAGGCCTGATCCTCAATGATCAATCAAAGGACCTCTTTGTAGGAAATGCCGGAAAGGACAATTTCCTGACCGGGATGAAGGACCCATTCTTTGGCATCCTGTTAAAGGACTCTTCCAAAATAAAGTACCACCAGAATATTTCCCTTAAATAACCGCGCGAAAGCATAGGCATTCATCAAAAACCCAGTCCTTAGGATTTTCCCGGGGACTGGGTTTTTCTTACATTCAGGCAAGCGGATTATGCGGCTAAAGTGACAATTATCACCACCGGCAAGTCCGAATATGGCCAAATTGGCTGTTGGATTAAACTAACGAATGCTATGCCAACACGACACCTACCTAAATGTACTTGTCACACCTGCAAGGAAGAAGCCATCAGCCAGGCAGAAAAGGACCTTCATGTTCAACTATCAGAAAACTCAAGGAGGGAATTCCTGCGTAATGCAGGAAGGCTGGGCCTTGGCATAGGCGGTGGACTGGTTTCCTCACCACTCGCTGCTGCGGCCCTCAACAATGATGACAGTGCGTACAAGGGAAAGGCAATGAATGAAAACAAGGCCGTAAAAAATGGGATGGCAGCTATGATCACCCTGCTGCATACGGCAGACATCCATTCCCAGTTGCTTACCCATGATGAGTTCTTCCTCGAAAATGGAAAACCGGTCTATAAAAAGCGCGGGGGATTTGCCACCCTAAAATCCATGATCAATACATTGCGCAACGAGAATCCAGCCAATACCCTGGTGATCGATGGTGGAGACTGTTTCCAAGGTGGCGGTGTGGCCGCATTAAGTGAAGGAAAAGCCATTGTCCCCCTGATCAATAATATTGGTTACGACATTATGCTGCCGGGTAACTGGGAGGTGGTCTATGGCAAGGAAATGATGATGAAGGATATGTTTGCCTACGATGGGGTAAAGGTTTGTGCCAATATGTTCCATGATACCAGGGATGATATGAACGGCGACCTGATCTTCCCGCCCTATTTCGTCAGGCATATTGCCGGGATCAAGATCGGTTTCATTGGTTACAATGACCCGCTTACCCCCAAACGACAATCACCTGCCTATAGCGAAGGCATCAAATTTACTTTCCCGGAAAAGAATGTGGCCAAGTATGTGAAGATCCTAAGGGAATACGAACAATGCGAAATGGTCTTCCTGTTGACCCATATGGGATTGGCACAACAGGTGGGGCTTTCGAATATGTCCCAGGTAAAGGGAGTAGATTATATCCTCGGGGCAGATACCCATGAGCGCGTAAGGCAACCCATCCAGGGCATTCATGCCAAAGTAACAGAGCCGGGGGCCTTTGGGTCATTCGTGGCAAGGCTCGACATTGTTGTAGAGGATGGACAAGTAAAGGATCACAACTACCAGTTGCTGGATGTCGACCCAAGCCGCTATAAGGAAGATGAGGAAATGAAACAGTTGGTAGAGAAGGCCCGTGAACCTTACAAGAAAACATTGGACAGGGTCATCGGCAAAACCAGGACTCCGTTGGTCCGCTACTATGTGATCGAAACCCCGATGGACAATTTCATAACCGATGCCATCATGTGGAAGTTCAAACCCGACATAGCCCTTAGCAACGGATTCCGTTTTTGTCCACCCTTGGTACCGGACCCCAAAACCGGCACAGCAGATATTACCATGGACTTCCTCTGGAGTATGCTTCCGGTTGATAGTGAAGCCAAGAAAGGTATTGTTACAGGAAGACAACTATGGGACTGGATGGAAAAGGAATTGCAGAATGCCTTTGCGAAAGACCCGGCGAAAAGGTTTGGCGGCTGGGTGGTCAGGTTCAAAGGAATGGAGGTAAATTTTACCATAGGCAATGATGCCGGAAAAAGGGTAAATTGGATCAAGGTTGGTGGCAAGCCGGTGGACTTCGACAAAGAGTATAGTTTTGTAGCCTGCGAGCGGGAAGGAGATCCAGATACCACTATATGCAGGGTGGAAGGGGTTAAGGAACCTAAGCGATTGGGCGCAACACTACATAGCGTCATTGAAGAATACCTTGCCATCCATTCGCCCATAGCACCCAAACTGGAAGGCAGGTGTACGGCTACAGATGCGCCATCCACCTTGCTCACCCAATTGATGGGCTTTGGTTATGAATTCCGTTAACACATCAGATTAAGCGTATGTATAAGATCGTATTAACAGCTACAGTCCTGTTGGCCATGATCGGTAAAAAAGTGGCAGATACCAGTAAGGAACCTGAACCCAATCAGTCTGTGCCTTCCCAGCAAAAGGTATCTTCCCAAACAGTGGAAACAGGATCATCGAAAGCCAAACATAAAGTGGTACTTCACCTAACCAGTAATGACACTGCGGTTTGGCGCGGCATGATCAAAAACATCACCAACCTCAAGGCGGGCTGGAAAGATGATGTCCAGATCGAAGTGGTAGCGCATGGACCAGGCATCTATTTCCTGGTGCAGGATAAGACCACGCAACAGGCATCCATTCACGAATTCAGGCAAATGGGCATCAGCTTCATGGGTTGTGAGAATACCTTAAGGGAAAGAAAGATCGACAGGGCCTCACTGGTGCCAGATGCTGGTACCGTTCCAATGGGTATTGGTGAAGTGATCATGAAGCAGGAAGAAGGCTGGAGTTATATCAAGATCACGAATTGACCTGAGTGACCACAGTCACTATCCAGGTTGTTTCTAATTACCAATTTTACAATTGTTAAGGCAAATACTTCTCAAACAACGATTGTACTACATTATGAAACACCTGAAAGAATTCTGGTTTGCATACATTTTGGTCCTGGTCGTTCTGGTCACGATAGTGGTTAAGGTAGCATCAATTGAAAAGCCAAGGGAACTTGTTTTTGCATCAAAAACCCCTGAGGAATGGATGGCTCCCAGCCTCTACCTGGATAATCAATTGAAAGGGGAGGAGCGCGAATTGGTCATCTATGGGGAAGACCTGATTGCGAATACCGCACATTATTTTGGTCCTAACGGCATTATCAAACCCATTACCAATGGCATGAATTGCCAGAACTGTCACCTCGATGCCGGTACAAGGGCATGGGGGAATAACTATGGTGCCGTGGCTTCTACCTACCCTAAATTCCGCGACAGGAGTGGCAGTGTAGAAAGTATTGCCAGGCGGGTCAATGATTGTTTTGAAAGAAGTTTAAACGGATCTGCACTGGATACCAACAGCAGGGAAATGAAAGCCATGGTGACCTATATCAAGTGGCTGGGGAAGGATGTGAAGAAAGGGGAAAAACCATTGGGCTCCGGCATCCGGGAATTGACCTATCTCGACCGGGCAGCCAGTCCCCAAAAAGGTAAGGAAGCATATGCAGTCAAATGCGTGTCCTGCCATGGCGGCAATGGGGAAGGACTAAAGACCCCGGATGGCAATGCCTATGCCTATCCTCCACTTTGGGGGGAGCACAGTTACAATAATGGAGCAGGCCTGTTCAGGCTATCGAGGTTTGCAGGATACATCAGGGATAATATGCCTTTCAACCAGAGCACACACCAGTCGCCGGCATTGACCAATGAGGAAGCCTGGGATGTAGCCGCATATGTCAACTCCCAGCCAAGACCTGCCAAAGACCTTAGTGAAGACTGGCCGGATATTTCCAAAAAGCCCATTGACCATCCCTTTGGCCCCTTTACAGATGGTTTTTCTGAGCAGCAGCATAAGTTTGGTCCATACCAGCCCATCATTGATGCAAGGAATAAACAGGTAAATGAAAAAGAATCTAAAAAATTGTTGGGTGTTAAATAGTAAGAGAAGTTTAGAGGTTTGATAAGCCCTGCAAGTCCTTGCAGGGCTTTTATTGCGACAATCCCTGACCAATATCAAATTTCAGACTGACACCCATCATCGGCTTACCGGGACAGGTGAACTAATTTGTATTAAGATTCTTCTTCCGTCCCCGCCTGTCAACATTCAAATAATCACCAATGACAAAGGAGTCACTACTCGGAGAGAACCTGGTCCAACTCAAGCAGGGACAGGGAAATATTTGTGTATCCATCATCATCCCCACGCATCGTTTCATTCCTGAGCGGCAGGGCGACAGGTCTGTGATGGAAAAGGCCATTGCGGCAGCCAAACTTCAGTTGCACCAGCGGTATGACAAGACAGCCACGGCAGCCATTGAACGATCCATAGAGGCGCTCGCGGAAGGAATTGATTACAATCATAATATGGATGGAATCGGTTTATTTGTCTCCGGGAAAGTGCAGCTATTGGAAAAATTTCATTTTCCCATTGAGGAGAAAGTGCTGGTATCCGATCGCTTTGAGATCAGGGACCTTCTCTACCAGTTGAACTACTCCAAACCCTATTTCCTTTTGATGCTTACCGAAAACGATGCACGCCTCTTTCAAGGCCAGCTGGACCAGCTGGCAGAAGTAAAGGATAATAATTTCCCCAGGGAATATACGGACAGTTATCTATACGAACACCCAAGCAGGAGCAGTTCTTACTCCGGTTATGCTGGCACCAAGGGATTTGAAAAAGACAAGTCATTCATAGAAGCTGAGCGGCATGAAAAATTCTTCCAGTCCATAGACCATATTCTCGATAATTACCTGGTACAGGGGACTGCACTGGTGGTTACTGCTGTTACCAAGGAATTGGCCTGGTACGAAAAGGTAACCCGCCACCAGTCCAATATCATTGGAACTATTGAAGGCAATTACACTTACCAGGACCAGCATATCCTGGCAGGCAAAGCCTGGGACATTTACCGGAACTACCGCAACAGGCAAAAGCAGGACCTCGTAAAGGACTTTGAAGAGAAGATCGGTGAAGGGCATGGATTAGAACAACTGGAGAATGTTTGGGAAGCAGCATGGCAGGGAAGGGGATTAAAACTGTTGGTGGAAAAAGATTTTCGGAAACCCGGTTTTATTGACCCGGTCAACGCTTCAAGGCTTCATTTAAAATCACCTTTGTTTCCACATGAAGTGATCCCTGATGCTGTTGACAAGGTGATTGAAACCGTTTTGGAGAAGAACGGTGAGGTATATTTTGTTGAACAGGACAGCTTAAAAGACCATGGCCATATAGCCCTGATCACCCGATACTAAATCAAGAAACATGAATACAATCATCACCAGTTGCATAGCCATTATGCTGCTGGCATCCTGTGGCAGTTCCTCCAAGATCACCAGTACCTGGAAAGCACCTGATGTGCAACCGGGAACCTATGACAAGATCATGGTAGTGGGACTGATCGCAGACCCGGATCGTTCCATCAGGGAGAAAATGGAAGAGCACCTGGTAGGGGACCTGCGCAACCTTGGCTATAATGCAGTAGCCGCCAGCAGTGAATTCGGACCCAAGGCATTTGAAGGCATCAAGGAAAATGAGGCACTGCAAATGCTCAAGGACAAAGGCATTGAGGCAGTCATGACCATTATCCTGCTGGATAAGACGAAGGAACGCTACTATGTTCCGGGGAATATCTATTATTCACCCTATGGCATTTACCAGCGGTATTGGTACCCGTACTATTCCACCATGTATGGAAGGATCTATTCTCCCGGCTACTATGCTACTGACACCAAGTATTTCTGGGAAAGTAATTTTTATTCCTTCTCTGCAGGTACTACAACCCTTCTGTATTCAGCCCAAAGCCAATCCTTTGATCCTTCATCAGTTTCAACACTGGGACATGAATATGGACTGGCCATCATCAATGATATGGTCAGCAGCAATGTGCTGAAAAGTAACCAGAAGAAATAGACGGAAAGAAAAGCATGAATTGATCATCCACAAGTTGGACCACCATGAAGGCCACCAATAGCCCAAACATGCCGGATTACGAAAAGCTTCAACAACAATTCAATTGGGAAGCAGAGATGGGCTGTTTGGACCAGGGGATCAGTGAACATGGCTTGAATATTGGCTACGAGGCATTGGATAAACAGGTGAAAGAGGGCAGGGGTGATACTACTGCCCTTTGCTTTATTGGGAAGCAAGGTAAGCGGGAATTCAGCTATGCTGCACTGCAACTGCAAACGAACCGGTTTGCCAACCTGCTTCACCAACTAGGCATAAGGAAAGGGGATAGGGTTTGCACCCTTACCGGAAGGATACCGGAATTGTATATCGCTGCATTAGGCACCTTAAAGGCCGGTGCAGTATATTGCCCCCTGTTCTCTGTGTTTGGCCCTGAGCCTATATTCCAGCGCTTATCAAGAGGTAAGATTAGATTGCTGGTCACCACCAGCAGGCAGTATGAACAGAAGATAAAACCATTGATGGAAAAACTGCCGGACCTGGCCTATGTTCTATTGACAGACAGCGACCACACAACAGAAGCAAAGGTCCTTTCCTTGCCGCAACTGATGGAAGCATCAAAAGAAGACTTTACCATTCCCTTTACCCAACCCGAAGATGCTGCACTATTGCATTTCACCAGCGGCACCACAGGAATGCCGAAAGGAGCCGTCCATGTTCATAAAGCCATCCTCACCCACTACATAACGGGCAAGTATGTCTTGGATTTCCAGCAAGGGGACCGTTTCTGGTGCACCGCAGACCCGGGATGGGTGACTGGTACATCATATGGCATCATAGCCCCATTGGTATGTGGCATAACCAATATTATTGATGAAGAAGAATTTGATGCAGCAAGATGGATGACAATACTGGAAGCAGAAAAGGTCAATATCTGGTATACCGCACCTACTTCCATCAGGCGCCTGATGCGCATGAATATCCAGCCAAGGGAAACACATGACCTTTCCCATTTGCGGCTGATAGGAAGTGTGGGGGAACCCTTGAGTGCAGAAGGTGTAGAATGGGGCAGGAGGGCCTTTGGCATGCCGATCCTGGACAATTGGTGGCAAACAGAAACAGGTGGGATCATGATCGCCAATTTCCCCTCTTTACCGGTCAAACCGGGCTCCATGGGAAAGCCCATTCCAGGCATTGAAGCCGCCATCGCAGCGTTAACAGAGGAAGGAGGCATCCGCATCATCAGCGATGGAGGCAGGCAAGGACACCTGGTGATCAGGAAGGGATGGCCTTCCATGTTCAGGACCTACCTGAACGAGGAAGAACGTTATGCCAAATGTTTCAGGGACGAATGGTATATAACCGGCGACCTCGCCAGGAAAGACGAAGCAGGTTATTACTGGTTCGTAGGCAGGGCCGATGATATCATCAAGACCTCCGGGCATATGGTAGGTCCATTCGAGGTGGAAAGCGCGCTGATGCAGCACCCCGCCGTGGCAGAAGCAGCCATCATAGGCAAACCTGATCCTATGATCGGCGAGTTGGTAAAAGCGTTCATCGTATTGAAACAGGGATATGCTGAAGATGAAACAACAAGGATGGATATCATGGGATTCATCAGGAGGAAACTGGGGGCAGCCGTTGCCCCGCGTGAGATCAGTTTCATAAAGGACCTGCCCAAGACCCGCAGTGGGAAGATCCTCAGGAGACTGTTAAAGGCGAGGGAACTGGGGTTACCGGAAGGGGACCTGTCAACATTGGAACAACAATGACCATGGATACTACACTAAAAGCAGGTACTGCAGGACAAGATAACGTTGACCACTATACGAATATCTTATACCAGATGCAACTGATCAGGAGATTCGAAGAGCGGTCCGCGGAATTGTACACGCAATCCCTGATCAGGGGATTCCTTCACCTCTATGTGGGTGAGGAAGCTGTGGCTGTTGGGGTGATGCAAGCCCTGACAGGGGAGGATAGCATCCTGAGCACTTATCGTGAGCATGGCCATGCATTGGCAAGGGGAGTAGATGCAGGAAGGATCATGGCCGAGATGTACGGCAAGCAGGAAGGATGCAGCAGGGGAAGGGGAGGGTCCATGCACCTGTTCGATGCCTCGAAAAAATTCTACGGCGGGAACGCGATCGTAGGCGGTCACCTGCCCATGGCCGTAGGCATGGCATTGGCTGCCAAAAAGCAAGGAAAGGCATCCGTCACCTGTTGCTTCTTTGGCGAAGGTGCAGCCGCGGAAGGGGAGTTCCATGAAGCCATGAACCTCGCCGCATTGTGGTCGGTACCCTTGCTACTGGTTTGTGAAAACAACCTTTATGCTATGGGCACGGCGATTCGTTTCTCCCATTCAGAAACCCACCTGGAAAAGAAAGGGGAAGGTTATGGTATGGCCACCATGGTGGTGGATGGTATGGATGTGCTGAAAGTGGAAGCCGCAGCCAAACAGGCGGTTGACACCATCAGGCAAACAGGCAAGCCATTGTTGTTGGTTGCCAATACCTACCGGTTCAGGGCCCATTCCATGTTTGATGCGGAACTGTACCGGGAGAAAACGGAGGTGGAGGAATGGAAGCAAAAAGATCCCATTCCAGCTCTTTACAGGTATATGAAGGAGCAGTTCGGCTTCTCGGAAGCGGCATTCCAAGGCATTGAATCGAAGGTGGAAGAAGAAATAAAAGCAGCCATTGATTTTGCGGAGAAAGGAAAATGGGAGCCAGTGGAAGAGTTGACAAGATTCGTTCACAGTGAAACCCAAACCAACTGATCACCGGTAATGGCCAATAACCCCTGCTATGGAAAATGAAACTAAACTTATTCGCATGACCTACCGCGAAGCCTTGAAACAGGGCATCAGGCAGGTACTGCAACATGACCAGCGCGCATTCCTGATGGGTGAGGATGTAGGTAGGTACGGAGGTGCATTTGCTGTCAGCAAAGGATTGCTGGCGGAGTTTGGGGCAGAAAGGATCATGGACGTACCCTTGTCGGAATCAGGTTTCATGGGTGCTGGAATAGGCGCTGCCATTGGTGGGATGCGACCGATAGTGGAGATCATGACGGTTAATTTCAGCTTGTTGGCCATGGACCAGATCGTGAACAATGCTGCCACTTTATTGCATATGTCCGGTGGACAGGTCAATGTTCCCGTGATCGTCAGGATGGGTTCAGGGATAGGCAGGCAATTGGCGGCACAGCATTCCCACAGCTGGGAACCGCTCTACGCCCATATCCCCGGGCTGAAGGTGTTCTCCATTGGCACCCATGAAGATGCGAGGAACTTTTTGCCGGCCATATTTGACCACCCTGACCCGGTCATCATTTTCGAGTATACATCCATGTTGAACATGGAAGCAGAACTTCCTACCGAACCTGAAAATGTAAACACTCATTTAGCTGCCATCAGGAAAACAGGAAAGGATATTTCACTGGTCACTTATGGAACAGGCGTCTACAAATCGCTGGAGGCTGCCAATACGCTGTTGGCGGATGGCATAGACGTGGAGGTGATAGACCTGAGGGTGCTGCGACCGATCGATTATACTACCGTATTCAACTCGATCAGGAAGACCCATAGGGCAGTGCTGGTGGAAGATGCATGGGGCAGTGTCAACATTTCTTCGGAAATAAGTGCAAGGATCATGGAGAACATCTTCTATGAGCTGGATGCACCTGTCCGCCGGCTCGGAGGGGTAGAAGTACCCATCCCTTATCCCAAACACCTGGAGGACGCATCGGTTCCGCAACCAGCAGATATTATTAACCTCGTAAAAAATAGCATGAGGCATGGTGGAGTTTAAAATGCCCAGTCTGGGCGCTGATATGGAAGCCGGTTCTTTACGGGAATGGCTGGTCAAACCAGGCGACCATGTAAAACGAGGGGACATCATTGCCATCGTTGAAACGCAGAAAGGCCTGATAGATATTGAGGTCTTCCAGGAAGGGACCATCAATAGCCTCTTGACAAAAGTGGACGAGAAGGTTCCTGTTGGGACAGTTATGGCATTGATCGATAGTGGTGAACCGGAAAAGAAAACAACACCAACTGCAATACCTCAGGTAAAAAAAGAAGAAGTCCGCATCAAGGCATCCCCATTGGCAAGGAAACTGGCTGCAGACCATTCCATCAACCTGGAATCCATTACCGGTACAGGTGAAGGAGGGGTGATCACTAAAGAGGATGTGGAAAAGCTGATCGCCACCCAAGTTCCTTCCACCGCTCCGGTAGCTGGGGAAAAAGATTACAATGAATCCATAAGGATGGCCATCGCCGCAGCCATGTCCAAATCGAACAGGGAGATCCCTCATTATTACCTGGAGAAAAAGATGGATATGACCAGGGCCCTGGCATGGCTGGGCAACTACAATAAGGAACATCCGATAAAGGAACGTTTACTACCAGTCGCACTGCTGGTCAAGGCACTTGCCAAAGCATTGGCAGATGTTCCCCAATTGAATGGATATTGGGATAAGAGCTTCCAGCCAAAAACAGCGATCAATATTGGTTTCACTATCTCCCTGAGGCCAGGGGGAATAATTGTCCCGGCCATTCTCCAGGCGGATAAGAGATCGGTACCGGAGATCATGCAGGTCCTGAATGATCTCATCCCGAGGGCAAGATCGTTAAAGCTCAGGAGTTCGGAATTGAGCGATGCTACCATTACCCTGACCAGCCTTGGGGAAGGACAGGCCGATACGGTTTTCGGGATGGTCTATCCACCACAAGTAGCCATCATTGGATTGGGAAGTATCCGGGAAGAACCATGGGCGGAAAACGGGATGCTGGATGTGAGATCGGTCATCAATGTTACCCTTGCCGCCGACCATCGTGCCAGTGATGGCCTTGTTGGAAGCAAACTATTAACTGCATTTGAACACTATTTACAAGAACCCGAAAAACTATGACTGCAGAAAACATAAAGACCCTGGCGATAGACTTGCTGAAACAAATTGCACCCGATACAGAACCGGGGTCATTGGCACCGGATGATAATATCCGGGATAAGCTGGAGATCGATTCCTTCGATGCGCTGCAATTCATTACCCAACTGGATGAAAAACTGGGCCTGGACACTCCTGAAGAGGATTATGGAAAGATCTCCACCCTGGCCACACTCTGTTCCTATTTCGAGCAAAAACTCAATAAAGCATGATGCCGATTGCCTAACGTTGAACAGCATAGGGCAATTAAAGGCTCATAAGCCGCTAAAACAATACCTTTGCAGCTGCCTGCGCCGCAAAGGATGAGCAGGTTTTTTGAAACGGCTCACATGAAATTCGAACAATACAACATTTCACCCGACATTAAGGAAAGTCTCGCAGAACTTGGATTCAAACGCCCAACCGATATCCAGTTCAAGGCCATCCCCTCTATCCTGAAAGGTGAGGATGTTTTGGCCATCGCACAAACCGGTACCGGTAAAACCGCAGCATTCGCCATCCCTATCCTTCACGTGTTGCAACAACAGCAGGAGAGGAGGCATAAGCCCAAACATTTGTTGCAATGCCTGGTAATGGTGCCCACACGCGAACTGGCTATCCAGATCGCGGGGGTGTTTTCCGAGATCGGGAAGTATACCGACCTATCCATACTGGGGCTATATGGTGGAGTGGAACAGGATGACCAGGTGAAACAACTCAGGAAGGGGGTGGATATCCTCATCGCCACACCGGGCAGGATGTTCGACCTCATCCACCAGCAACACCTCGACCTCAGTTTTGTCAGGGTCCTGGTATTGGATGAAGCCGACCATATGCTGGACCTTGGATTCAATAAGGATATTGTTGATGTGAAGAAGAAACTGCCCAGGAAACACCAGACCCTGTTCTTCTCCGCAACCATTGATAAGAAGATCAAGGACCTGGCCTATGCCATGGTGTACAACCCTATCAGAATACAGATCTCACCACAGGACCCGGTTTCAAAGAATATCAGCCATGCAGTGGCATTTGTGGAAATGGACGATAAACGTTTTTTCCTGGAAAGACTGGTGAAAGAATTTCCGGATACCAGGATACTGGTCTTTGTGCGTACCAAGGTGAGGGCAGAAAGGGTACAGGCAGCCATGAAGCGGGTAGGTATTGACAGCCTTTGCATGCATGGGGGCAAGGAACAACAGGACCGCCTGGATGTAATGGACCAATTCAGGTCCGGCCAGGTGAAAATGCTCATCACTACCGATGTAAATGCAAGGGGGATCGATATTCCCGATGTTGATTATGTAGTGAACTACGACCTTCCGGATGTAGCGGAAAACTATGTTCACCGCGTGGGAAGGACAGGCAGGGGAGTGAAGAAAGGCCAGGCAGTTTCCTTCTGCAGCCAGGAAGAGAAGCCCTTGCTGGAAGCCATCCAGAAATACATTGGCAAGGAGATCAGGGAAATGGCCATAGACAAACAATCGTACCGGGAAACACTGGCGTTGTCGGAAGAAACCCCCAATGACAACTGGCGCTTACTCCTGGAACAGGAAATGAAAAAACAGGAAAAGCCCAAGGGCAAGAAAAAGAAATGAACAGCAGATTCATCGTCACCGGGGTCATCTTTGCCCTACTCTGGGCATCGGCCTCCACCGCAACCAAGATAGCCCTTACAGGCGGCCAACCCTTCATCCTTTCCATTACAAGGTTTTTCCTTGCAGGGACCATCATGATCATTATTTCCCACCTGTTTTCCCGTAACCGGCTTCCGGTAGGAAAAGAATGGCGGGCCCTGGCGATCTATGGACTGTTGAATGTTACCTTGTACCTGGGCTTGTATGTGATCGCCATGCAAACCACTTCAGCAGGACTGGCGAGCCTGGCCATTGCCATCAACCCGGTGCTGATCAGTATCCTGGCTGCAATCGTGTTCAAGTACAGGTTCTCTTCCATTTCCATCATCAGCCTTATACTTTGTACTGCCGGGGTTACCACGGCGGCATGGCCGCTGTTAAAAAGCAGCTATGCCACACCGCTAGGACTCACTACTCTCGTTTTAAGCATGGTAGCCTATTCGGCAGGTGCCATATTTTTCACCAGGACAAACTGGAACCAGTTGGACAAGCTCACCATCAATGGATGGCAGACCCTGCTGGGAGGCTTTTTCCTTTTACCCTTCGCCTGGTGGAAATATGATGCTTCCCGCAACCAATTCGACCTGGCCTTCTGGGGCGGAACCCTATGGCTGGCCTTACCGGTCTCGATCGGTGCTGTATGGGCATGGATGTACCTGCTGAGGGAAGACGCCGTTAAAGCTGCCTATTGGCTTTATCTCTGCCCGGTGTTTGGGTTCCTGCTGGCATGGCTGATCCTTGGTGAACCTGTTTCCTTGTTCACAATGGCAGGTATCTTGTTGGTGGTATCAGGGCTTTACCTGGTGCAACGTTACCAGCAGCCCCAACGCACAACCGAAAAAAAATAGGGGAATTAGCTTTCAGGAAAAACTTTCCTTAAGCAAGAGCTACAAAAGCAGGTCCGATATAAGCGATGATATCCCTTGCTAAAACTGATTCCATGCCATGGTCAGCGCTGGCCAGTTCCCCTGCCAATCCATGCAGGTAAACACCCAGGACCGCCGCCTGGTCCGGTACATAGTCCCTTGCCATCAAACCGGTCAGGATACCGGTCAGCACATCGCCGCTTCCTCCCTTGGCCATAGAAGCATTCCCGGAGAGATTGAAATAGGTTCTTCCGCCTGGCATGGCAACAAAGGTCCGGTGGCCTTTCAGGACGACTATCACTTTCTTTTCCATCGCTAACCGCCTTGCCTTTTCGAGCCGATCCAATTCATTGGAACAGTTGCCTGCCAAGCGTTCAAACTCCTTGGGATGCGGAGTGAGAATGGAGAGGGGAGGGAGTTCCTCCCACCATTGCGGTTGTTGCGCCAGCAGGTTAAGGGCATCGGCATCCCATACCATGGGCTGTTTGAAATTTTTCAGCACTATAGCCAAAGCAGCCGCAGTTGCCGGGTCCGTCCCTATACCGGGACCACAGCCTATTGCCCTGAAACGATCGAGGTCATCAGGGCTTTCACTAATGATGTCCTCACCAATGGGGATGGCCATGGCTTCCGGCACTGATGTTTGGAGGATGTTCATACCCACCATCGGGATACCACAGGTCAATAACCCTGCACCACTGCGCAAACAGGCCTCGGCCGCCATTACAGCAGCGCCCACCTTGCCAAGGGAACCGGCTAACAGTAAGGCATGACCGAAATTTCCCTTGTGGGCAAATAGCGGTCTTGGCCTGGTGATACTGGTTGCCATTTCATGGTCAATGACCTCATGGACAGGCGTAATACCAGAGATGAATTGTGGAAGCAGCCCAATATTCAGTATAGAAACGACCCCGAAAAAAGGGGCGTTCTCTGCCAGCAACAAGGCTGGTTTATAGCATTGGAAACTGAGGGTATAAGCGGACCTTATGGCTTTGGCAGGAAGGGTAGTGCCATCGCTGAAAAGACCGGAGGGCATATCAATGCTGATTACGGCGTTCTTGCTCTCATTGATATGCTCCACCAATTCAAGCAGGAAACCTTCCAGTGGGCGGTTCAGACCTGTACCCAGTAACGCGTCAATGATGATAATGCCTGAAGGGAGGTCGGGCAGGGGATTACCCGGCTGTATAAAATGGATCGGTACATTGGTTTGGTGAAGGCGTTGCAGGTTCAGCTGGAAATCCTGGGTACCCAGGTGCCCGAACTCCGGGATGAACACATCGACCGGCCTGCCTTTGGCTTCAAGCATCCTGGCCATGGCCAGTCCATCGCCGCCATTATTTCCTTTGCCACAGAAGATGTAGAATTGCTGCTGCTCCACGAGTCCCTTCTCTTCAAGCCAATCCACACAAGCTGCTGCGGCCCTTTCCATCAGGTCAATGGAACTGATGGGGCTGTGCTCCATGGTATAATTATCCCATGCCCTTACCTGTTCGGCTGATAGTACCACCATACCGAAATGTACAAAAAAACCGGGAAGAAGGCTTACTGGGAACCACCGGCAGCCAATCCATTGGAAGACTCGTTTTCGAGCTCCTGGAAGGTCTTATTGCTTTGGCGGTAGTCACCAAAAATGTCGCAGAGTTGCTTTGACCTATAGATGCCTCGGTTGTATTTATTACCCAACACAATGATGGTGGCCTTTTCTTCCAGTAACCTGATGAAAACGGTATTGTTGCCATGCCACCAGCCGTTATGGTAAACGATCTTTTTGCCATTCTCCACTTCGGTGAGTCGCCAGCCCAGGCCATAGTTGCGGGCTCCGGCCTTTTCATAGCTGTACCCCTGGAATGCGCTGTCGAGGGTGGACTGCCTGAAAAGGTTTCCGTTCCTCAAACCCTCATCCCATTTCAGCATATCGCGCACGGTACTGTAAATATTCTTGTCACCATATACCAGGTCCATGAATTCCAGTCCATACCTGCGGTTATTCCATTCAAAGGAAGGCATGGCCGTTTCAGCTTTATCCAAACTGAACACATAGGTATCAGTCATGCCCAAAGGCTTAAAGAAGGTTTCTTCCAGGTATACATGATAGGCCTTACCGCTGACCTTTTCAATAAGTAGGGCCAGCAGGGCATAGTTGGTATTACAATAACTGAACCTCTTGCCCGTCGGGAATTGAAGCGGGGGATGCATGGTATAAAGGGAAGTGAGGACATCCAGGTTGGTGACCAGTTTCTTCTTATCCCAATTGTAATGCTCGAGGTAATTGGTGTAATTGGGCAAGCCACTTCGATGACTCAGCAACATCTTGACGGTAGTGCCGGGGTAAGGGAACTTGTCAAAATATTTGGACAGGTCATCATCCAGCCCGATTTTCCCTTCTTCCCAGAGTTTGAGCACCGCCATTCCCGTGAAGGTCTTGGAAACAGAAGCCAGGTGGAAAGCATCATGCTCGCCGATGGAGTCGGTCTTAGTCACCGGATCAAGGAAGCCATTATACCCTTCTGCAATGATCTTTCCTTCTTTGGCCACGAGGTAGCTGCCATTGAAACCGGAGCGGAACAGACCGTTCTTGAAAAATTTATTGATGGCTGTTTCGTAAGTGGCGGTAGTATGTTCATCTGCGAAGTGCAGGGTGGAGGCGATGGTAGGGGCACCAGTTCCTTTCGCCCTGGCTGCGTCATTGTCAGGGCGCTGCTTGCAGGCTGGAAGGGATGCTACCAGAATACCGGTTACCAGGATTTGTACGAATTTGTTTTTCAAAAGGAGTGTTTTAGGCGTACAAGGAATCGGATTTCGCAATAATAACGAATTCACCGTGCAAATCATATGCCGGAGGCAAGTATCTTTCATAATATGGCTAGAATCAGGCATATTTGCAAATAGCAAGCAATCGTTATGGAACCCACAACCAGCTATCCAAAAGACAAGATCAAGATCCTGTTCCTGGAGAATATCAGCGACAGGGCAGTAAAACATTTTACCCAGGCCGGCTACGCCAATGTTAAAAAACTTTCCGGCGCACTTTCAGAAGAAGAACTCATCAAAGAGATCAAGGATGTCCATCTTCTGGGTATCCGATCCAAGACGCAGGTTACGGAAAAAGTGTTGGCAGCCGCCACCAAACTGCAAGCCATCGGTGCCTTCTGTATCGGGGTAAACCAGATCAACCTCAAAGCCGCTACCAAAACGGGTATTACCGTTTTTAACGCACCCTATTCCAACACCCGTTCGGTAGCCGAATTGGTTATAGGTGCATCCATTATGCTCATCCGCCGGATCCCCGACAAGAACAAGGCGGCCCATGAAGGCATTTGGATGAAGGATGCCAAAGGCAGCTTCGAGCTGAGGGGCAAGACCCTCGGCATCATCGGTTACGGCAATATCGGCACCCAGGTAAGCGTACTCGCAGAAGCGCTGGGAATGAAGGTGTTGTATTATGATGTGGTTACCAAGCTACCACTGGGTAATGCAGAAGCCTGTAAGTCCCTCAAAGACCTGGTGTCCCAGTCTGATATTGTTACGTTACATGTTCCGGAAACAGCGCAGACCAGGAACATGATTAACAAGAACAACCTCAAGTTTTTCAAGAAAGGTAGCATCCTGCTCAATTATGCAAGGGGTGAGGTAGTTGACCTGGACGCCCTCAGGAAATTCATTGTAGACGGGCATATCTCCGGTGCCGGGATCGATGTATATCCCTGGGAACCTGAAAAGAATGGCGATCGTTTCCAGACGCCGTTACAGGACCTTCCCAACGTTATCCTGACCCCGCATATCGGCGGTTCTACAGAGGAAGCCCAACAAAACATTGGGGTTGACGTGAGCAATAAGCTCTTCCAATTCCTGGAAATGGGTATCACTACCGGCTCGCATACAGTACCGGAACTGAGCCTGCCACCCCAGGAAGGCACACATCGTATCCTCCATGTCCATAATAACGTTCCAGGGGTACTCAGTGCCATCAACACCCAATTGTCGAACCACAAGATCAATATCCTTGGCCAATACCTCAAGACCAATGAAGATATCGGCTATGTAGTGTTGGATGTCGATAAGAAACTGTCCAAGCAGGCTGAAAAGCTCCTTCGTGATGTAAAGGAAACCATCAAGGTGAGGTTGCTTTATTGAGCGAGGGGGTAATGCTCCCTAAACATACCTTAAAAGCCTGTGGTTTCCTTTCCACAGGCTTTTGTTTTAGGCAGTCGAATCTTTTTATCAATATTTTCAAAATTTATTGAAAATTTCATATAATTTTATCCTATCAAATGCACATTATGAAAATAGTGATTGCCGGTGCCGGTTTCGGTGGACTCCGATTGGCCCGGATGCTGAACAACAAACCGGGCTTTGAGTTGACCCTTGTTGACCGGTTCAATTACCACCAGTTCCAACCATTATTCTACCAGGTAGCCACAGCGGGACTGGATGCCAGCAATATTTCCTTTCCCCTGAGGAAGGTCTTCCAGAAAAGCAGGAATGTCAGGATCAGGCTGGCCAATATTGAGCGGGTAGATGCCGCGAACCGCCAATTGGTTACCGATTCCGGCAATTTTTATTACGATATCCTGGTATTGGCCATGGGGGCTGGCACCAATTTCTTCGGAAATGCCAACCTTGAGCGCCATGCTTTTTCCATGAAATCGACGGTAGAGGCCTTGCAGATCAGGCACCGCCTGATGGAGAATTTCGAAAAGGCCGTCCATGAAAAGGACCCCGACCAATTGCAGCAATACATGAATATCGTTGTAGTGGGCGGGGGGCCAACAGGGGTGGAAGTCTCCGGGGCCATTGCCGAAATGAAGCGGTATGTACTGCCCAAGGATTACCCGGAACTGGATTTTTCCCGCATGAATATTTACCTCCTTGAAGGATCGGACAAGGTGTTGGGGACCATGAGTGGCAAGAGCAGCGAACAGGCGGGCCAATACCTGAAGGAGCTGGGGGTAACCCTGCTGACCGGCAAACAGGTATCTGACTATAACGGATCTGTATTGGAGTGCAAGGATGGAACAGCCATCCCGACGGCCACCGTGATCTGGGCAGCAGGCATTAAGGGGCATGTGCCGGGTGGCCTGGATGGACTTTCCTTGCAAAGGGGCAACCGGATTCCGGTCGACCCATTCAATGAAGTGAAAGGATTCCCTGGTATCTATGCGATAGGTGACCTGGCCTGCATGGCTACCGACACCAATCCCAATGGCCATCCACAGGTAGCACCGGTGGCCATCCAACAGGCGGGAAACCTGGCCCAGAACTTACTGAAGCATGGGCTGGATAAAGTACTATGGAAACCTTTCGAATATTACGATAAAGGTGCGATGGCAACTGTAGGCCGCAATAAGGCGGTGGTGGATATCCCTAAACCCAAATGGCATTTCGGGGGATTCCTGGCCTGGCTGGTCTGGATGGCCCTGCACCTGATGCTGATCCTGGGCGTGAAGAACAGGTTATTTGTCTTCCTGAACTGGCTCTATAATTATCTGACCTACGACCAATCGCTCCGACTCATCTTTAAGGAATTCCATAAGCCGGAACAAAAGGAGTGAACCGATGTGAGAATATGAAGATGTGAAAATGTGGAGATATGGGGATCTGCCTTCGCTGAAGCTTCGGCAGACAAGGTCTGGAAATTTTCGGCACACGCAAATTACCGATGGCCATTGTTGGTGTTATCACCAACTGGCTTAAACGGATATGATTACCATATGGACCAGGTTGGTCTTTCTGTTATTGAAAAGTAGGGCATATCTCGCAGCCGTTGTTGGTGTTATCACCTACAGCTTATCAACGACAATCATGAACACGGATGATCGGTTTGGTTCATCGTTCACTGGATGGATAGTGGGCGTTATTTCCCTTTTATTCATTTAACATAATATAAATTATAAGACTAAAATCAGACCTTGGGTTTAGAGGGAAGAGTCTCTCAAATAAGCCGTGGATATACATTTAAAGCTAATGGCACATGAAGCACGTTGTCCCTGAGTACACACTCAGGACAAACCATTCCCTCTAAATAAACCGTCTTTTGAGCTTGTCCAGGACCATCAGAATTTGCATCAAATAAACTCCCAAGGTGCTGGAAGTTTATCCTTATTCCCGTCGTTATATCCAATAGAATGATAAAACTTAGGCCGTCAAACGGCCTACCCACGATCAAGCCGCTTTACAGCTTGGAAAAGCCACCTGCATATGGCACCAGCATTTTGTATCTGATCAGGATTATCCCCAAAGCAAGGAACCCATTCCACAGACATAACCGGTTGTGAGCAGTAAAAACATGACAAAGCAGGAATTACAATGGACAAACAGTTACCGGATTATTATTGAACAATAATTACCGCTATCTATTAATAATCAATATTATATGAAAATTAAAAACGGTCGCAATATGCGACCGTTTTCCTATTATTTATGTGCTCCCGGATCTTAGTGGGCCTTGTCTACGTTGTTGAACTTATTCTCGTAGAAGGTCACTTTATCCTTGTTACCCTTGTTATCGTAAATGGTGATCAGCAGGTCATAAGCATCCTTCAGGTGGCTCTTGTCTTCCATCTTCAGTTTGCCCTGGCTGCCAAGGATCTCATCCACCTTCTCGAAGTAAGGAATAGCATCATCGAATTTCTTGGCGATCAAACCACGCAATTCTTCCTTCTTCTTCAGTTCTTCAGGCTTCAGCTTGCCACCAGCTGGCGGACGGATGGCCTTGTTCTGGGTATTGTAATCAACGCCCTGGTTGTACTGGATCTGTCCCAATACCAGGAAAGCAGCTGCATAATCAGGCTTCAGTTCTACCACCTTCTTCAGGTTCTCTTCAGCCTTGGCAGTCAGCTCGGCAGCATTGGATGGACGATCCTTGATCTCCGGCTTATAGGCTTCCTGGTACATCTCCACCGCATAATTGTAACGGATCGCTACATTATTGGGGTCCTGGGCCAGTACTTCTTCGTACTTCTTGAACAGGTTATTCTTGTCGCCGGCATCACGGGCCATATCCAGTTCGTAGGCAGACCAGAATGCATCCTTGGGGAACATTTCCTTACCCAAGGTCAGGTATTTCTGGGCAGCGGCCTCGTCCTTCTTGGTATTGTAGTGGTAATCCACCAACCACTTATAGATCTCGCCCATGCCTTCGCCACTTACCTTGGCATCGGCCAGCTTACCATAATAGATCGCAGCGTCATCGCGCTTATTGGATTTCTCGGCACTGATACCGGTATACAATACGACGGTAGTATCCAGTGCCAGGTTGCTCCATTTCTTCTGGTTCATGAATTCACCTACTTCCATACAACCCTTGAAGTTGCCGTAAGCAGACTCATACTTATTGCTGTTGTAATCATCAGCTCCAGCCTTGAAGAAACCCTGGTAGATATCCATGATCGGCTTGTATTGATCGATCTGTAACAATACATATTGTCCCTTGTCGTCCAGGGCAACATATTGCTTCAGGGCATCGAATGCCACTTTACGGGCATCGGGTGTTGCTGGTCCCATAGTTGGGTCCTGCGCGATCTCGCTGTATACCTTGGCC
Source organism: Flavihumibacter rivuli (assembly GCF_018595685.2). NCBI lineage: Bacteria > Pseudomonadati > Bacteroidota > Chitinophagia > Chitinophagales > Chitinophagaceae > Flavihumibacter > Flavihumibacter rivuli. Next base: position 1,185,778 of record NZ_CP092334.1, read on the forward strand.
TTTGTATACCATCCTTCTGCATTCTTGGCATTCTTTTCATTGGCCAGGAACTGGTCTATCTGGGTCTTAGCTTCTGTGTATTTCTTTGACTTTAAGTTGTCCTTGATCTTTTCGAGGTTCTGGGCAGACGCTCCCATTACCGCTGAAACAAGCAATGTTGTAAAAAGGATCTTTTTCATCAGTCTATGTTTTGTTTTTGTTTTTATTGTTCTGTCCCGGTTTCGGTAGATGGGTTTTCACCGCTTCCGGTTGGTTCATCGGTTGAATTTGGGATTTCATTAGGTTCTGCATCGGCTGAGGCTTCTGTTACCGGGGCTTCCTGCTCGAACTCATCCAGCTTGGTGATGGCTGCTATCTCATCTCCTTCCTGTAGACTGATCAGCTTCACCCCTTGGGTAGCCCTTCCGGCTTCGCGGATATTGGAGATTCCCGTCCGGATGGTCAGGCCACTCCTGCAGGAAATCATGAGGTCTTCCTTCTCGGTTACATCAAGGATCCCTACCAATGGTCCGGTCTTGTCCGTAACATTGATGGTCTTCACCCCTTTACCGCCACGGTTGGTGATCCGGTACTCATCAATCGGGGTGCGCTTCCCAAATCCTTTCTCACTCACCACCAATACGGTTTTGGAAGTGTCATCCTTCCCGACACATATCATGCCAATTACCTCATCATTGTCTTCATCCACTTCAATACCGCCTACTCCAATGGCACCCCTTCCGGTTGGCCTTACTTTCTCTTCAGGGAACCTGATGGCCCGGCCACTCTTCACCGCCATCATGATCTCGCTGTTGCCATCGGTCATCCTGGCATCCAGCAACTGGTCGCCTTCCACAATGGTGATGGCATTAACACCCGTTTGCCTTGGCCTGCTGAAATCTTCCAGCAAGGTCTTCTTGATGATGCCCTTCTTGGTACAAAGAACGATATAATGGGATTGAACGAATTCTTTATCGTCAAGGTTAGCGACATCGATGATCGCCCTCACCTTATCATCCGGCGGAAGCTGCATCAGGTTCTGGATGGCCCTGCCCTTGCTGTTCTTCTCGCCTTCCGGGATCTCATACACCTTCAGCCAGTAACACCTTCCTTTCTCCGTGAAGAAGATCATTGTATGGTGGGTGGAAGCCACAAATATGTGCTCGATATAATCCTCATCACGGGTCTTGCCCCCTATCGCTCCCCTTCCACCTCTGCGCTGGGCACGGTATTCGGTTGCGGATGTCCGTTTGATATAGCCGAGATGGGATATGGTGATCACCACATCTTCCTCTGCAATGAAATCAAGGATATTCATCTCATCGGCCAGGTAGGTGATCTCCGACCTGCGTGGAGTGGCAAACCTGTCCTTCACCTCTGTCAGTTCCTTTTTGATCAGGTCATAACGCAGTCCTTCATTGCCAAGCAATTCCTGCAGGCTGGCGATCAGCTTCATCAGTTCATCATACTCCTCCTTGATCTTTTCTCTTTCCATGCCTGTCAATCGCTGCAAGCGCAGTTCCAGGATGGCCTTTGCCTGGATCTCATCCAGTCCCCAGCCGGCATTCACCAGGTTCTCCCTTGCAATATCCGGCGTGGCGGAACTACGGATCAGGGCGATCACTTCATCCAGGTGGTCCAGTGCGATCAGGTAACCCTGGAGGATATGCGCTTTTCGCTGCGCCTCCCTCAGTTCATACTGGGCCCTGCGCACCACCACTTCATGGCGGAACTCCACGAATTCATGGATCAGTTCCTTCAGGTTAAGGGTACGCGGACGGCCTTTTACCAGGGCCACATTATTGATGCCATAAGAGGTTTGCAGCTCTGTGAATTTGTACAACTGGTTGATCACCACATTGGCAACGGCATCGCGTTTCAGGTCAATAACGATACGGGTACCTTCCTTCTGGTTGGACTCGTTGTTCACATGGGCGATACCCTCGATGGTCTTATCGATCACCAGCGAACCGATCTTGTCACAAAGCGCATCACGGTTTACCTGGTAGGGAACTTCCGTAATGATGATCTGCTCACGGCCACTGGGCTTGGTATCCACATGCACCTTACCCCTCAGCACTACCCTTCCCCTGCCTGTATTCATGGCCTGGCGAATGCCATCAATCCCCCAGATGATACCACCAGTAGGGAAATCGGGGGCCTTCACATGCTTCATCAGGTCATCGATCGTTATCTCACGGTTATCTATATACGCAATACAGCCGTCCACCACTTCCCCGAGGTTATGGGGAAGCATATTGGTGGCCATACCTACCGCGATACCGGTTGAACCATTCACCAGCAACTGGGGAATGCGGGTAGGCAGTACCGTGGGTTCTTCCAGCGAATCGTCGAAGTTGAGGGTAAAATCAACTGTTTCCTTCTCGATATCCTCCAGCATGCTTTCTGCAAAGCGCTGCAGGCGTACCTCCGTATAACGCATGGCCGCCGGGCCATCACCATCCTGGCTACCGAAGTTACCCTGGCCATCGATAAGGGTATGGCGCATGCTCCATTCCTGGGCCATCCGCACCATGGTATCGTAAACCGCTGTATCACCGTGCGGGTGGTACTTACCCAGCACCTCCCCGACAATACGGGCAGACTTCTTATAGGGTTTGTTATGGGTGATACCCAATTCATTCATGGCAAAAAGGATCCTGCGATGTACGGGCTTCAAACCATCGCGTACATCAGGGAGCGCACGACCAACTATCACCGACATGGAATAGTCGATGTAGGCGGTCTTCATTTGCTCTTCAATGTTGATCGAAATAATCCTGTTGGAATCGTTCGTTTCCTGAGGCGTCAGATTGTCTTCCATGCTTTATTTATGAATTCCGAAATGCTCTGTTAGGTTTAGAAAAAATCCACCTTTGAAAGGTGGGCAAATCTACCTGATTTACTGCGGAAAACCTTAGAAAAACGCTCCTTTTTACCCCAACTTTTCCACCATTTTAACGGCATTTTTAAATGGGTCACAACAAACAATTCATGATGTTTTTCCGTAATTTTAGATTCATGGTGCGGAACTGGATTTTCCGGATCATTTTCCAGCAAAAAGGGGGGAGAAATGGCGCAGTTGTACCGCTTACTTCGGAACAATAAGGAATCAGGGCCTTATCCAATTGAAGAATTGATAAGCATGAGGCTGAAAGCCTATGACCTGGTGTGGGTGGAAGGGAAAAGTGCTTCCTGGCGATACCCCTGTGAGATCAATGAATTGAAGTCACACGCCCCCGTTGCCACAGATGACCTTTACCAACAGTATTTCCATCCTGCAGGAAACAAGGCCCAAACGGTAAATCCCGAAATCGCAAGCCCTGTTACTGAACGCAAGCCCGCCCCTTCCCCCAATGCATCCGTTAAACTGCCGGAAACCAAGTATGTAGCGGTCATTTTACCCGGCAATGAAGGCGTAAGGGATACCCGGAAAACTTTTACGGAAGCCATTGTCTCCCCGGAAAGGGACATCCCAGCCACCAAAGCGCTCAATACCACCCTTCCCATTGAAACGGCTTCCCTCCCATTGAAGGAGGAGGGTAATTTCAAGAACCTCCCCCCTTCTGGTACCACCAGGAAGGAGCAGCAATACAGACTTTCAGTAGCTGCGGCCTTATTGATCCTGCTGGTCGCCGGAATCTATTTCGGTGCAGTAAGGCTCAGGGATATCCGGGAAAAGAAAACAATAGGCGGATCCCTGGTTCCCGATCCGAAAAATATCGTGACCCAAACTACCGGCAGCCTTCCCCTTGCCACAAATGCTTCCCATAAGGGCGACGATCCCGTCATAAAAGCTACTTCAGGCGAGGAAGGCGATGCTAAGCCGATAATTCAAACCAAGGCAACGCTTCCTACTAGTGATGGCATTCCCGGTGAAAACTATCACCAAACCAGTTTCACCCCGCTGACAAAGGGCCCCGCCCTCGAGTTCGCAGCGCTCCGGAGGTTTATCGATCTCAGGACTAATAAGGTAGCAGTCGGGTTGTTTGGTGGCATCTCTGGCATAGAACTGGATCTTTCCAACACCGGCCCATCTGATCTGAATGAAGTGGTCATTGCTGTAGATTATTTCCTTGCCAACCGTGTGCTGCACCATACAGAGATCATCCGCTCCGGAGTGATCCCTTCCGGCCAAACGGTAAAGCTGGCAGCCCCATCCAGTTCCAAAGGTGTGGCCATCAAAACCAGGGTGATCGGCATCAATGGCATTCCCCAACCCTCATGAAGGCCTGCTGAATTATCCACGCTTTCCCATTCTGGCATAATGATTGGAAAGGTTGCATGGCAATATCCTCTCGAATTATCCCCAGCCCCGGTCATTTACTTTAAAACTCTTGATGATGAATAAACCTGCGATGGTTTTGATGGGCACTATATTGGCCGTATGCACACTGGAAGCATCCAAAAAAAGGGAAACCTGCATTGTGAACCTGCCTGTACAACCAATGATGGCCCTTCGGCATATCTGGGCCATCCATGAAGGCGATACCCTGATGGTACCGATCAAAGGCAACCGGATACTTTTTGAACTCAAACCCGGCAAGTACGATTTCTGGCTGGATGCCGTTGCGCCGTTTAAGGACCAGTATATCCGGGATGTTTACCTGCAGGACCATACCCAGACCAGCCTGGAAAGGGTGACCCTTAGCAAATGACAACCATTTCAGAAGATGGAATGGCTTATCTTTAAAGGAATATTACTGGTATAGGTTACTGCCCGGTAGCGGTTCAATTCTGCCCTTTTCCCCATTTATTTATTCATCATTAATACCTATCACTATGCCAGTTGTCAAAGTAATTGAATTGATCGCCTCTTCAGAAAAGAGTATCGAAGATGCCATCCAGAACGCGGTGGCCGAAGCATCTAAAACCATCAGGAATATTGACTCTGTTTATGTGCAGGATATCAAAGCACATGTAAAGGATGGTAAGATCTCGACCTATGGCGTCATTTGCAAGGTTTCCTTCCGGATTGACCATTAGTGAAAAAGCGGCTTGCCGCTTTTTTTATTGCACCTCCAGTTCCTTCGTACGGAGGAGGTTATAATCCATATCCCGGAAGACCAGTTTGTATTTTCCGGGCACCAGGTACAACCAATAATAACCATCTGCATCTTCAACATAGGTCTGGTCGGCCGGTATCCACTTTCCCGGCCATTTGTCGTCATATTCATTGGCATAATAGGCCTGCACCATGAACAGTTTCTTCTCGCCCGGGCTTACCGGTACTGGCTTGCGGAGTCCATTCATTTGCAACCAGGTTGGCCTTGCATGCTGGTATACCGTTGGGGGATGGATCACCTGCAGGTCATACATCGTGCTTTCCAGGTAACTGAAAGGCTTATTGCCGCGCATGGCAATGGAAGGCTGCTGCAGTTTGTTCCTGCCGACGAATTGATCATATAACAGTCTGCCATAACCGAAATTACTGCCTTCACTCATCTCGGTCTGGTCAATGGTCAGCGGGTCGATCCTGGTCATCCGCTGGAATGCGAGGGCCATGGGCATATAATCCCTTCCCATAGGTTCTTCACCGATATGCGCATAACCGGCATGTACAAGTATCCTGGCAGCAGGATCGCGCTGCAGGACGGCCGCAATATTGGCTGCCTGCACAGAATCGCGCTGGCTGGCACTATGCCCTGAAGCGGCCGTATCTTCATAGGGTACCAACTGGTAGCCCATGGACAGCGCTGACCTGATCAGTTCGCCGGCCAATGGCTCAGCCGCAAAATAACCTGTCTGCATTACCGGTTTTTCCAACACCTTATCCGGATAATTACTCAGCATTTCCATGGCGAGGTAACGATAGCCCTGGCCATAGAGTTCCTTTAAAAGGGATTGGGTAAAGACCCGGTGGAAAGGTTTGTCATGCGCTTCATTGATCATCACCACCCGCGAAGCAGCACTGAGTTGCAAAACCAAGTCCGTGGCCGGCCGGAACGCAATGCCTTTTAAGCTGTCCAGGTAAAAAGAAATGTCCTGCACTGCCTCTGGTGGCAGTGAATCGTATGCATTGGCTGCAAGGTAGCTGGCAGAGGTATAATCACCTGCAAAAGCCATGCGTTGCGCTCCCTGCTTCATGTAGGCTGTATAAACGGGCTGCCCACGGCCAGGTGCCTTTATCTTCAGCCAATGGTAAATGGCATTGAGGTAATGGATGCCTTTCTTGTCATAAAGAAGGTTACCGCGTTGGAGGGAGTCGAACCCCGGTGGCTGCACCTGTTCAATATGTTTTGCCAGTCGCTCCAGCGGTTTTGAAAGTTGGGCCGTGGAACAAAGGCTGTACAGCACCAGGGCTGTTAAGATCTTGATTTGCTTCATGCTGGTTAATCGGTCCAATATTACGATGCGAGATGTTAGGGAAAGATTAAATCCCCTTTTCCTTCAGCATTGCCATCAACCTTGGCAATCCATCGGTTGCCGGTGATTCAATGGCCACAAAGCCGGCGCCTTCAACGCCATAAGGGATCTTCTTGTCAACGATATACCTGGGTATCCCACGGGGAACGTACTGGACCAACCCTGCCGCCGGGTAGACAACAAGGGATGTGCCTACTATGAGAAAGAGATCTGCCTGCTGTACCAACCCAATGGCCGGCTCGATCATGCGCACAGGTTCTTCGAACCAAACAATATGCGGACGGTATTGTCCGCCATCGGGTGCCTTGTCCCCTAGCCTGATATCCCCTTCAACCCTGGTCACCAATTGTTCATCCCTGTCACTTCTCATCTTAAAGATCTCCCCGTGCAAATGCAACACCTGGGATGAACCGGCGCGTTCATGGAGGTCATCAATATTTTGGGTAATGATCTGGACTTCGTAAGTATCCTCCAATTCCGCCAAGGCATAATGGGCTGCATTGGGCTGGGCTTCACGGACCTGGCTGCGACGCATATTATAGAAGTCGAGTACCAGTTGAGGGTCCTTTTTCCAGGCCCTTGGTGTTGCCACTTCCTCAATCGAATATCCTTCCCAAAGTCCGTCACTATCACGGAAGGTCCTTAAACCACTTTCCGCGCTAATGCCCGCACCTGTCAACACTACCAGTTTTTTCCTGCCCATATGCAAATGATTAATGAGTGAGGCTATTACTCACCGGCCAACTCCATCACCACCTTCCATTCTTCTTCCGTTACCGGCTGTACACTCAGCCTGGTCAGTTTCACCAATGCCATATTGGCCAGCCTTGGGTCATTCTTGATCACGGAAAGGGGTACGGGCTGTTTCAATTTCTTTACCGGCTTCAGGTCAACCACCACCCAGGCTTCCTCATTGGTGGTAGGATCCTGGTAATGCTCCTTCACCACTTCGGCAATACCTACTACTTCAACCCCTTCATTACTATGGTAGAACAATACCTGTTCCCCCTTCTTCATTGCCTTGAGGTTATTCCTTGCAGCATAATTCCGGACGCCATCCCAAAAGGTCTTTTTATCTGCTACGAATTGGTCCCAACTGTATTTAAAAGGTTCGGATTTCACCAACCAGAAAGCCATTTGCAAAAACGATTTTAAATGTTTTAAAATTCAATTGTGAACAGTAGTATAACAACCCGGACACCCAAAATTGTTTACCAGCCACTGGCCAGCACATCTGCAATATGCATGGTCCTGAGGGGGAGTTGCTTATGGCGGATATAGCCATCGAGATGCATCAGGCAGGAAAGGTCCGTGGAAATAATGCAGTCGGCCCCCGTTTGCATGGCATTGCTCACTTTCTGGTCCGCCATACCAATGGATATGGGTTCGTATTTCACCGAAAAGGTTCCACCAAAACCACAACAGGTCTCCACATCCTGCATCTCCAGCAATTCCAGTCCCTTCACTTTTTCCAACAACTTGCGGGGTTCCTCCTTGATCCTGCATTCGCGGAGTGCCGCGCAGGAATCATGATAGGTCGCCTTCAGGGGCAGGGAGGCCCCAATATCTTCCACCTTCAATACATTCACCAGGAACTCCGAGAACTCGAACATCCGGTTCCTGATATCCTTCACCTCATTATGCACGGAAGAATTATCGAATAACTTCGGGTAATAGTTGCGCACAAAACCGGCACAGGAAGCGCTGGGAGCCACGATGCACTCCGCATCCTTTACTTCATGGATGAATTTTTCGCAAACGGCTTTCGATTCATCCCAATAACCGGCATTGAAAGCAGGCTGCCCGCAACAGGTTTGTTCTTCATTATAGGAAACTTCGCAACCCAGCTTCTCCAACACCTTGATCATGTTGAAAGCGGTCTGGGGAAACAACTGGTCCACAAAACAGGGAATGAATAACTGTACCTTCATAATCACTTTTTGAAGCTTCGCTGCAGGCTGATCATTTTTAGGGCAGTAATGGCGGCTTCCTCACCTTTATGGCCGTGCTTGCCACCGATGCGTTCCCTTGCCTGCTCATCATTATTCACGGTCAATACACCAAAGATGACTGGCACAGGAAGGTTGAGGTTCAATTGCACCACACCATCTGTCACTGCTTTGCATACATAATCGAAATGTGGGGTATCGCCCCTGACCACGCAACCAAGCGCAATGAAGGCGTGGGGACGGTCATCCCAATACTTCTTGGCCTCCCAATAACTTTTGATGCCAAAGGGAATTTCCACTGCACCCGGAACAGTAATGGTGGAGAAACGGCTGATGCCATTAGCTTCCAGGACGCGGATGGCGCCTGCTTCCAATTCATCTACAACGGCAGCATTCCACTCCGTTTTAACCAAAACAATACAGGCATCCTTTGGAAGAATGCCTGTATCTAATTTCAATAAATTACTATTGCTTACCTGAGCCATTTTTGAATGTTGAAATTGAGATTAGTGCTATTCTGTAAATACGGTCCTTAGTGGGCCGAATTTACAACAAAGCCTCTCCCCTACAATGGCAATGCCGGAATTTACTTATTCAGTCACTCCCAGGCGGGCCAGGTATTTGTCAATATCAAAGCCACGCTCGCTGCGCGGATACTTTTCCTTGATGGCCTTGTAGGCTTCGATAGCCTCCTGGTTCTTACCCAGGCTTTCCAGCAGGTAACCGGCTCGGAAATAATATTCTGAAGAATTGAACTCATCCTTCTCGAACATCTTTGCAGCCTCCAGGTAAAGTTTTACTGCTTCTTCCTTTTTTCCCTGTTCAGCCAGGGCATCGGCGAGCAGGCTCTTGGCACGTGCATTCACCTGTACGGAAGAAGAGGAGAAATCCTTCAGGTATTTCTCGGCGTTCTTGAAATCACCAAGCTTCAGGTAGGAAGAACCGGCATAAAAGCGGGCCAGGTTGGCAGCAGGGGTACCGCTGTACTTGTCCATGATCTTCACGAAGCCGGGATTGGTAGCATCCCCGTTAAGGGCAAGTTGCAGGGAGTCCATCCTGAAATAGTTTTCAGCACGGAACAAGGCTTCATTTGCCTTGGTTTCCTTTGGACCGGAAATGAAATACTTATAGCCTGCATAACCACCAGCCAGCAATACTACCGCGGCAACCGCGATAATGATATTCTTACTGTTTTGTTGCCAGAATCCTGTTACCTTATCAACCACTTCATTTGTTTCGGTTGCTTCAACAGGTATGTTCTTGTTTTCTGCCATAATGATTTGTTTCTGAAAAAGGGCGGGTTAAATAAAAACCGGCAGGCTAAGCAGTTGCTTTCACCCTGCCGGTCATCCAAATAATATTAGTCAACAATAAATGGGTATTCCTGGTCTATATAGATATCCTTATACACTTCGCTGTCATCCGGCCAGGGGCTTTCTTCAGCAAAGCGAACGGATTCTTCCACTTCTGCATCTACACGCTTGTTGATGGCATCGATCTCTTCCTGGGTAGCAAACTTGTTGTCCAGGATGGTCTTCAATACCAATTCAATCGGGTCACGCTGCTTGTACTCTTCCACTTCTTCCTTGGTACGGTATTTCTGGGGATCAGAAATAGAGTGCCCCTTATAGCGGTAGGTCTTTATTTCAATCAGGGTCGGACCGTCGCCTTCGCGTGCCCTTTTCACTGCCCTGGCCATTGACTCATGAACGGCCTCAGCACTCATGCCATCTACCGAATCAGCAGGCATTTCATAAGCGTCAGCCAGTTTATAGATATCCCTTACGTTAGAGGTCCTTTCTACGGAAGTACCCATGGCGTAGTTGTTGTTTTCGCAGATGAAGATCACCGGCAGTTTCCACAGCATGGCCAGGTTAAAGGTTTCGTGCAACATACCCTGGCGGGCAGCTCCATCACCGAAGAAGGTCAGGCAAACCGCATCGGTTCCCTTGTACTTCTCAGCAAAGGCAATACCGGCACCGGTTCCGATCTGAGCACCAACAATACCATGGCCACCAAAGAACCTTTCCTTGATGCCGAAGAAGTGCATGCTTCCTCCCTTACCCTTGGCACAGCCTGTAGCCTTGCCATACAATTCGGCCATACATGCCTTGGCACTGATACCCTTCGCCAGGGCCAGACCATGGTCGCGGTAGGCCGTAATGAAAGCATCTTCAGCCTTGGTGGCAGTCATGCAACCCGCAGCAATGGCTTCCTGGCCAACATAGGCGTGGAAGAAACCGCGGATCTTGCCTTCCATTTTATATTTCTCTTCAGCCTTCAATTCGAACTGGCGGATGAGCACCATCAGCTCATACCAGTAGAGGTAGGTTTCCTTAGAAAATTTCGTTGCCACAGTAGATTTTGTTTGAGACGGGCAAAGATAAGGGGAAAGGGGGGAAAAAATTTCATGCCCAAATGGTACTGGCAGGAATTTTATTATAGCCCGGACGGGAGGGTTGGAAATTTGAAAATGAATGAATTAGGAACTGATAGCCAGGATGGTCAATTAATGACCACCTCCTTTATCACATTTCCACCCAGCTTCTCGTTCACCCGACTGATAATGGTATCTTTCTGGTACAGCAATTCCTGTTTAAGCGGTGCTACCGAAGTGGTGATATAGAGCTTATCCCCGTAAATCTTGATGCTTTCCGTGTACTTGGCAATGGTCTTGCCCATGATCTCTTCCCATACATCTGTGATCTGGAGGGCTTGCACCGCCCCCTTCAGCCTGCTCTTCCTAAGGAACTGCTCAATGGCATCGCCCAATGAATACTCTCCCATGCCCCAAAGATAGGGGCAAAATCCCTGCATCCGGCCTGTAAAAGCCATCCCCCCACCCACTGCAGCCATAAAACTGCTAAGAATTCCTTAATGAAAGTTGTTGTTGCAACCAACCGGACCCGATGGTTGTCTTTAGTGTACTTTCCTCGATGATCCGGGAATATGACAACTCCAAGTGATCCGGATTGAAAAGGATCCGACCTTAAGAACAGGGCCATTTCAGGTGTCCACGTGTGGATCGGAATAGTGCTCGTTAAATCCAGTATAGGTTCGTACCCACCCTATGAAAGATCCGTTTACTCATCGTTCAGACCAATTCAGGTCTGTGTAGCATGAGGTCCGGGGCTTTTGGTTGGCCCGGATGAGTAGCAGAATGGTCCCGTTTTTGAATCCATCCTTGTATCTGACCAGATCTTAATCCGTACCCTCCCTATGAAGTTGTGCCGGATTATCAGGAAAGTTTTATGGATTGAAAGGGTAATCCCAATGAGGAAAAAGTGCCCGCCAATCTTTCCTCATGGGTATCGGTCACCAGCACCTGGCCATGGTTGTTCACACCTACTTCGTGCAATAGGTTATGCATCCTTTGTGCATCCAGCTTTTCAAATACATCATCCAGCAACAGTATCGGTTCAAATCCCTTGTTCGATTTGAGGCTGCTGAATTCAGCAAGTTTCAAGGCAAACAGCAGGCTCTTTCTTTGTCCTTGTGAGGCTGTTTGGCGAAAGGGCTTCTCATTCAACTGTATGGCGATATCATCGCGATGCACCCCGCAATGGGTGCGCTGCGCATACATATCCCTTTCCCGGTTACGGGCCAGCCAATCTGCCATGGAAAGTTCATGCAGCTGGCTTTCATACTTCAACACCAGGTCATATTCCTCCCCTGCTATGGTTGCATAATTGGCTTTTACCTGCCTGAGCAATTGCCCCAACAGGTTCTTGCGACAGGTGTAGATGTAATTGGCCGGTGATATCAATTGGTGATCCAACACATCGAGCAGGTCGGTATTCCTTTGGCGGGTTTCCGCCATTTGCTTGAGCAGGCTGTTGCGTTGCACCAATACCTTGTTGTATTGCATCAATTGCAAGAGGTATTCATGATCGAGCTGGCTGAAAAGGGCATCCATGAAACGCCTCCGTTCCTCACTCCCGTCAGTGATGATCTGCACATCATCCGGCGCGATAAACACCGCCGGGAATTCCCCGATATGGTCTGCCATCCGTTCACAAGGCTGGCCATCGATGATGAATTCCTTTTTACCGTTCTCCCGAAGCACTGCAACGATGTTGTGGGTTGTCCCCTGTTTACTGAACTGGCCCTCAATCCTGAAACCCTGTGCCCCCTGGAAAACATGCTGTGCGTCGGACTTGGAGAAATAGCTCTTGGTGAAGCAGAGATAATAAACCGCATCCAGCAGGTTGGTCTTCCCAATACCGTTCTTGCCTGAAATACCCACCACCCTGTCCGAAAAATGGAAGGATTGTGCCAGATAGTTCTTGAACTGGAAGAGTGCTATTTTTTCGACGGCTAACAAAGCGGGCGCAAATTAAGGATTAATCGGTCCTTACCATTATCTGCCTTAATTACCGAATGACCTGGCCCTTGGGTCTATCCAGCCATAGAGCAGGTCGGCAAGTATGCCAACCAATACAAAGAAAGCTGCCGATACCAGTACAGCCCCCATTACAACGGGGAAATCCAGTTTTTCCAGGGCATCTACGGTGAGCTTACCAAGTCCTTTCCAGCCAAAGATGTATTCCACAAAAAATGCCCCGGCCAGCAGTTCGGCAAACCATCCGGTTATGGCAGTGATGACTGGATTGAGGGCATTCTTCAGGGCATGCTTCCATACCACCACCCTTTTATCCAAACCTTTTGCATAGGCCGTGCGGATATAATCCTGTTGCAATACATCCAGCATGGAACTCCTGGTCAGTTGGGCTATAATGGCCAGGGGTCGAATGCCTAAGGTTAGTGCTGGCAGGACCAGGTTGGAAAGCGTTAGGTATGGGCTGCCGGTATTGGTGTCCAGGTCGAACCAGCTGCCGGTCATGTGCAAGCCGGTAAGGTCCGACCAGAGGAATCCCAGGAAATAGGCAATCAGGATACCCATGAAAAAGGAAGGCGCCGATATGCCCAGGATACTGGTGAAGATGGTGGTGGTATCGAGCCAGCTATCCTTGTTCAAGGCTGCGATTACCCCGAACATAATACCTAGTACAGTTGCGAAAGCGATGGCAGCGGTGGCCAACATCAGGGTGCCCGGTAAGGCTTCTGCAATTACCCCAAGAACCTCCCGCTTGGATTGGTAGGAACGTCGCAGGTAGGGCAATTTGAACCCCAACTTTGTATCCCCACCAATGAAAACTCCCTTTAGTTTCTTGGCCTCGATCTCAGCTTTTGAGTGGATACCAACAGGAGAAACATCATTCAGGTAAAAAAGGAATTGTTTCCACTTGGGCTGGTCGAGGTAGAGTTCCTTCCGGATATTTTCCTGGGTGGCTGCATCGGCCCTCTGTCCCATCACCAGCCGGCTGGGATCACCAAAACCCTGGAAGAGGAAAAAGACCACTACCACCACCCCCAGTAATACCAGCAGGCCATAAGCAAGCTTCCTAAGGATATAGTTGACCAAATTGGGTAATTGACAATTATACTTTTTTAGACCTAACGGTTACCTGCAACCGAAGTGATCTCCCTGATGGCAACCAATGATTTCGCCGCATCAGCAAGCGCCCATTTATTCACCACAGCACCATCATTCATCAGGTAGAGGGTCAGGTCGGTCCTCGCCGCGGTCTTCACTGCTACAGCATCGGAACGCAATACCTGGATATGGCGCAGCCCGGCAGGCAGCAGTTTATTTACCGCATCTGCAACGGGTGTAATGATGACCAGTGGCATATTTCCGGAACGGGACAATTCTTCCAGCTCACTGATCCAGTTAAGGATCTCCTTTTGCTTGCCTTCCTCCACTTTGCGGATGAAGAGCCATTGCATCATCCCCCTGGCGGTAGTAATGGCATGGGTAGTATCATTTCCGGAAGCGGTCAACAATACAAAATCCTTTACCGGCGGTTCCGCATTGCCTTTCCGGACCAGTTTATCATAGCGTTTGACAAAAGTGTAGGTAGAATCATTGAAATCAGCGGGGAACTGGTCAGCAGTAAACTCCACTTCCTTGCCATCCTTCTGGTAAACAAAACTGATCACCGTACTGTCGGGAATGGCACCCGCGGGGATCTGCATTTGCGCCGCTATGTTCATTCCTTTTTTGTAAGGAAGGCAATCCACCACCGGCAGGTGCCGGAGCACATACCACTGGAACCCGAAACTGAAAATTACCGTTGCTAGTAAGAAAATCATGCTCGTGTTCCTGGACTTCGACGATTTTATGGAATCCCGGTAGCGGAAGAGCAAGAGGATCAGGATCAGCAGGACAATATCCTTGATAAAGGATTGGGTGGGCGTAAGCGGGATGCAATCACCAAAACAGCCACAACTCTTGATCTTACCCGATAGCAAGGCATAGCCGGTCAGGAAAGTGAAGAATATGATCAGCAGCAACAATAGCCAGCTGAACAAACGCATCTGCCATCCAATGATCACTGCCACCCCGGCAATGATCTCAAAAGCGATCATCAGTATGGAAAAGGCCAGGGTATAATCATTGAGCGCATGCATTCCCCATACCTCAAAAAACTCCTGCATCTTGTAACTCAGGCCGAGGGGGTCATTGGCCTTCACAAGGCCAGAGAAAATGAAGAGGATGCCTACGATATACCGGGTAATGGTCAGGATCGGTTTCATGCTGTAACGAATTTTAACGGAAAGGTGCTTGGCGCATTTGGTTAGATTAGGTAGTTCATCCTTTGTGCTTTCCTTCCCCGATCATGATCAGGGCAAAAGCCGCATAGTTGAAGATATCCAGGTAATTGGCATCGATGCCCTCACTGATCAGGGTCCTGCCCTCATTGGCCAGGATCTGGCGGATGCGAAGGAGCTTGGACAGGATGAGGTCAACAAAACTTTCCTGGCTCATATCCCTCCAGGCTTCCCCATAATCATGGTTCTTTTGGGCCATCAATTCCCTTGCCCTGTTCACCTGTTCATCATAGGCCTGCTCTACTTTATTGGGGTCAAGGTCTTCAGGGGCATCTTTGGGCAATTGCAATTGCACCAGGCCGATCACTGCATAATTGAGGATACCCATGAACTCCGACTGCACGCTATCCCCTACCATTTGCTTGCCGGTCTCCTGGATGGTACGGATGCGCTTGGCCTTGATGAAGATCTGGTCCACGATCGAAACAGGACGGTATACTCGCCATGAGGTACCATAATCCCTGGTCTTCTTGATAAATATTTCCTTACAATGGTTGATCGCCTGGTCGTATTGCAATAAGGTTGTTGACATAGCTTAGCCGAAAAATGTTCATCTTTATCGGTCAAAAGTAAGGATTAGCAACCATGTTCAGTTTGAATTGCAAAGGCAGGCTTATAGAAATTTCCAGCCCCGTGGTCATGGGTATTATCAACATTACCCCCGACTCCTTTTACTCCGGCAGCAGGAAGCCGGCAGCGGAACAAGCAGTTGAGCAAGCGGGGAAAATGCTGGCGGAAGGCGCCACCTTCCTTGACATTGGAGGCCAGAGCACCCGACCTGATAGTCAATGGCTGGATGCACCGACCGAATGGGAAAGGGTTGAACCGGCCTTAAAGGCAATCCTGGAGCAATACCCTGATGCCCTGATTTCAATTGATACCTTTCATGCATCGGTTGCTGCGCAGGCTGTAGCTGCAGGCGCAGTAATGGTAAATGATATTTCAGGCGGACAGTTGGATCCGGGCATGCTGGAAACAGTAGGTCGGCTGGGTGTACCCTATGTCTGCATGCACATGAAAGGCAGTCCCCAAACCATGCAACAGCTGGCCAGTTATGATAACCTGGTGCTGGAGGTAATGGACTATTTCATTGAACGGATGGATGCCTGCAGGAAGGCCGGCATTAATGACCTGGTGCTGGATCCCGGCTTCGGCTTTTCCAAAACCATCGACCATAATTTCCAATTGCTAAAGGACCTATCCGTACTCAAACAACTTGGTCTACCTGTCCTGGCAGGGCTTTCCCGCAAATCCACCATTTACAAGACACTGGGCATTGGTCCTGAAGAAGCTTTGAACGGGACTACTGTTTTGAATACCATTGCGCTGCAACAAGGCGCGGACATCTTAAGGGTACATGATGTATTACCTGCCATGGAAGCCATTAAGCTGACGAACAAACTGGCTGGGACAGGATTCAACACCTGAGCCGTAAGCATAAAAAAACTGGCCACCTTGCGGTGGCCAGTGCGGAGATATCTCCTGTGTGTGTATAAAGAGTTGAGCAGTCTTATTGCTTTGCAGGCTGGTTTTCTGCTGGCGGAATGGCTGGGTTCTGCTGGGGAGCAGGCGCCTTATCCATTACATCCACCATTTCAATATCAAAGATCAGGGCCTCATTGGGCTGGCCGCCGGGACCCGGGCGCATGCCATAGGCAAGGAAACCAGGGATATACAGCGTTCCTTTTCCACCTTTCTTGAAATACTTCAGCCCTTCATCCCAACCTGGAATAACCTGACCTGCACCTACCGGGAAAGTAATGGGATCTTTTCCGGGTTCCATATTGGTCTCGAATTCCTTGCCGGTGGCCAGGATCTTACCACGATACTTAACAGACACAAACTTTCCTGAATCTGCTGCAAGACCTTCACCAGGATTTTGAACGGCCACATAAGTACCCCTGCCGATCTTCTGGGCATTGATATTGTTCTTCTTGATAAATTCATCTACCAGGGCCTGGTCGCGTCCTTCCTGCTTCTTCATTTCTTCCATCTGCTGGGCCTGTGCCTGCTCCTGGTTGTCGAGGATATCCAGGATCCTGATACCGATCTGGATCTTGTCGCCCTTCTTCATATAAGGAGGCAGCATGGGGTTTTGCTTCATGATGGAATCCACTTCCTGGATGATCACCACGCTATCACCCTTGTGCAGGAAGCGAAACACTTCTGCGGGGTTATAGGAAGCAGGTACGCTGTCAACGGGTGAGAAAATTGGCATTCCACCAATGGAAGTACCCAAAATGGAATCATTAATCTTCGTGGTATAATGGAGCTTGAAGAACTGGCCGATTTTTACCTGGGGACCACTGCCCTTCTCAACAACCATATACAGGATGCCGCTTGAGGTTTTGCTGTAATCACCACTACCGCAGGCTGCCAGCATGGAGGCGGCGATAATGGATGCGAGGATTGAACGCTTTGTCATGTTATGTTAATTGAAATTCTGATGCTGTTTCCTTTAATACTTTCCTGAAGGTCCGCAGGGTCTCTTCCAAGCTTGCACTGCTCCTGCCCCCTGCTGCATTAAAATGGCCGCCCCCTTCGAAATAGCGACGGGCAAAGGTATTGACATCCACATTCCCCTTGCTCCTGAAGCTCCACTTCCTTTCTTCGTCGCGGTCGATCACAATGGCTGCCATCCTGATGCCCATGATGCTCAGGGGATAGTTTACCAAGCCCTCCGTATCACCGGTCTTGATATCATAGCGAAGCAGGTCTTGCTTGGTAACCCAGATCAGGGCCGTATTGTATTCATAGAACACTTCCATCCTGTTGGTCAACACATGGCCAATAAAACGGAGCCTGTTCTCATAGAAGCTGTCATAGATATGTTCATGCACAAGGGTATGCTGCAGGCCGGTCTCCTTTAAGCGGGCCACCATCCTGTGCAGGTCAGCGCTGGCTGCAGGAAAACGGAAGGAACCGGTATCACCGATCACGCCGGCATAAAGACATGCCGCTATATCCTTATTCAAGAGGTGTCCATGCCCACTCTCTTCAATGAAATCATAAACCATCTCACAGGTACTGCTCTTACCGGTATCACTTACCCCATAGGAGAAGCTTTCAACAGCAGGCTGCTGGTGGTGGTCGATAAGGATCTTCACACCTCCGGCCCTTTCTACCACCGGGGCAAGGTTCTTGGTCCGGTGAAGGGTATTGAAGTCAAGGCAGAATATCCAGTCCGCACTGTTCATGATCATTTCTGACCGTTCCCGGTTCATTTCAAAGTTGATCACCTTTTCACAGGCCGGCATCCAATCGAGGAAGGCTGCCCAGTTGGTGGGTGATATAACAGTAACCTCATGTCCCAACAGGGTCAGGAAATGATACAGACCAAGGGACGACCCCATAGCGTCGGGGTCTGGTTTCTGGTGTGTGGTAATGACAATCTTTCTCGGCGTTCCCAGTTCGGGATATATATAGTGTATCGGCTGCATAAAGCGGGGCAAATGTAGGGTTTCGTGACCGAATGGCCAACGAACCTGGGCAGGCACCTGGCAGAAAGTCAAGCTTCACCGGATGGCGGCTTCCGGGTAAAATGCCCGGATGACAACCGGGAGGGCAATTTCACATTTCAACAACATCATTTTTCCTGAGAAAATACGCTACCTTTGCGGCCCAAATAGCATGTATATGAGCAACAGAACTTTTACCATGATCAAGCCCGATGCCATGAAGAATGGCCATGCAGGCGCCATCCTGGATCGAATCATTAAAGAAGGATACCGTGTAGTAGCGCTGAAAATGACCAAACTGAGCGCAGAGAAGGCTGGAGAATTCTATGCCGTACATAAAGAAAGGCCTTTCTTCGGTGAACTGGTTGAGTTCATGAGCAGTGGCCCGATCATCGCAGCCATCCTGGAAAAGGAAAATGCCGTTGCTGAATTCCGTAACCTGATCGGTGCTACCAACCCTGCCAACGCAGAGGAAGGTACCATCCGCAAGCTCTACGCTACTTCTGTAGGGGAGAATGCCGTTCACGGAAGCGACAGCGATGAGAATGCTGCCATCGAAGGCGCTTTCTTTTTCAGCGGCCTGGAGAAATTCTAATCAAGCAATGTCCTTGCATAAAGAAAGCCATCCTTACCGGATGGCTTTCCTTTTTATAGTTTGGCTTCATAGACCCCATGGCGCATTGGCCTGAGGCGGTATCCTGACTGTTGCAAAAGCCTGATCACCCCCTTCTTTCCAGGCAGGTGCGCTGCCCCCACTGCAAACAATACCGGCCCTTTCTTCATGGCACTATCCATGATGGGGATCCAATTGGCATTCCTCCGGTAAAGGAAAAGTTCAAGGTATTCGGCTACGCCTCCTTCTTCTGTAAGCGTCAACTGGTCAATACCCTGCATATCCTGGGTCCGGTAAAGTTCCAGCATCTTCCTGGTGGTGAGGTCTTCCTTTCCTGCACTATCTATGGCCTGCAATAAATCCTTTGCCTGCTTTTCATAAGGGATGCTGTCAAATACACTGGCCTGGAAGGCGATGGACTCCAATCCATAAATCTGCTTCTGCTGTTTCTTTACAGCACGCATGATCATTTCCTCCATGCCATTCTTGGTCTCGCAGGGCATCTTGGACTCGGTGAGCATCGCCGTAATGAAATAGGGCTTGAACCTTTCCATCATACCCAGGGGCAGGATGGTCCTGTTCTTTTCAAAATAATCCTTCACCCTCTGGTATTCTGCCGGGGTGAGCAAGTCACTTAGCTTTTTACCATCCTGCATCCGGATATACTTGAAGAGGCCAAGGGTTTCTGCCATATTGTCCATGTCCACCTCAAAATAGGTGAGTGCGGACTGGTCAATGGCAAATTGAAGGCTGTCGCTTATCCGGGCATCCTGCGCACAAAGGATATGCATGGTACCGAAAAGATAGGAAGGCTTCCCAAGTCCCGGACCGGTGATCTCCCAGAGCAGGCTATGGGCAAGGGTATCACTCACCTGTTGAGCCTTTGCCGCTTGCTTTTTCTTCTGGCTGAAGCCGGAAAAAGCCAACAGGGTCAATATAACGGTAATATATAAGCGCATTTTATCCTTTTGCTACAGCTTCTTCGCCGTAGATCTGTTTTTTGAATTTTAGGGATGGGGACGGGATGAATTTACCCAGGCCCATTTGGTCCCATTTCTGATCTACTGCAGCGATGGTCTCATCAGCTGCTACGATGATATTCGGCCAGTCGCGCTGGAAATCGTCAAACTCCTTTGTCTTCATGGTCCCATCCAGGCCCAGACAGGCAAAATACTTACCGGGCTGGCAGGATGACTCCTGTTTGAAGAGATGGTAGTCGCGCTTGGGGTCAAGGTTATTACAGAAACGCCACAAGGCTATGGGCAGGTCGTTCGGGTCAACCGTATGCTCCACGTAAAGGATCATCTTCACGCCTTCCAGGGCAGCCATGGAAGAGCAAAGTTGCTGATGCAGGGATGCGATATGGCCTTTACGGGACTTCTTCACTGCGATCACCAGCACAGGGATCTGGTCATCAAGCAGGTCGGTGTTCACCGCTTCGATCTCAGGGAAGGCAAGGAAATCTGTCCGCTTCAATCCTGGCAACACTAATTCCTTTCCCGGTGCATGCAACCAGTTCCGGTCTTCTATCTCTTCCTCCATTTTTGCGGTTCCATCGATACTCATTTTTCCACCAAATCCCAACTTGCTGCAGCTATGGTCCAATACATCCATCGGACCCGTAGCAAATGCAACGTCATTGACCACATCGAGGTTCCTGAATACGGTCCTTGCCAGGTTGAGGTAGTCCTGGATGCGGGTATCCTGGTCGGCAATGACAAGGATCTTATTGAACATCATCTGTCCTGCTCCCCACATGGCATTCATGACCTTCTGGCCCTGGCCGGGATAATCCTTGTTGATCTGGCTGATCACCAGGTTATGGAAAACCCCTTCAACAGGCATATCCATGTCCATGATCTCGGGCACCATGGTCATCTTGATCGGGGCCAGGAATATGCGCTCCGTGGCCTTGCCTAACCAGGCATCTTCCTGTGGCGGGATGCCAACAATGGTGGCCGGATACACAGCCTGCTTCTTATGGGTAATGCAGGTGATATGGAATTTGGGATACCAGTCGGGCAGTGAGTAATAACCTGTGTGGTCACCAAATGGTCCTTCCCAGATCGGTTCATCATTCGGGTCAACATAACCTTCAATAATGAAGTCAGCATCTGCCGGCACTTCTATCTCA
Organism: Flavihumibacter rivuli; assembly: GCF_018595685.2. NCBI lineage: Bacteria > Pseudomonadati > Bacteroidota > Chitinophagia > Chitinophagales > Chitinophagaceae > Flavihumibacter > Flavihumibacter rivuli. The sequence continues at coordinate 1,206,952 of NZ_CP092334.1, forward strand.
GGCTGGGTGATACATTTCACCAACTCCACCTTCTTCTTGCGTAGGAAACCGGCCAGCATGTACTCATCCACATTGTCAGGTAGCGGTGCAGTAGCGGAATAAGCGTATACAGGGTCACCACCCAGCGCCACCGCCACCGGCATTTTCTTTCCGAGTTTCTTGTATTCTGCGAAATGCCTTGCACTAACCTTGTGCTTATGCCAGTGCATACCGGTGAGCTTCGGTCCAAATACCTGCATCCGGTACATGCCCACATTACGGATCTGGGAATGCGGATCTCGGGTATGGATCACCGGTAGTGTCACGAATGGGCCGCCATCCTTGGGCCAGCAGGTGATCACCGGTATTTTTGTAATATCGGGATCCATATTGATGACCTCCTGGCATTCCCCTTTTCCGCTCCTGACCTTGGGCATCCAGCTGGCAAACTGGCCCAGTTTGGGCAAAAGGTTCAATTTATCGAGGATACTTTCCTTGGGCTTGGTGAGTAATTTGAACAATGATTCAATTTCATGGGCGATATCATCCAGTTTATTCACCCCAAGTGCCATGCACATCCTCTTCTCACTGCCATAGGCATTCATCAATACCGGGAATGCATAACCGGTGTTCTCGAATAAAAGGGCCTTGCCCCCATTTCCACTCTTGCTTATCCTGTCCGTTACTTCAGCGATCTCCAAATGAGGGTCAACATAGGTTTTGATCCTGATCAGTTCCCCTGCCCTTTCCAAAGCATCAATGAATTCCTGCTGGTTCTTATATGCCATACAAATCTTTTCTGGTTACAAATGTAAAACACCTTAAGCGGATGCTTGTTGGCATTGTAGAGCGAAATGGACATAAAAAACCGGTGTTGGCGAACACCGGTCAATTTTATCAGAAAACATTCCTGGGACAATCTGTTTGCCTGCTCCTTTTTCCTCCCCCTCCCCCGGAAAACGGACCGCTACCGGATCCCAGCCGCACGCCAACCGTTATTCCCTGGAAGTAGTACCAATCTTTAACCTTAGACCCTCCCCTTACTGTACCATCTGCAGGGTAATTCGGATTCCCATCCTTTAGCTCACCTCCCCTGTAAGACAATTCTACTGCCTTTGGACCTCTTTCTGCAAGCAAGGCAGCGGGATCCACATAAGTGGTACTTACGTCATCAATATAATCTGTAAAAGTCTTCCGCCAGCCGATCTCATATCCCAGCGTGACCATTTCATTCAACCTGAATTTGAGACCTGCCCCAAACGGAAGGGCAACCTGCACCCTTTTATAAGGCTTTCTGTCGGGGTAAATGGATAAACCCTGTCCCTCGGTACCCAATGGCTGGAGGTAATATTTTTGACCAGTCGTATCAAATGTGTAGGGTTCGAACCCGAAAATACCCAGGCCCGCAAACACATAAGGAGTAAAGCGGTAATTATCCAGGTCGAAGAAGCGGTATTCTGCCAGGATATGGCCTTCCAGCAAAGGAGAGGTGAAATTCAGGTTCCTGGCCACTAAAAATGAGTCTGTATTCTTTTTGTCGTCCCCACTCAGCTTTCCATATACGAGGCCACCCCGCAAGGAGAGCTTTGGATTCAGGTCATATTGGACACCCAATCCGAATGCACCATTGGCCTGGTTAGTGGTGATCCTTTTCTCCTGCAGGTCGCCCTGGTAGTTTGACAAGCCACCAAAACCTGTAATGTGCCAGCGCTGTGCCATCAGCGTTAGGGGCAGAACTGCTAAAAGAAGCAATATGGTAGTTCTCATGTCCGTCCGTTGTATTGGCAGAAACGCAAGTATTGAGCCAAATGTTCGTTAATGGAATGGTAAATACAAAAGCCCCATCCGGGGCTTTTGATTACATGTATCCTAAGATCTTTAACATGCTTTGGGCAGTCTGTTCCTTTGCATATACCCAGTCTACCAGCTTACCGTTCTTGTCATGACCTACAATGATATGTTTGGGTGAAGGGATCAGGCAGTGCTTGATGCCACCATAACCGCTGATCTGGTCCTGGTAGGCCCCGGTGTGGAAGAACCCAACATAAAGTGGTTCATTGCCACCGGTTACCTTGGGTAGGAACACTTCATTGATATGTTCCTCTGAGTCGTAGTAGTCATGGCTGTCGCAGGTAATCCCGCCCAGTACCACACGCTGGTGTTCCTCATCCCATTTGTTAACCGGCAACATGAGGAATTTTTCCCCAATGCCCCAGGTATCGGGAAGGGTGGTAATGAAGGAGGAGTCGATCATGTACCATATCTCGCGTTCGTTCTGCACTTTTTGCTGCACCACAGAATAGATATGGGCCATACTCTCCCCTACTGTATAGCTTCCAAATTCGGTGTAGATATTCGGCATGGGCACTTTGGCCTTCTTACAGGCATTCTTGATATTACCAACGATCTCCGTGATCATGAACTGGTAATCGTATTCAAAGCCGAGGGAGTGCTTGATGGGAAAGCCACCGCCGATATTGATGGAATCCAGCTCAGGACAGATCTTCTTCAACTGGCAATACAGGTTGATCACCTTGTTGAGTTCTGACCAGTAATAAATATCATCCTTGATGCCCTTGTTCAGGAAGATATGCAGCATTTTCAGCTGGAACTTATTCTCGTAGCCTTCTATCTGGTCCACATAGAACTCGAGGATATCCTTGGCACGGATACCCAGCCTCGAAGTATAGAAGGGAAAGGAAGGCTCCTCTTCAGCGGCAACCCTGATCCCCAGTTTGAAAGGCACCTTAACGGATTTGCGGTAGTCTTCCAGTTCTTCCTTGTTATCCAGGACAGGGATCACATTCTTGAATCCTGTATTGATCAACCCAGCGATGCGCTTGGTATAGGTCTTTTGCTTGAAGCCATTACAAATAATGAAAGTATCCTTAGAGATCTTCTTCTTTTGGTAAAGCTTCTTGATGATCTCGATATCATAGGCATATGAGGTCTCCAGATGGATATCGTGCTTCAGTGCTTCTTCCACCACGAAGGAAAAATGCGAACTCTTGGTACAATAGCAGTAATAATAATTCCCTTCATACTTATGCTTCTTGATCGCATTGGCGAACATCTGTTTGGCCTTGTTGATCTGCATCCCGATCTTGGGCAGGTAGGTGAGCTTCATCGGGGTGCCATACTTCTGGATCAGCGCTTTCAGGTCCAGGCCATTGAATTCAAGATAGCCGTCGTTTACATCAAAACCTTCCTGGGGAAAATTGAATGTTTGGTTCACCAGGTCATAGTAAGAGTAGGTACTGTTCATCTAATTGTACACGTGGTTAGTTGGGTGATTCAATACAATTGACAAAAACACTTGAAAAATCATACAAACCTATGCAAAATGCTGGTTTATTGGACAAATCTTTTTTAGGAGAACTGCCATGGGTCCCTTTCCCAGGGGCAAAAAAAAAGCGACCTTCCGGGGGAAGGCCGCTAACATAATATAGCTGGTAAATCTACGCTTACTTAACCTGGGCAACCAGGGCCTTGAATGACTCAGGGTTGTTCATGGCGAGGTCAGCCAGTACCTTACGATCGAGGGTGATACCCTTCTGGTTCAGCTTATGGATGAACTCAGAGTAAGTGATACCTTCTTCGCGTACTGCTGCGTTGATACGGGCGATCCAAAGCGCGCGGTATTCACGCTTCTTCAGCTTACGACCAACATAGCTGTAGGTCATACCTTTTTCAACGATATTCTTGGCTACTGTGTAAACATTTTTACGCTTACCGTAGAAACCTTTGGCTTGTTTTAAGATCCTTTTTCTGCGTGCCCTAGAAGCAACGGCATTTACTGAACGTGGCATATGCTAAATAAGTTTAAGTTGTGAGGAAATGATTTACTTAAGACCCAACAAACGTTGTACGAAATCCATGTTGGCTTTGGCAACAAAGCCGTCTTTACGCATGCCGCGCTTACGCTTGGTTGATTTCTTGGTGAGGATGTGACGCTTGAATGATTTCTGGTGGGTGATCTTACCGGTAGCGGTCACCTTGAAGCGCTTCTTCGCGCTTGAATTGGTTTTTACCTTTGGCATTTCTGATAACTCTTGTAAGTTACGCCCTGCTGGCGCCCTGCACAGGCAGGAACTTTTGAGCCATTTGGGCAATTGCTCCCACGGGGTGGGACCCTTTTCGGGAGCGCAAAGGTAGGATTTTACCCGGAAAATCCAAGACCAATCCGCAATTTTTAAGGCCCACAGGGCAAAAATAGCCTGTTTAACCTTATTTATTGGCCTTTACCAACCGGATAACCGTAGGTTCCCCTCCGCCATCTATCCGAAGGAGGTATACCCCGGAAGCCAGGAGGCTGCCTCCCAGGTCAAGGGAAACCTGCACCCGACCTGCCGGTTGGTCTACCCTTCCCTGCCAGATCAACTTACCATTGGCATCAAATACCCTGAGGTCGACCCTTTTGCCTTCCGCATTCTTCAGGACCAATTCGAACCGGCCATCCGAAGATGGGTTGGGAAAGACAAGGGCTTCGACCTTATCAATAAAACTTATGGTCCTGGTGGGTGAATACGCCTGGCCGCCGTTCTTGTAAGATAGCTTTAACCGGTATTGGTAGACCTGGCCTCGCTTAACCTGGTCATCATTATATTGATAGGTACTGCCCGATCCTGCCTGGATGGAAGTTAGTTTATTGAATGCCGGTGCAGCCTGGTCATTGGCCAGGATAGCTTTCTCCAACTCATACCCCGCTATGGCCAGGGGATCTGCTACCGACCAATCCAACAGCACCGCATCGGGTTTCAGCTTTTGGGTGGCATTGAAGTCGAGGTCGTTTGCCTGGCCTGGGATCCCCAGGTAGAATTCCCCATGAATGCCTGTCTCCACTTCCGCGTAGTAGCCGTTGGCATAGGGGATAAGGTCAAACTGGGCTGCCTTGAATACCCGGTACTTATTCTCCAGGTTATCCTGCACATTGTGGTTGGTGGTTGGCACAGGACCATAATACTGTATCAGGTCCATATCATAAGCACTGATCTTTTCGGCACAACCCGCACATCGTTTTCCCGCCAGAAGGGCCTCTGCTTCTGCATCCGTAAAATACAACCTGAGCCTGCCATTGACCAGTCCCTCCCTTCCGGGAAGCACTGACCATGACCTGCCGATCACCTCCCAACCCATGAGTGTACCGGGCTCGGGCTTTACCTGTACAGAAGCCTTCATATTTTCAACACCATTCTTTGGCTTCACAGCCATTACCATTTCCTGGCCTTCCACAATATCATTCCATCGGCCCGCAACTGCAGTTACAGTTGACTGCCCAACTGAAGACTGGAGCTTGATCGGGGAAAGCAAGTCATAAATATGGACGTCATCTACCAATAAACCACCTGCCTGCTTGGGCAAAGTTGATGATGCCTGACTCCTGCCCCTGAGGAAAATCCTGAACATGACTGGGTTGGGAGAGGAAGGTACCGGTATTGTTGCGCCATGCCAGAAATCCTTGCCACATCCTTTCCAGGCAAAGCCATCCGGTTCCCCATACCAATTGGTGGAAGTGCCGTTAGGCATTAACCGCTTCCATGTCCTTCCGGTATCACTAGACCATTCCACATAAACGGAATCGCGGTCATCACAGAGTTGCCTGTTCAGGCTGAAACTCAGGTGAGGTGCTTTTAAACCAGAAAGGTCATACAAAGGGCTCACCAGGAATCCCGCACTAAGCAGGAACTCAACCCCACTGATATTGGTCAGCCATTTGGTTCCCCAAAAACTTGTACCATTGGCGGCCTTCACTTTACCCAGGGACTCCTGCAGGTTGCCTGAAAGGTCATACATCCTGGAAGAGCCCCAACCTCCTTTACCATTCTCAAAGCCTTCCACGTAGGGGTAATTGCGCACCAACCGTGCATAAGCCAGGGTAGCCACCAGGCTATCATCTGTGGCGTTGGCATCTTCAGGATGGTTTACCCAAACTATTAAGGGAGCCACAGCATTCGGCCAGTCCTCCACTTTAAACCTGAATTCCGTTACAACGGTGCCCCCTGCTTCCAGACCGGCTGGGGCTGCTTGCAATACTTGTCCATTGGGAAGCTTTACCCCCATGGTAAAAGGGCCAACAGCTGTTGCAGCCCGGTTCCTTGCAGCGAACCTTACGAAAATGGAATCCCCATCTGTAATATTCAGCTTATTATATTCCATGCCCACCAATCCCAGGTCCGCCCCCGCTTTGAACAAACTCAAACTGTCCAGCACCCTCAGGTTTTCCCTTCGGTTATTATTGGCAAAATCAAAGCGCAACTGAAAGCTGGAACTAAAGGATTGCCCTGCTGCTTGCAATGGCTTGCTGATATTAATGTACTCGCTTACCGCATACCCCAATAATGAATCGGTCAAGGGAAGGAATACCCATTTCGATGTGTCGCTTCCCCTCACCCAAAGATTGAGGGAATAGTTGCCAAAGTCCGGACTACCCAAACTCAACCGGATATTATCACTGACCTGGTAAGCGCTAAGATTATAGGTAGCGATCAATTGCTGTCCAGACCACTGGGTCTTACCAAGGAAACGCAATCCACGCCAATCATCAGATGGACTAGTTCGCAGGGATACAGCAGTAGTTCCTGAAACATAATCCCAGGCCGCAGCCCCATCCAGACCTACGAATCCAGGTATTGACCAACTTGTATCCTTCAATTGATTAAAGCGCTCAGTAAATGGTAGCGTTATCGGATCATTGGGATAATAATTCCAGTTCCGTTCCAGTCTGTTATTAGCTGTGCGGGGATCGTTCTTCTTAGCTATTTCTACAACAAGCAGGTGTTTGCCGAAGGCAGAAAGCGCCAATGGTATCCGGGTCTTCACCTGCACTATCTTGCCTGCATCAATAGAGGGAAGCAGGCTATCCCTGCCTACCAGATTGCCATCGAGCCAGGCAGTCACGATAACACTATCATTACTCGCAAGCGAACCATAGTTCCGGATTTGCAAGGCCAACAACCTTGTCCTGTTGGGCGATGAACTGGTTAGGTCCCTACCATGGGCCACACTGTCTAAACCCACCAGCCCAATATCCCCATTGAGCGTGCTGTCTGTGCAGGGCTTGTTCAGGGTCTTGATGCTTTTGGCAATGCTTCTTTCCCCATATACTCCTTTCAGGATGGGTTGTACAGTGATCCATTGGGTTATCCTTGGGTTCAGGCCGGACAGGTTTACGATCGTATCTGCCCCGGCAGCCATCTCCCTGTACTCCCTGCCATCAAAAACCAATACGGCTGCCGAATCCATTCCCGCAACTTTCTTCCAACGAACCTGCACTGCTTCTTCACAACTGCTTGACAGGGTGAAACTGATTTCGGGCAATATCGAAAAGGAAGGGGAAATGGATTCCTGGCCACTGCCAAGGTTCCTGATCCGGAGCCTTCCTTCCGTAACCAGCTGGTTGGGCACCAGCCATTCTATTCGGTTATTGGTTGCCGTTAGCAATGGGACATTTACCCAGGTGGCTCCATTATCAGGAGAGAATGCCAGTTCATAATTATCCCCGTTACGCCCGAAATCTTCCCAGGCCACCAGCCTTCTCTCCCCTGGTTTCCAACTTTCCCCTCCGGCTGGCTGGCGAAGACGGAGTCCCAGTTCGTCCCAGTTATGGACTACATGGTAACGCTGGTTACCAAAAGGCAGCTGGTACCCTTTCACCCTTACCTGGTAGCGTCCCGGCATGGCAATATCCAGGACCACCTGTTCTATATTATTGATATGGTCCTCGCCTTCCATGGCAGGCAATGAAACCCCGGCTGCACTAGTGTCCAGCACCTGGGGTAAATGCTTTACCCCGTCAGGTCCCACCACTTCAATATCCAGGTCGTTGACCAAACTCTTCAAACTATACAAAGAGGCGGGGAGGTCATGCCAGTACAACATGATCTTGAAATTCCGCACCTCCCTGTCCAGCAAGATCTCGAATACCTGTTCTTCCCCCTGCCCGATAGAGGCAGCCTTATAGCTGCGTTGTTTCAATACTTCCAATGCTTTTACACCATTGAGCCAGCCAAATCCAAAGGAGTAATCAACGCCCTTGTTGCCAATATCGGTGGCGGTATTGCAAAGAATGGCTTTCATCAAAGCGCTTTCCGGGTCCTGCCCCTGGTGCTCAAGACGATAATACTCATACAAAAGCCCAAGTGTACCTGCTACCTGTGGCGAAGCCATGCTGGTACCCCAATTGGCTCCATAGCTGTTTCCTGGGAGGGTGGACAATACATTATCCCCTACTGCCGCGATCTCCGGTTTGATCCTGCCATCCAAAACCGGTCCCCTGGAGTAAGCATTTGTGGTGCCTGCTTTATCAGTCCCGCCAACCGTGATCACATTCTTTGCTGCCTGGTAGGCATTGTCGATGGTCCTGTAGCCTTGTGGAAATGGGCTGCAGGTAAGCCATCCACTATTACCTGCGGCAAATACATGCATCAGGGAAGGATAGTCCATTAACTGCTGGTCTGCCTGTTTACAATATCCTGTATATTGTCCGGAATAGGGCAGGCAGGAAGAACCGGCACCATAGGAATTATTGGTGATCACCATCCTGTTCTTCCGGTAATAATCAGGTGCAGCAAAAATGATGTCGTTGAATAATTCAACCATAAAATCTGCACCAAAGGCATGGCCTTTCCTGGCGGGGTTCAGAATCCCGGCACCCAAAAAAGTACCGGCAACATGGGTAGCATGGGCAGCGCCATTATAGGTTTGTCCCTCTGCGTTATATCGGTTGTCGATATGGTAAACACTTCCATTATCACCAATGCCCAGCATTACCCCTTTACCGGATAAAGGACCAATTCCCCCCAAACCGTTGTGCAACTGGGAAGAACCATGGATATCGAGGCTATTGCTGTTGAAGGCCTTCATCTCCTGCGCAGCTTCCACGTAGGTTACTTCAGGGCATTCGCCAAGTTTGTCAAGGTCCATTCCGGGCACAGTGAGCTCTATTACCCCGGGTGCAATTGGCCTTGAACTCCTGATTCGTATATCCCTTGAGGTTAGTATACCTAAAAGGTCCTGGCTGGCCAATGAGGAAAGAAATGAAACAACCAATCGTTTATCGCCCTGGACTGGAGCCAGCTGAAGGTCCCTGCCAGACAAGGAAGGGTCCATCTTCAGTTTGGGGCTTACCCATAGATTTCCCCTGATGCCCAGACTCCTCAGGGTGGCCATATCCCATTCACCCGCTACTGTTGCGAGATAGGTCCTTTCCGGAATATATTCCAGCAGGCTGATGCCTTGTTTCAACAGGCTGGCACGTTCAGCATTGCCCGGAATACGATCGAACTGGAGAAAATAGAGTTGGAATTTCGCCTGTGACGTGCCCTGCGCCTGGACTTTTACAGGACGGATAGGTGAAAGGGAAAGGGATTCATATTGCGCACCCGACCTGAAATGGATACGCTGGTTGGCCGGCTGCTGCGCAATGATCCTACATGTTATTAATAAGCCGAAGACAATCAATAATTGCCTGGCAAAGGCTAAGGGTCCAGGATAGTGCATATCGAAATTTAGCGTACGGATGATAAGATACGAAATTGGGTTTAAGTTTTGGGACTTAAATTCCTTTGTCCCTCAACCTTTTGGGTAATTTACTCCGGATCATTTCAAAGGAATTTCCCAGCATCTCCCCTAATACCTTCCGGCCAAGAGCCGAAGGCTTTTCCAATTGCACCCAGCCTGCCCTTGCCAGGTAAGGTGCGGGCCGGAACATTCCTGATTCACATAACTGGTCAAAATCCTCCCAGGGTACTTTGAAGGAAGGATGTTCCGGATCATCAAGGTCCACGATGCAGAACATCTTGCCCCCTACCAGGAAGGTCAGGTTGTTTTCCCACTTGATCTCTTCCGTTGCTCCAGGAAAGGAAAGGCAGATCTCCCTTAATTGATCAATATCCATTCATTCAATTTTTTCCCATAAAAAAACCCGTCTTCCGACGGGTTTATTGTTATGTGTGGAAAAGTGGTTATTCGCCACCTTCTTTTTTCTTCTTTTGGCTCTTCGGCGCCCAGATTGCCAGCATTCGCTTGCCTTCCATCTTGGGCATTCCTTCCAAGACGCCAAACTCTGCCAAACGTTCAGCGAACTTCAACAGCAACAGTTCTCCCCTATCCTTGAACTGGATTGCACGACCCCTGAATTGTACATAGGCCTTAACCTTGTTGCCTTCCTTCAGGAAAGCCTCTGCGTGCTTGGCCTTGAAGTTAAAGTCATGGTCATCCGTATTGGGCGTGAAGCGTATCTCTTTCACTTCGGAGGCTTTGGCCTTGGCCTTCATCTCCTTATCCTTCTTCTTCTTCTCGTATAAGAACTTATTGTAATCAATGATCTTACAAACCGGGGGGTCTGCATTAGGAGAGATCTCTACCAGGTCAAGCCCCTGGTCCTGTGCCATGCGCTGGGCTTCCTGGATCGAATAGATCCCCACTTCTACATTATCACCTACCAAACGAACCTGGGGTACCCTGATCATCTGGTTGGTCCTGTGTTCCTGTTGTTGTTCTTTCTTGAACCTTGGATTGAAAGCCCCTCTGGGCGGTCTGGGTGGAAATGCCATTTAGAAATTTTAGTTATACAAATTTACAACCCGAAAATATTAAATTTTTTATTCACCGCTGCTACGATCTGCGATCTCTTTCGTGATCTGGGCAACAAAATCGGTCACGGCCACTACCCCGGCATCGCCCTTACCCTGGCGACGAACGGCTACCTTGCCCTCATTCATTTCCTTTTCACCCACCACCAGCATGTAGGGAACGCGTTGCAATTCAGTATCACGGATCTTCTTGCCGATCTTCTCATTGCGATCGTCCACTTCTACCCTAACCCCGGCAGCCTTCAACTGCTTTTTCACCTCGTTGGCGTAGTCCATGAACTTATCACTGATGGGCAATACTTTTACCTGCTTGGGAGCCAGCCAGGTCGGGAATTTGCCCGCATAATGCTCCAGCAGGAAACCGATGAAACGCTCATGGGTACCCAATGGGGCGCGGTGGATGATCAGCGGGGTTTCCGCCTTGTTCTCCTGGTTGGTGAATTCCAACTTGAAACGCCTACCCTGAGCAAAATCCACCTGGTTGGTCGCAAGGGTAAACTCACGGCCAATGGCGCTCCATATCTGCACATCGATCTTGGGACCATAGAAAGCCCCTTCATCCGGAACTTCCACAAATGGGATACCTGATTCGATCAGCACACTGCGCACCATGGCTTCGGTTTCCAGCCACAGCTCCGGTTCATTGATATACTTCTGGCCCAACTTGGCAGGATCGTGCAGGCTGAGACGCATTACATATTTATCGATACCGAAGATCTTGAAATACTTCAGGTACATATCGTTCACCGCCCTGAACTCGTCTGCAAACTGTTCGCGGGTACAATAGATATGCGCATCGTTCATGTGGAGGCAGCGAACCCTCATCAGGCCAAACAATTCACCACTCTGCTCGTAACGGTAACAGGTACCGTATTCGGCAAGGCGGAATGGCAGGTCCTTGTAGCTCTTGGGTTCGGCCGCAAAGATCTTATGGTGGTGCGGACAGTTCATGGCCTTCAGGTAGTACTTCACCCCTTCCAGTTCCATGGGGGGATACATGCTATCCTGGTAATAAGGCAGGTGCCCACTGGTGAGGTACATGCTTTCCTTGGCAATATGAGGGGTTACCACGCGGTGGTAGCCGGCTTCCTCCTCGGTATCCTTGGCCAGTTTTTCCAGCTCTTCGATTACGATACCACCATTGGGCAGCCATAAGGGAAGGCCCGGACCTACGTCATCATCAAAAGTGAAAATCCCTAATTCCTTACCCAGTTTGCGGTGGTCGCGCTTCCTGGCCTCTTCCAGCATCTGGAGGTATTCATCCAGTTCCTTCTGGCTAGGGAAGGTAACCCCATACACCCTGGTGAGCATTTTATTCTTTTCATCCCCTTTCCAATAGGCACCGGCAATATTTGTCAGTTTGATGGCCTTGATAAATCCGGTATGGGGAATATGCGGTCCGCGACAGAGGTCTGTAAACCCGCCTTGCGTATAAAATGTAATAGCACCGTCCTCCAGGTTCTTCAGGAGGTCGAGTTTGTATTCATCGCCTTTCTCAAAGAAGTAGGAAACGGCCTCCACCTTGGGAACCTCCTTCCTGATAAAAGGATTGTTCTGCCTGGCCAGTTCTGCCATTTTCACCTCCAGCTGGCGAAGGTCTTCTTCCGTAATATGCTTATCGCCCAGGTCTATATCATAATAGAAACCATTGTCAACGGGAGGTCCCACCCAGAATTTTACACCGGGAAACATGGACTCAATGGCTTCTGCCATGAGGTGGGCGGAGGAATGCCAGAAGGTTGATTTACCATCCTTATCATCCCATGCCAATAATTTGAGTTGCGCGTCCTGGTAAATAGGTCTGGACAGATCCCAAACTTCCCCATTAACGGAGGCAGCCAAAATCCTCCTGGCCAGGCCCTCACTGATGGATTTAGCGATCTCCATCGCAGTAATGCCCGGTGCAAATTCCCTTACTGCGCCATCCGGAAAACTGATCTTGATCATCTTAATAGCTTGCTTTTATTCTAACCCGGTACAATGATTCTTCCCCGGGGGATGGCAAATTTAACGAACTATTGCCACAATTGGGTTGAGCGGGAGGAAATTGAGCAGGAGTTTTCTTTATTTTGACCCGGTAAATAGAATGCATGAGGTTTAGTCTGGTTATCTGTCTTTTGTTACCTGCCCTTATGGGGGCTGCCCAGGATCTTACGGGGATCTGGAGGGGGCATTTCCGTTCCCATAACCGGATGTTGCAAATGATGAATGTGGAGGACCGCTACAAATTTGAAGTGCAGGTTGACCAGCGTGGCAAGGAATTCAAAGGGGTGACCTATTCCTATAAAACAACGGAATTCTATGGCAAGGCCACTGCGAAAGGTACCGTAAATCCGAAAACCCAAAAGGTGTTGCTCGATGAGATCAAGATCGTGGAGGTAAGGATGAGCAGGGGAAGTGATGCCTGTATCATGACCTGTTTCCTGCAATACAGCAGGAATGGCAATGAGGAATTCCTGGAGGGGACCTATGTCAGCATGAACACTGCCGACTCAACAGATTGTGGCAGGGGCACGGTATTCCTGAGAAAGGTGGACCAGTCTGATTTCTACAAAGAGCCCTTCCTGGTGGCGAGGGAAAAGGAAAAGAAGAAAGCTCCTGTAGCAGCAGCCAAACCAAAAGCTCCGGTAACTACCAATCCTGTCCCTAAACCGGCTGACCCCAAACCAGCTACTGCCAAATCAGGTACCACCAAAAACACCAACCCGCCAACAGCTTCTGTTAATAAACCTAAACAACCGACCATTAGTGAACCCGCTCCGCCGCCATCGCCCAAGCCTGCCCCACAGGCCAAGTTGAACGATGCGGTAAAGTCGGAGATCAAAAAACCGGCCATCTCTGTCCCGCCACCTCCGGATATCCGTAACCGCCAGAATGAAGTAGTAAAGACCTTCTCTGTCAGCAGCAGGGAGATCACGGTAAGCCTTTATGACAATGGCACCATCGACAAGGATACCGTTTCTGTTTACCTGAATAATAAACTGGTCGTCTCAAAAAGGATGTTATCCCTTTCCCCCATTACCGTGCAATTAACCCTGGACGAAGAAAACGATTACCAGGAACTGGTAATGGTGGCTGAAAACCTTGGCGAGATCCCGCCCAATACCTCTTTGATGGTAGTGAAGGCCGGTGACAAGCAATACGAAGCCAGGATCACTTCCACTGAACAAAAGAATGCCGTGGTGGTGTTCAAATATGAAAAGCCCAGGTAATTGGGGCAGCTCCAACCATTCAACCTAATTTTTATCGGGTAATGGTCCGCATGATTTATCTTGAAGGATATTTCATTTCATGCGGACCATTCTCTTTTTAGTAGCAATCCTGACCGGCTCCATGGGCTTAGCGCAAGACCTATCCGGTATTTGGCGGGGCACCCTTACCCAGGAAGCCGGAGGCTGCTTTCCCGTGTATAACCTGGAGTTCCAGGTTGCCTTCACCAACAATTCAATGGAAGGAAGATCCTTTGATTTCTATGACCGGAATCGCTTTGTCAAGCACCATTTCAACGGCCGTTTCAATGCACAGACCGGAAGGCTGGTGATCATCGAAGACCGGGTAATGGAAGTGAATATCCCGGTTGATTGTGTGCCCTGCACCAAGACTTACGACCTTGTATATTCGAAACAAAACGGGCGGGAACAACTGACCGGAACCTGGAAGGGATACGAATCCGAAAGCCACAAGGCCTGTCCCCCGGGAAAGATAACCCTTTACCGGGAAGCCAATTCCGCCTTCCCCGTGGATATTGACCAACCAGAGGCGCTGGCCAAATTGCAACAGAACCTGAAGATCGAATCGAGGGAGAAGGAAGTGGTGACCACCATCCAACTGGACACCTCCAATATCAGGATCGACCTGTATGATAATGCGGAAATTGATAATGATACCGTGACCATCTTCCTGAACAATAAATTACTGTTGTATAAGCAACGGCTTACCGACAAGCCTTTGACGCTTACCCTGAAAGCCTTCCCGGACATGGATTATGAGCTAATGATGTATGCCGATAACCTGGGTTCCATCCCACCCAATACCGCATTGATGGTAGTCACGGCTGGCAGGAGAAGGCATGAACTGCGATTATCGGCCTCAGATAAAAAGAATGCGGTGGTCAGGTTCAGGTATTATCCCAAATAGATAACCCCTGATCTTTAATATCAACAATTCTACCCCATCGGGGCCTCCCGAAGGGGCTATGGTCTACCCACATCTATTTTAACCCCAGCGGGGTCTCCCGCAGGGGACCCCGATGTATAAAAGGCGAAATAGGTATGCATCCAACAGCTAAGCTCCTCTTCCAACTACCCGTTGGTCATAAGACACAACGGGGGCGACGGGGGTGTTAAATCTTTTCACTTCGTAGTGGTATTCTTCAAAAGTTCCCGATGAATTTTCTCCCTACTATTCATCAGGGTCCCCTGCGGGAGACCCTGATGAGGTGAAGAAAAAAAATCATTTTCAATCCATTCATAAACTTTATAATTCGAAAATAATCGGGAAATCGGGGTTGTTAGACTCCATCACCTTTTTAATTAACTCCTGCTTCTCCTCTTCAGATATTGTATTCTTTTCATAAGGCGGTTCCCATTGGTAAATTGAATCGACATACGCGTAAAATGCAGGGGCTAGAGTCAACTCCCCTGATATTTTTACTGTCCGATAATCATATTCCACTAAAATATAGGAACGAGTTCCTGTAATTTTCATGCACTATTCTTTCTGTTCAGTTGTTTCTGCAAGCATCTTTGTGTCAGCAGTTATTATCACTGTCACCCTTTCTACCTCATCGGGATATCTCGAAGAGGAACTCGATGCTCAATCAACAATATAGAGATTTCTTCGAGAAGTATCGCAATGGGAGAAAATTTTTAACCTCAGCGGGGTCTCCCGCAGGGGACCCCGATGTATACAAGGCGAAATAGGTATGCATCCAACAGCTAAGCTCATCTTCCAACTAACCGTTGGTCATAAGACACAATGGAGGTGACGGGAGTGTCAAATCTTTTCACTTCATAGTGGTATTCTTCAAAAGTTCTTGATGAATTTTCTTCCTACTATTCATCAGGGTCCCCTGCGGGAGACCCTGCTGAGGTATAAAAATCAATTATCCATTTCAAAGCTGGCGCTGGCTCAAGCGGGCATAGAATGAACCGCTTAATAATTGAAAGATCAGAATTTAAAATTCCAGGTAACAGAAGGAATGATCGGGAACAAGGATACCTGTTTGGCCGAAACCTTCAGGCTGCCGTCATAAGGACTTCCTTCCTGGTCATAGTAAATGAAATAAGGATTCAAGCGGCTGTACACATTGTAGATGCTGAACACCCAGCTGCTCTTCATGCGGCGCTCTTTCCTGGGAATGGGTGTATAGGTCGCGGAAAGGTCCATTCGGTGGTATGCTGGTAAACGGTACTGGTTGATTCGGCTATACTCCTGCGTTAGTACGCCCCCGATGATATAAAAGCGTTCCGGTAATGTAGTAGCATTCCCAGTACCATAAACAAATACACCGCCAAGCTTCCATTTCCGGTTCAATTCATAGGTGGCCACTACGGAAAGGTCATGTCTCCTGTCGTAACGTGCAGGATACTTCTCCCCTGCATTAAGGCCGGGAAACTTGCGCCAGGTCCAGCTCAGGGTATAACCGATCCAGCCGGTCAGCCTACCCCTGTTGCGCCTCACGAAGAACTCCGATCCATAACTCCAGCCGTCCCCAAATACAAATTCTTCTTCTGGGTCCTTTAAAGAGGGAGTGTATCCTTCCCTGTATTCGATCTGGTTTTCCATGGTCTTGTAATACAACTCTACAGAGGTCTCCCACTCGTTGTCCTTGAAATTCCGGAAATATCCCAAAGCGTACTGCCAGCTCAATTGAGGGCGCACCCTCAGGGTACTGGGCACCCATAGGTCGGTTGGCAGGGTGGAACCGGCATTGCTCACCAGGTGGATATACTGTAAATTCCTGGTTACGGAAGCCTTGATGGAACTCGCGTCATTCAAGGAGTAGCGTACTGTCAGCCTGGGCTCCAATCCTCCATAGGTCTTCACCTGCTCTGTGCCTCCATAGCTGGTGCTATCCAGCTTATTCCCATCGGCATCTGTTACAAAACTGGTATAGGGGCCAATTTGCGTGAAAGTGCTAAAACGCAGGCCGGCATTCACTTGCAGCTTATCGCTGACCTCCCAGTCATCCTGCACATAGATGCCCGATTCTGTTGCGAATTTCCTCTGGGCATTGTTGGGTTCGAAGGAAATGGTATCCGACCTTCCGGAAACCAGGTTGGGCTTGAAGGTATGATGCGTGACCATTGCCCCCCACTTCAGCTTATGCTGTGGTGAGGGATAATAATCCATATCGAACTTTGCCGTAAGGTCCCTGATGCCGGAGCTGACATTGAAGCTGAGGTTATTCTGGGTGCCATTGAAGGCAAAATTGTAATTGTTGAAAACAAGGGTTGTATTGGAAAAGAGCTTACGATGGAAGACATGGTTCCACCTTACGGTAGCGGTGGCATTTCCCCAGGGTATATTGGCCCCAAAGGAGCGCTGGTTGTTCCGGAAATCAAACACATCCCTCCCGAAATAACCACTCAAGTAAAGCCTGTCCTTATCCGAAAACCGGTAATTCACTTTGGTGTTCAGGTCATAGAAATAGTAGCCTGACCCATAGAAGGCACTGGTTGAAGGCACGAATGGCTTCACCAGGGCATCTATATAAGTGCGCCTGGCAGAAACGATAAATGAAGCTTTCTCCTTTTTGATGGGCCCCTGGATAGAGAAGCGGGAAGAGATGAGTCCGATCCCTCCTTCCATTTCCATTTTGTTCATGTTCCCATCCTTCATGGCAATATCGATCACGCTAGACAAGCGGCCGCCATATTGCGCAGGCATTCCCCCTTTGATAAGTGAAGTATTCTTGATGGCATCTGAATTGAAGACCGAAAAGAAGCCGAATAGGTGCCCGGTGTTGTACACCACCGCATCATCCAGCATGATCAGGTTCTGGTCAGGCCCACCTCCCCTGACATAGAATCCGGCATTACCCTCCCCCGCATTGCGCACCCCAGGTAAAAGTTGGAGGGTCTTCAGCACATCCACTTCCCCAAACAAGACCGGCAGGGATTTAACCTGGTTCATGGACAGGTCTATCTTTCCCATCTGGGCGTTCTTCACATTACCATCCCGCCTTTTAGCATAGACGACCACTTCGGCATTGGTGGTTATACGTGGGCTCAGGAAAAGGTTAAGGGACTGGTCACGGTTAAGCAGTACCGTTTGTTTCCTTGATTCATAGCCGGTATAGGAACAGGTAACCTCATAGGAACCTTCGCTCAGGGTGATGGAGAAATACCCATAGGCATTGGTGGTAACCCCCTTCCCCCTGCCATTAATGGCCACAGAAGCCCCTATCAGGGTTTCCCCGGAGAGGGAATCCTTCACATAGCCACTAAGGGTGAACTTACCCTGTGCGGCAGCAATATAGGTCAGGGCACCAAGCTGCAATAAGGTAAGGCAGAGCATTCTAAACCAGCTACGCGGGATCATCATCTTTAGCATAGGTAAGGAGGCATTGATCATCATGACAGGACTATCAACAAAGAGGCAACGGCATGGTTCAGCCGTTGCCCATAATCAAATGTATTCGACTTTTAGAAGGCCAGGGAATCCCTCACCTCACCACAATGCAGCATTTTATCGCCGAAATAGGGATTCAGGATCTCATCACTCTTGCTCAGCCAGGCAGCACCGGTATTATCGAATGCCATGGGGCAATACTGCTGGTAAACTTTCTGGCCATCATAGCGAACGGTCCTTACCAGGTCATACATGGCATCAGAGATCAGTTGGAACTCCTTGCGTTTCGCTTCAATGTCCTTAGCGGCAGCCAGGGAGGCTGCATTTCCTTTGATGGTACCCAGGAAACTGGCAGCAGTGGTCTTTACTTCTGCCTCCAGTTCATCCAGCTTTACCGTATCAATGGACCTTTCAATGAATACAACGGCAGCATTGGCCCTTGCCGTATCACTGGCCACCAGCGCGTCTTTCAGGCCATAATAGGCATTCAGCAGGTCAGCAAATCCGGCATTGAAGGCCTCGGAATGCGCAGATTTGGCTTTCTCGGCAGGCGCTTCGGCTTTGTTTTCAGCCGGAGCATCGGAACTATTACAGGCAACGAAGAAGGCCAGGGCCACCATTGCCGAAAGGATCTTTTTCATAGCGGGAATTTTTTCCAAAAGTACAGGATTAAGGCGTCCCCGATTTCAACTACCTTTGCGCCGCATGTTAGTAGGATTCAACAATATCACATTCGAGTTTGGTGCACGCGTCATTGTGGAAGACGCCACCTGGCATATTCAACCCAATGAAAGGATCGGCCTTATTGGCTATAACGGAACGGGAAAATCCACCCTGCTTAAGGTGATGGTGGGCGACTACCTGCCCTCCAAGGGAACGGTAGAGCGGAGTAAGGGCACCACCATTGGCTACCTGCACCAGGACCTGCTGAGCTTTGATACCAATAATTCCATCCTGGAAGTGGCGCTGAGTGCATTTGAAAGGGTGCAGCAGCTGGAAAAGGAAATTGAGGAACTGGGAAAGGAACTGGAAAGGACCGGTGACGAAAAGACCCTTATCGCCTATACCGATAAACTGCATGAACTGGAAACCCTTGACGGTTACAATATCCACCACCGGACAGAAGAGGTGCTGCATGGACTGGGCTTTACCCAGGAAGACCTTCAACGCCCCTACCGGGAATTCAGTGGTGGCTGGCGCATGAGGGTATTGCTGGCCAAGATGATCCTTGCAGCACCCGACCTATTGTTGCTGGATGAACCGACCAACCACCTCGACCTTCCATCCATTGAATGGCTGGAAAAATACCTGCAGCATTATAAGGGTGCAGTGGTGATCGTGAGCCACGATAAATTTTTCCTGAACCGAATGGTCACCAAGATCGTGGAGTTGTACCAGCGCCAGTTGCACATCTATAATGGCAACTACGATTTCTATGAAACGGAAAAGGCCCTGAGGATCGAGATGCAGCAAAGGGCCTTTGAGAACCAGCAGGAATATATCCGCCAGCAGGAACGATTCATTGAACGTTTCAAGGCCAAGGCATCGAAGGCAGCCCAGGCGCAAAGTGCCTTAAAGCGGCTGGAAAAGATCGATCGCATTGAAGATGTTGAACTGGAAAGGCCTAATATCAAGATCAATTTCCGGGTGGACAAAACGCCGGGTAAGGTGCTCGTTGAATTAAAGGATATCACCAAGTCATTTGGGAAAAACCTGATTGTTAGCCATACGAATGGAGAGATCGACCGTGGTGACAAGATCGCCCTGATCGGTGCCAATGGGAAGGGTAAATCCACCCTGCTCAGGATCATTGCCGGAACGGAGCAATTTGACGGTGAAAGGAAATGGGGGCATAACGTGGAAGAAAGCTTTTATGCACAGCACCAACTGGAAGCCCTAGACCTGAACAATACCCTGCTGGAAGAGATGAAGTCCTGCGGCAGCCAGAAAACGGAACAGGAACTTAGAACACTATTGGGCTGCTTCCTGTTCAGCGGTGATGATACGGACAAAAAGATCAAGGTGTTGAGCGGAGGTGAAAAAGCAAGGGTTGCATTGGCCAAGACCATTGTGAGCAAGGCCAATTTCCTGCTGCTGGATGAACCGACCAACCACCTGGATATCCATTCAGTGGAACTGTTGATCGAAGCACTCAATAAATACGAAGGCACCTTCATCCTGGTCAGCCACGACCGTTATTTCATCTCTAATACAGCCAACAAGATCTGGGAGATCGTAGACCACCAGATCAAGGAGTTCAAGGGAACCTACCAGGAATGGATGGACTGGAAAGAAAGGATGGCGAAGCAGGCAGCAGAAGCAGAGAAGAAAGCTGCCGCACCGGTACAGGTAAAGCAAGAAGTAGTGATCGCTCCTGCACCGGAGAAAGCTGTTCCCAACCAACCCATCAACAAGGAGTTGCGCAAAGAATTGCAGCGACTGCAAAAACAGTTCAATAACCTGGAGGACAGGATCGCAAAAGTTAAGGAAAAGAAGACAGAACTGGAACTGGCTCTGGCCGCACCTGATACCTATTCGGACAGTAAGAAGTTCTCCGAAACCGAGTCAGCTTACAAGCAAGCCACCGAAGAACTGAATAAACTCAATGCTGAATATGAAACCATTTTCGAAAAGATCATGGAAATGGAATCCGGCCTGTAATCATTCGACATAGTTAGCTACACATTTGAAAAAAGATTTATCTTTCCCGATAAATCTTTTTTTGTTGATGTATCGCCTATTGCTCCTGATAATCCTGGTCCTTCCCCCTACCCTTATCCAGGCCCAAAAAAGCCAGCGCCCTAAGATTGGTCTGACGCTCAGTGGTGGAGGTGCCAAAGGGCTTGCTCATATAGGCATCCTGAAAGCCATTGATTCTGCCGGACTCCAAATAGATTATGTAACGGGAACCTCCATGGGGGCCATCGTTGGCAGTTTGTATGCTATTGGTTATTCCGGTGACAGCATTTTACAGATTGCCAGGAATATGGACTGGTTTACATTGTTAAGCAACCGTTCTTCCCTGAATGATTTTATCATGGAGGAAAAACCGGAGTATGGAAGGTACGCCGTTGAATTACCGTTGCAAAGGGGAAGGTTCAGCCTGCCATCCGGACTGCTGGAGTCGGAGGAACTTTGGCTGAAGTTTGAGGAATTGTTCTTTCCTGCCCACGGCATCCATGATTTCAATAAATTCTACCGGCCATTCAAGTGTATTGCCACAGACCTTGCCACAGGCGAAGCAGTGGTATTGGACAAAGGAGATATTATATCGGCTGTTCGATCCAGCATGGCCATACCATCGGTATTTACTGCAGTTACTATCGATGGCCAGAAACTTGTGGATGGTGGCCTGATCAGGAATTTCCCGGTCAGTGATGTCAGGAAAATGGGTTCAGACATTACCATAGGTAGCAGCGTTAGTTCCGGATTGCTGTCAGCCGATAAGCTCAACTCGCCGATCCAGATCCTCATGCAGATCGCCTTCTATAAGGAAGCGGAACTGAGTAAGAAGGAAGTGGACCTATGTGATATCTATATCCCCCACCCGGTTGATGAATACTCTTCCGCCAGTTTCAACATGAGCGACTCCATCATAAAAATCGGGCTGGAGATGGGAAAACAATACTATCCCCATTTCAAGCGGATGGCAGATTCATTGAACGCTATTTATGGGAAACAGGAAAAGGAAGCCTATACCTTCCCGCCATCCACCGTTAAGATCCGCCATATCATTAGCGATAGTTTGCGCTATGTCAGCAAGGCATTCCTGAACAGGATGCTGGGACTCAAGGAGGGCGGCACTTATAATGTACAGCAGTTGGAAGAAGCTATCCGCCAGGCCTATGGTACCCGGTATTTCAGTCGCTTGTATTATGAACTCGTTCCTGTAGCGCCCGGTGTAGCAGATATGAAATTGAATGTGGAGGAAAACGCCGAGATAACGGCCAAGCTGGCGATCAATTACACAACATTCAGCAATATCATGCTGATTGGCAACCTCAGCTTCAGGGATGCATTGGGAAAGAACAGCAGGAGCAGTGTGTCCGTTGGCTTGTCAGAAAACCCAAGGGTTCGATTGGAACATACCCAGGTCTTTGGCAGTAAAAAATTCCCCTTATCATGGGTAAGTGAATACTACCTGGAGCGCCAGGAATTCACCAATTTTGCCAACTACCGTTCGGTTGGCGTTTACCGTGAGTATAGCAGCTATTTTGATACCAGGCTTCAATTGGCCTTTAAACGCAAGCAAAGCTTAGCCCTGGGTATGCACTGGGAAAGGGTTTCACTCAGGCCCCTCACTGTTTCCCAGATCGATATTGATGGAAAGAATACCTATCTCGAAAACTACGTGCGCTATGAATACAATTCACACGACAGGTTGTTCTTGCCCAGGAAAGGCACCTACCTGTTGCTGGAGCCCTCCATCATTTACAGCCAAAACCCGGATGCAATGGTCAAATCGAATGCGGTACCTGTTGCAGACCTTGATTCACTGGGGATTGATTTCGGGGCATTTGCAAGGGTAAAGTTCATGATCGAAAAGGTCTTTCCCATCAGGAGAAAGCATTTCATTACCCTTCAGTCGGAAGCCAATATGAACTTCAATACCTCCCAGTTTTTATTCCATGATTTCCTGATCGGTGGTATGCAGCCCATGATGCGCAACCAGGTGAGTTTTGGTGGCTTGCAGGATGCCATGCTGAGGGCCAACAGCCTGGTAAAAGGGGGCATCAACTGGCGATACCAGTTCAGCAGCAGCTTGTATGCCGCTGCTGGGTTCAACCTGATGTACCATTCCTTCCTCAGGGAAACCTTCAATTCAGAAACCAATGCATGGGTAACCGGTACAACCTTTACCCTGGGTGTTGATTCACCCATTGGCCCGCTGGAATTCAGCTTCATGTACAGCAATAACAGTAAGCTGCTGAAAAACTATGTAAACCTCGGTTACCGCTTCACCAGGAAAATGTTCTAACGGAGATCAATACGCGATTTAACAAAATCGCTGACCAGGAAAGAGATCAACTTACCCATTTCCTCGTTCTTGCGACCATCACTCAGTTGGGTTGCCCCCTCGCAAATATGCAGGTAAGCGATATGCTTGTCAGCAGCGGCAAAATTGATGTACTGCCTTGCCTGGGTAGCTGTGATCCCAACCGGACTTACCGCACTGCTAAGGGTATTGGCTATCACATCAATGTCCAGCTCAATACCTCGGAAATTATCTTCTATGAAATTGCAGGCATGTGCCACAGCCTGGATGAAATTGCGCTTTTCGTGAAGGAAAATATCCTCGAAGGTGATCATATCGAGGAAGGGATTATTGACAAAGTCGAGCCATACATTCTGCTGCAGGTAATTCTCCTGCACCCCCACCACACAGTATTTCTGGAGGTAACCATCCTCTTCGGCATACCGGAAACCATTCCCACTGTGCCGGCCTTCTGTAGGCCTGAAATCGGTATGGGCATCCAGGTTCACCACATTGATCTGGGCCAATGGTATCCTGCCTGCCTTAAGGAGACCCTTGGCTGAACCTTTGATCAGGGGGTAGGCATTATTGTGTCCCCCACCTATGGCGATCGGGATCTTGCCTGCTGCTGAGATATGCTTTGCCAGGTTTTCCACTTCCTCATCGATCTGTACCACCGCATGACGATAGGCATCGATCTTTTCTTCCTCACCATGGGCATGGTTCTCGATCAGGTACTGCAAGTCACCGAAATCAAAATGTCCCAAAAGCAGGATCTCTTCGCCACTCAGGAAATCATTGCTCTGGATATTCAGGAATGCGGAAAGGAAAGGGATCCAGGCTGAATCAGCGCCGCCTTTGCCATAGTTGGCCTTCACACCAATATCTTCAGGGATGCCGAACAATACGTATTGACAGGGGCTCTTGTGAAGTTTCTCTTCAAACTGTTCCTTGTCGGTCAGGACATGTATCCTTTCGCCCAACTTGGTTTCAAAACGGCGGATCCTTGTAAGGTACAGGATATCTTGCTTGTTGTAGAACTTAAAATGCTGCATGGCAAAGCAATTGTTTATCCTATTAAGATAAATGAAAATGCCACATGAACATTCATTTTACACTACCTGTCCGTTAATAAGCACCTTACTGATCAGGTTACTGCCAAAACTATAGGGCAATAAGGCCAGGTGTTCCATGGGTTGGGTGATGATCAGGTTAGCCCTTTTACCAATGGCAATACTGCCTACTTCCTTCGCTGATTCCATGGCAAATGCCCCATTGATGGTGGCAGCATTAATGGCCTCTTCCGGCAGCATCTTCATCTGGATACAGGCCATGGCCACCACCAGGTTCATATTGAAACTGGGTGACGAACCGGGATTATAATCTGAAGCGAGGGCCATGGCCGCGCCTGCTTCGATCATCCTCCTGGCCGGCGGATAGGCCATCCGCAAGAAAAAAGCTGCAGTTGGCAACATGGTGCCAATGGTTGGGGAAGCAGCCAATGCCTGGATAGCCGCTTCATCCATGGTTTCCAGGTGGTCAACCGATACCGCCTGGGTCTTCACTCCCACCTGCGTTCCGCCAGATAGGTTCAATTGGTTGGCATGGATCTTAGGTTTCAGGCCAAAGCGGATTCCTGCCCGGCAAATGCGTTCTGTTTCCTCCGGTGAAAAGAAACCATCTTCACAAAAAACATCTATGTAGTCTGCCAATTCATCAGCAGCGATCCTGGGCAGCATTTCGGCTTCGATCAGCCGGATATATCCCTCGTGGTCATCCTTGAAAGGTGGCGGATAGGCATGTGCCCCAAGGAAGGTGGCCTTGATGGGTATGGGGGCTTTCTCCTTCAATCTCCTGATCACCCTCAGCATCTTCAGTTCTCCTTCTACCGTTAACCCATACCCGCTTTTTATCTCCAATGCACCCGTTCCCAATTTCATGGCTTGCTGTAAACGGCCCCAGGCCAGTTGGTACAGATCCTCCTCACTGGCCTCATTGAGCCGCCTCGCTGAATGGAGGATTCCCCCTCCCTTTGCAGCAATTTCAGCATAGCTGAGCCCACGGATCTTATCGATGAATTCCAATTCCCTGGTAGCGGCAAAAACCATATGCGTATGGCTGTCGCACCATGCAGGTAAAACCATTCCACCTTCCACATCCAGGACTTCTTTCACCTCTCCCAAAGCATTCCGGTCCAACTGGCTCATTTCGCCAAAAGCAAGGATCCTTCCTTCCTCAATGGCCAGCCAGGCGTTCCTGATATTGTCAAGACGTGCCAGCTCCCCTCCTTTTAATGGCGACAAGGGTGAGCCAATGCCGGCAAGGTTACTGATATTATAGAGTAGCGTGATCATGTTCAAGTATTAAAGGTCTTGCCAAACAGTAGCAGCGAACTGTTCCAGTGACGGGTCCCTGGCGCCCATCAACAATAAAACGCAATTGTCAGTAAAATGCGGACGCAGGACAGCCAGCAGGTCCTTTCGGTCCTCTACAAAATAGGCTGGCTTGCCTTGTTCGCGGAGATCATTGATCAGGTCATTGGCGGATATATCCTTGGTTGCCGTTCCCCCGGCGTAAAAGATCTCACTCATCCAGATCTCATCCTCTGGCCTTAGCACCCTGCCGATCTCCTCTACAAAATCATGGCGCAAAAACCTCGTTGGTCCATAACCGTGAGGCTGGAACCAGGCGATCACCTTGGGGGCAATAGGCTGGCAAGCCTGGATGCTGGCGGCACATTTGGCCGGGTTATGGGCATAATCATCGATCAGCCATACCCCTTCCTTCTTTCCCATCACCTGGTGACGACGATAAATGCCTGTGTATAGTTCAAGGGCCGCTGCGCTGATGGCCAGGTCGATGCCCAGTAAGGAAGCAACTGTTGCAGCGGCAAGGGCATTCTCCATATTGTGTTTCCCTACCACCTGCATGGTGAAGGGAACATGGTTAATGGTAAAGCTGATGGACAATCCATCCTGCCTGAAATCCCTGGCCACATAGGCAGCAGGACTG
This sequence comes from Flavihumibacter rivuli, assembly GCF_018595685.2. Taxonomy (NCBI): domain Bacteria; kingdom Pseudomonadati; phylum Bacteroidota; class Chitinophagia; order Chitinophagales; family Chitinophagaceae; genus Flavihumibacter; species Flavihumibacter rivuli. Next base: position 1,233,085 of record NZ_CP092334.1, read on the forward strand.
TTTTCATCTGTGGAAAAATCATTAGCCATATCCGTGGAAAGCTTTGCAGCCAAAGGATGAGTCCTGTTCACCACGAAACGTGAACTGTTCTCCCGAAACTGCCCAAACACATCCATTAACACCTCAATTTCCTTATGGTCTTTATCCACATTCAGCAATAACCCGATCTCCGGATGGTATTGCACGATGGATCCGTCACTTTCATCTGCCTCGATCACCAGCCAGTCCCCATTGCCAACTTTGGCATTGCCGATCTTACCTTCCCTGATGATACTTACCAGCCCGGCCCCGCTGATGATACTGGGCTCAAGGCCGGCATGTTGAAGGATATCAAACAACATGGCACTGGTGGTAGACTTACCCGAAGTACCGCCAACGGCAATGGTTTTCTTGCTGGCTGCGATCAATGCCAACAACTCACTGCGGCGTATGATCGGTATATTCAGGGACCTGCTTTTCTGGACTTCCGGAACAGTTTCCTCAACAGCTGTTGACACTACTACCAGGTCGGTATCCGGGGTAATCCCCGAGCCGTCCTGAAGGAAACAACCTATACCTTCGGCCTCCAGTTTCGTCTTTGTATCATTGAAAACACCCGGCTGAAAATAGCGATCACTGCCATTCACTTCCTTGCCGATACCCTTGAGGTATTGTGCCAGCGCACTCATCCCGGTTCCTGCCACCCCAATAAAAAATACTTTCTGGAATTCGTTGATCGATGCAATCATGGTTTCCTATTGTTGGCAACAAATGTAGGGAGAATGAAGGCTGTCAGGCAAAACACCAACGGCTAATTTAATAGCCAGGGCCTATTTAGACTGTAACAGCTTTCTCGTATACTCCACCCAATTGGTTTCATTATCCGGAACCTTGTAATGGGGGGTGATCCCTACAAATTCATATTTCCTGTCCTTGTTCTTGCGGGTGGTGGTCCAGTTCAGCAAATTGCCACAGGGAGTTTGTATATCCATCACATTACCATAGGCAATGTAACCGCCGGAATTCTCCCCTACCAGGATGGTCTTCTTGCTGTAGCCGGCATCAATGATCAACTGTTCGGCAGAAGAGGCTGTCTTATTATTGTAGAGAATGGCCACCTTCACCGGGTTACCCTTAATGGGTTGGAAGGTCCGGTAAGCTCCCGGGTTACTGATCGCTACATAACTACCAAAAGGCTTGCCATCCATTTGCGTGATCCGGTACTGCCAGTTCCTCCATCCATCCCTTCCCCAGTTTACCGTATCCTTTTTGGCCACATCACGGATATCCTCATACGCTTTTTTATTTTCAGCAGTCACGAACATCTCTACGAAGTCATAGAAGATGGTATCTGTGTAGAGCAAGGGCATTAATGACCTGTAATTGGCGTCACTACCCCCGCCATTGTTCCGCACATCAATGATCAGGTTGGGGTACTTGCTGATCTCAGGAATGATCTTTTTATAGGCAGAATCCAATTGGGCACTAAACTGTCCACCGAATGACCGGATACTGATCATACTGGTTGAGTCATCCAATACTTTAAAGCTGATGATCCCATCATTATTGATGCTCTGGTCAATGGCAAGTTCAGCGGCAGCAGGATATACCTTTTTCCATCCGGAATTCAGCAGCTGGCCATTTCGCAATTTCCATGGCTCAAAATTGAGGCTATGGTTGCGCATGAATATATAGGCATCCAGGCTGTTGCCCCCATTTTCCTTGAGTTCCAATTTTACCTGCCCCTTCACCCATAATGGTGTTTTAGAAGCCAGGATCAGTCCATAATAGTCCCGGTGGGATTTCTTATTCTTCAACAGGGCAACCGTATAGGTCCCATCGGAGCTGGTGTAGATGCCCTCAATGCCCGGTTGTTTCAGGGACTTCAGGTATTTCATCACCGCTGCGGAATCTACCTCTGCCTTCTCGGTCCCGGTAAAAACCGGGGATGCCAGGAAAGCCTTCAGGGAATCCGGGTTATTCTCCACTACATTCCTGGAAGAAGCATAATAATTGCTATGGTGGTCTTTCAAATAATTGATGTACTTCAGGATATAGGCACGGCAATATTTCGACTGCTTATCCTTGTTGATGGATTTTTCAAGTGACCGCACAAACTTCCTGTAGGTTTTATCCTCAGGACTTTTGATATCACTATTAAAGCCGGGATGGTTTTTCTCCATGTGGGACTTTACAAAACGAAACTCCACCAGGCAATCGCATTCCTGTGCTTTTGTGGCGACTGAAAACAGCACCATGATGAAAAGTATAAGGCTTGAACGCATGGCAATTTTTTTATGAATAAAAATAGCAGCAAACCTACCCATCAAGTCATCAACTTGTCATGAAACCGCATAATTCCTGTATCAATTAACAAAAGTTGTTATCCTTCCAGCCTTTCGCTAAGGTCCAACCCATGCTTCCTCGCGGTATCTTTTGCTATATCGTACCCTGCATCAGCATGCCTGATCACCCCCATGCCCGGATCATTGCGCAGCACCCTGGCCAGCCTCGCAGCTGCCGCTTCAGTGCCATCCGCAACGATCACCATACCAGCATGGATACTATAGCCCATTCCTACCCCTCCACCATGATGCAGGCTGACCCAGGAGGCACCGCCCGCAGTGTTCACCAGGGCATTCAACAAGGGCCAGTCGGCCACTGCATCACTACCATCCAGCATGGCCTCGGTTTCCCGGTTGGGACTGGCTACCGATCCTGTATCGAGATGGTCGCGGCCGATCACGATCGGGGCCTTTACCTTACCGGTCCTTACCAGTTCATTGAATGCCAGGCCTGCCTTCTCCCTTTCACCCTGGCCCAGCCAGCAGATCCTGGCTGGTAAACCCTGGAAGGCGATCCTTTCCTTCGCCAGTTTCAACCAGCGTTGAAGGCTCTTGTTTTCCGGGAAGAGATTCGCGATCACTTCATCCGTCACCGCGATATCATTGGGATCACCACTTAGGGCAGCCCATCGGAAAGGCCCTTTGCCCTCACAGAACAAGGGCCTGATATAGGCAGGTACGAAGCCGGGGAAATCAAAGGCATTTTCCAATCCTCGTTCCTTGGCCCGGGCCCTGATATTATTGCCATAATCGAAGGTTATGGCACCCATTTTCTGCAGTTCCAGCATCAGTCCAACATGAATATACATGCTATCGTAGCTCAGTTCGATATACCTGGCCGGGTCCTGTTGGCGCAACACATTGGCCTGCTCTACGGTCAGGGTATGCGGCACATAACCGATCAGGGGATCATGCGCAGAGGTCTGGTCGGTGAGGGTATCGGGTACGATCTTCCTTTCCACCAGTCTTTCCAAAAGGGTTACCGCATTGCACAATACACCAATACTAAGGGCTTCGCCATTCGCCTTTGCAGTCAATGCCCTGTCGATGGCCTCATCAAGGTCTGTCAGCTTCAGGTCAAGGTAGCGGGTTTCCAATCTCTTGTCGATCCTCCATTCCTCTACTTCAGCGATCAGGGCCACCCCTTCATTCATGGTAATGGCCAGGGGCTGTGCTCCACCCATTCCACCCAGGCCGGCAGTAACATTGAGTGTACCTTTCAAGGTTCCCCCAAAATGCTTGTCTGCCGCTGCGGCATAGGTCTCATAGGTTCCCTGAACGATCCCCTGTGACCCGATATAGATCCAGGAACCCGCCGTCATCTGTCCATACATCATCAGTCCCTTCTTTTCCAATTCCTCAAAATGCTCCCAGGTGGCCCATTTAGGAACCAGCTGCGAATTCGAGATCAGGACCCGCGGCGCATCCGGATGGGTGCGCAATATGCCTACCGGCTTTCCACTCTGTACCAGCAGGGTCTCATCCTGCTCCAGGTCCTTCAGCGCCTTGATGATGAGGTCGAGCGATTCAAAATTGCGGGCAGCCTTTCCCCTGCCGCCATAAACGATCAGGTCATCAGGCCGTTCTGCCACTTCAGGGTCGAGGTTGTTCAGTAACATGCGCAAGGCAGCTTCCTGTATCCACCCCTTGCAACTGAGGTTGGTACCGGTTGGGGTCTTGTATTTATTGACGTCATAACGATGGTAGGTTGCGGTACTCATATCAAGATTCTTTTGGTAATTAGCGATGTTGTCATTTAGGCCCCGTAGGTCTCAAATCCCTTGTTCAGGCTGATCCCTTTCACTGCCGCGAAGGCATTCAGTTGCTTCACGAAGGAAAAATCACTGATGATGGCCTTGATCTTCACCACATCATCGGCGAATATCCTGTCCTCATCCGCAAAGCCCACATACTCACGTACATGGTCATGCGCAAATTCCAGCAGGGCGCTGCTTTTCAGGGGCCGCCTGAATTCGATGGCCTGGCAGGCACACATCAGCTCAATGGCGAGGATAAATTCCAGGTTATCGATCACCCTGTTCAGTTTCCTTCCGCTGATGCTGCCCATGCTCACATGGTCTTCCTGTCCCAATGAGGTGGGGATACTGTCGGCACTGGCAGGGAAGCAAAGGGTCTTGTTCTCGGTTACCAGGGCTGCCGTTGTATACTGGGGGATCATGAACCCGCTGTTCAATCCCACCTTGCTCATCAGCAACATGGGAAGCCCCCACTTGCCTTCCAGCAGGAGGTAACACCTGCGGTCTGATATGTTGCCGATCTCCGCCGCTGCTACACAGCAATAGTCCAATGGCAGTGCGAGTGGCTGGCCATGAAAGTTCCCGCCACTGATGGTATGGTGGGCGTCAAAAACGATCGGGTTGTCCGTAACGGCATTCAGTTCGATCTCGGTCAGTTCCTTCAGGTGCAGCCAGGCATTACGGGAAGCACCGTGCACCTGTGGCATGCATCTTAAGGAATAAGGATCCTGTACCCTTCCGCAATCCACATGGCTTTGCATGATCTCCGATTGGTCCAGCAATTGCATGAGTCGTTGCGCCACCAGTTTATTACCGGCATAGGGCCGGAGAGCATGTAACCTTTCCTCGAATGGGGCCTTGGTACCGGTAAGTGCTTCGAGGCTCATGGCCCCGATAATGTCAGCGGCTTCGAGGCAATTGTGCAAACGCTCCACCGCCTTAATGGAATGGGCCAGTATGAACTGGGTGCCGTTGATCAGGGCCAACCCTTCCTTCGGACCCAATTGCACCGGTTGCATGCCGAACTCCTGCAGTACTTCAGCCGTTGGCCTTCTCGCCCCCTTGTGCCATACTTCACCAAGACCGATCAAGGGCAGGCAGAGATGGGATAAGGGCGCAAGGTCACCACTGGCGCCAACACTGCCTTTCTCGGGCACCACCGGAAGGATATTCTCCTCTATGTGCCAGCATAACCTTTCCAAAGTGGTCAGCTGCACGCCTGAATACCCCTGTGCCAATGCATGAACTTTCGTGATCAGCATGAGGCGGGAAATATCGGCAGGCACCGGATCACCCACCCCAACACTATGGCTCTGCAAAATCTTGTATTGCAGGGTACGCGTATCCTCCTCCGATATGGAGGTATTGGCCAGGATGCCAAAGCCTGTATTCACCCCATATACGGTCCGGTTCTCTTCCACAATGGTGGCTACCGCCGCTTCACTCTTCTTAATCCTGGCGATCGATTCCGGGCCAAGTTCTGCTTTCAATGCACCATCCCTGATCAGGAGGACCTTCTCCAGGCTCAGGTGGTCAATGCCATATTGAAATACCTTATTCATTTCAGGTGTTTTTCCATTCGTTCAAATAATGATCTTTCCTGCATTTGCTGCTCAGTATCGGCGATGGCTGCCAGCATCTTGCTGCTGTTCTCCCCTTCTGCCAATAGGGATTCCATGGCCTGTTGCAGCGCCTTCCAGACCGGCTCAACCTGCTGTAATAGTTTCTGCCCTTTTGCGGAAAGGGTCACCACCTTTTTCCTTGCATCCTGTTTGTCAACGGTTGTCTTCAATAAGCCCTTCTCCTGGAGGTTACTCACCAATTGGCTGGCGGCCGAATGGGAAACTTCCAGCTGGTCGGCGATATCCCTGATGGATGCCGTTTCCTGTTGGGAAAGAATATAGAAAATAGGAAACCAAGTGGCGTCGAAGTGGATGCCCCTGGAACGGTAGCATTTATTGAGGTCAGAAAGGAATGCTTCGCTCAGGCGCCGCAGGCGACTGCCAAAGACCAGCACCCCAAGGTTGGCGTAGAATGACAAGCGATCGTTTTTAAATTGTATAAGTACTTATACAAATTTAAGTGATCCCTTTCCTACCGGCCAAATTTTCTTCCTGATTTTGGCCGGAAACGGGTTTGGCGTATATTTGCGCCCCAAGGTCCGGTAGCTCAGCTGAATAGAGCAACTGCCTTCTAAGCAGTAGGTCACAGGTTTGAGTCCTGTCCGGATCACCAGGAAGGGAGCCCAAAGGTTCCCTTTTTTCTTGCCCTTCTTCCCCCCTTTCCCCAAAAGCAACTATCACAGCTCCCGCATTCCTTTCCTTCTCTGTATATTAGGGACTGTTTAACGCGGTGTGTGATTTGCCTTGGCTAGAAACGGTGAAAAGAACAATATGCTGAACCATGGATGTAAAAATTGAAGAAAGCTGGAAAAAGGTATTGAAACAGGAGTTTACCAAACCCTATTTCCAACAGATCGTGACCCACCTCAAAACGGAGCGAATGGCCGGCAAGGTGATCTATCCGCCTGGCTCCCTTATTTTCCATGCGTTTGACAAAACGCCTTTCGAGAAAGTGAAAGTGGTGATCCTTGGCCAGGACCCCTACCATGGGCCGGGACAGGCCATGGGCCTCAGTTTCTCCGTTCCGGATGGCGTGGCTACCCCACCCTCCCTGCAGAATATTTACAAGGAATTGCATAAGGACCTCGGTGTACCCATCCCGCCCAGCGGGAACCTGGAAAAATGGACCGAACATGGAGTCTTATTGTTGAACGCTGTATTGACCGTTCGTGCCAACGAACCGGCCAGTCATGCCAAGATCGGCTGGATTGATTTTACCGATGCCGTGATCCGCACCATCAGCGATAATAAATCCAATGTCGTCTTCATGCTTTGGGGAAGGTTTGCACAGGAAAAACAGGCACTGATCGACGAAACCAAACACCTGGTGCTGAAGGCAGCCCACCCCTCTCCCTTCAGTGCGGATAAAGGCTTTTTCGGTTGCCGTCATTTTTCAAGGGCCAACGAATACCTGGTGAAAAATGGCATCGACCCGGTTGATTGGAAACTCTGAGCTTAAAGGGAAATCTGCCAGCCTGGTAGAGCAACTGATCGAAAAAAACAATACTAAATATTTATTGCTTTTACCCCCGCTGGTAATGGCCTTTCATGACTTCAAAGGCGCGTGTCTTCAGGCTTTCCACTGTATCCCCCGGACGGACTTCAATAGGCTCAAGGAAGTCGATCCGCAATGGATGCGGCATAAGATAGAATGCTTTATGGGCTGGATTCACGATACGGGTATGAAAGATCACCCCCGGAATGATCGCCTTACCTGTATCCATGGCCAGTTTGAAAGCACCGTCATGAAAGGGCTTTAATGGCTCGCCGGTCCTGTTCCGCGTCCCTTCTGGATAGATACACATATGCAGTCCCATGTCCAGCACCTTCTTCATCTTGTTGTAACTTTCCTTCCTGCTGGCATCATTCTTCCGGTCCACCAATACACTGCCCAATTTATAGATCAACCCGAATACAGGGATCTTCGCCATTTCTATTTTTGCTATGGTCTTATTGCCTGCAGGAATGGCAGGTGAAGAAACCGGCACATCCATCAGGGCATTGTGGTTACAGATCACGATATAGTTCTGTCCAGGCGCGAAATGTTCCTTCCCATTCACCTTTAACGGACAACCGATCATCCTTAAATAAACAGCCATCCAACCCCTTGCCATGGCAATGAACCGATGCGTGCGCCTTGGCTCAGGGATGGTATAACAGAACACCAGCACAGGCACCAGGAAAATCACCATGGTAATGGCAAAACTGATAATTGCCCATAACGCCCATATCCGACCGAAGATCTCCCTGAATAGTTTCATCACTGTTATTGGTTAGTTGGTTGAAATAAGTACTGGATAAGCTTTTTATTGCGTATAGAAATACCGGCTCCTGTTTACCCTCAGGTCGCGCAGCAACCCTGATTTGGGATTGATGGTGATATTGAACGATCGGTAAAGCCCAACCGGTGTAATGTTGATACCCAACTGCCAGCAATGCAATTCTCGGCTAAGGAACATCGTTAGCTGTTGGATGGAGGTACTCCTGAAATCATAAAAAGTGTTGGCCCCCATCTTCCATTTGGGCGTAAGGTTGAAATCACCGCTCAGGTTGATGCTGGAATTCAATTCTGTCTGATACCCCGAATAATCATTCTTTAACCTGCTAAAGAAACTCAGGGAGAAGGATACATTCAATGACCAGGGAATATTGAAATCTGCAAATTCTGCCGGGTTGTTCCGGATATAATTCAGCTGCGCCTGCTGTTCATCCATGGTCATAGGCAGGGCCCCTGATTTCACGAGGTCATCCTGGGCCTTTTCAACTTTCTTCTTCTCCTTGCTGCGGAAGGAAGTAGATACCGCGATGTTTCCGGACGTGATCCTTCCAAGGGAAAAATTACCTCCTGACCAGGCATACTCGTCGATCCTGAATCCCCTGCTGTCCGTTTTATAGGGATCAATATTGGCGGAAGCGGTAAAATTGACCTTCTCAAAAAGGGTACTCCGCAGGTAAACATTGAAAGTGGATAGCTTGAACGAATCAGCGAGGAAATTATAACTACCGGAAATACCGAAACCATCGATCAGGCGGACCTTCTTGATCGCTTCTGCTGATGTATCTTTCTTATCCCTCACCTTCATTTCAAGGTTATTGTCGAGGGTAAAACTCATGCCCCCGAATGTTCCTTCGCTGAAAGCACCATACAGGCTTCCATCATATTTAGAGAACCGGAACTTGTTTCCCAGGGTGTCGATCTGGGTGGTATAATGGTCCTTCCCATTCAGGTCGGGTTTGTAGTTGGCACTGACCGAAGGCCTGATCACGTGGCGGATGGCCCGGATCCTGCTGTTCTTGCCAAAATTCTCGAACTTACCAAAGATGGCTGTATTCAAGGCAATACTGAAAGCCACATCCCTGGCCGTAAAGAAGCCCTTGGTAATGGAGGTATCCAGGCCTTCTTTGGTCGGATTCCAGGAACGTACAAATTGCTGGGCATACCAACGCTCATTATAACTCATGCCTGGGGAGATCTGGACAGGCCCCAACGCAGGCAAGGCAAGGGTAATGGGAACGGTATGCTGCGCCCCCCATTGAAGGGTATCGATCAATTGGGAGAAGGAGAAAGCACTATCATAGAAAGAGACCTGGTTCCTGAACTGGGAGTTCAAACCAATACCCAGTTTCTCATACCATTTGGGTTCGCCCACAAATTCCTTCTTCTGCAAAGGATAAAAGTTGTTCACGGTAAAGGAACCTTCCGGCAGGCGGATATTGATCAACCGGGTACGGCTGTTCTGGTCATGACCCGCGTTAAGGGTCAGGTTGAACCTGTTATCCCAATTCTTGGTATAGTAGATGGAGGAATACAACTGGTTAGTGAAATTGATATTCGGGTTCACCCCCACGAACTGGTTATACTGGGTAGAACCCGCATTCACACTGGCCTGGAAAGTAGTACCCGGTCTTGCCTTGCTATCGGCGGAATGGTTCCAGCGGATATTGAAACTCTTGTTGGTTTCAAAATCAGCCTTGCCACTATTGCTCAGGATCCTGGTGGATTGGTATGCGAGGTTGAGTTGCCCCTGGTAACGGTAACGCTTTCGGTAGGTGGGGGTCAGCACCGCACGGTAACCGCCGTAGGAATAAATATCACCCCGGATCATCAAATCGAAATAGTCGTTCAGGACCTTGTAATAGCCCAACCCTTCGAGACCAAGACCAAACTGTTCATTAGCCGTGAACTGCGGTGGCAGGATACCGGAATGCCTGCCCGATGACAAGGGGAAGAAGCCAAAAGGCAGGTAAATAGGAACAGGAACCCCTTCAAACTCCGGATGGATCGGTCCGGTGACCGCCACCTTCTTGTTGACCAATTTGAGTTTCTTGGTCCTGAAGGAGAAGTGAGGGGTATCGAGGTTACAGGTAGTGAAACGCCCATACTGCGCATAGAAATCATTCACCGATACCTTCTTGATCCTTTCCCCATACACAAACATTTCTCCCTGCTGGGTATAAGTGCTCTTGGTGATACCTTTCTGGGTCTTGAAATTATAGATGATGGAGTCTGCATCCATATTGCTTTCCCCCTGCACGAAATGGGGCTTGCCCTGCTGCTGGCCCAAACTATCGGTAGTATAGGTGGCTACCACCAGTTGGGTGGGCTGGTCCAGTTCGATCTTGTATGCACTCATGTCAAGATCCTTGTACTTGGTAGTGGCCTTGTTGTACAGGGTGATCTTCTTGGTGGGCACTTCCAGCACCATGGAGTCGCTGGCGCTATAGCGGACAGGCGCATCCAGGGAGTCGGCAGACACTTTTACATTCAGGGTATCCACCTTTTGAACCTGCACAGGGACAGTATCCTTGTTGGGTTGAAGGGGTACGGTATCGGTCTGCAGGACTGTTAAGCTCTTGTAAAAATTCTTGTTTTCAGGATAATTAGCGAAGCCAAGAAGGGTAACCAGACAAAGAACCAGCGCAAAAAGCCCTGACAAACTGTATTTTAAACTAAATTTGCCGCCGTTGATCATATTGAAGAATGGGGGCAAAAATAGTGATTCAGCCGGTATGTAGAGGAGGAACTGGCGTAAACCCATTAAACAAAGGATATTCTATGATGAAAAGAATCAAGACCCTATTGCATATCGTTAGTGCTGCGGTGCTTTTCTTAAATATTTCACAATCCCTATTGGCACAGGGATCATCCCGCAATGCCCTGCGTACAGTGATCATCGATCCGGGACATGGTGGTATTGATCCGGGTGCCCGCGGGCTTTTCTCTACAGAAGCCGAAGTGGCCCTGCAGATCAGCATGAAGCTGGGCAAGGCACTGGAAAAAGAATATCCCCACATCAAGTTTATTTATACCCGTACCTCCGATGCCCTTCCCGGCGGAGCCACCAACGTAAGACAGGGTTTGGTTAACCGCGCCAATATGGCCAATGAGGCCAAGGGCGACCTGTTCATCAGCATCCACCTGAATGCAGCAGGCCAGAAAGCCGGAGGATGGTATGCCAAAAGGATTGTCGGGTATAAACCAAAGGTGGTGTATACCGGCTCCGGCAAACGCAGGAGGAAGAAGACCATCCAGCAGCCCATCTATGAATCCTACTATGTGAAGAACGAAAGGGTTGGAACGGAAACCTATATCTGGGCAGCAGACCGCAGCGACGATAAAAGCGAATTCATCAACATGGATGAAGGTGGTGAAGCGGAAATTGCCGACTCCACCAACGTGCTTGACCTGAACTCCCCTGAAGCCAGGATCAGGGCCCAGTTGTACACCAAGTTCTTCTTCCGTAACTCCGCCCTCCTGGCCAGTTATGTAGAAGATGAATTCAAAACCGCAGGAAGGAAAAGCTATGGGGTGAAGCAAAGGAATAACAAAGGTATCTGGGTGTTGCAGGCAACCGGCATGCCTAGTATCCTGATCGAAACCGGATTCATCTCCAATAAGGAGGAAGAAGAATACCTCAATAGCGAAGCCGGACAGGAAGAAGTGGTGAACAACATTATGGCCGCCTTCCGCAGGTACAAACAAGAAATTGAAAATCCCAGGGTTACTTCCCGGCCAGCAGGGAAATAATACAGGTTCCCATATTCCCTACCATTTACCTGACCAGCAACAAACTTTAATTACTTTTGACCTGTTCCTTATGGATAGGCCGCAGCATACGGCTATCCTGATAAAACAAGAAGAATGAAAATTTCCAACGAAACGAAGATTGGTGTAATGGCCGCTGTGGCGATCACCTTCCTGATCCTGGGATTCAATTTCCTGAAAGGGAAGAACCTGTTCGACAAGAACCATAAGATCTATGCCGTATTTCCAAAGGTGAACGGCCTGGCCAATTCCAACCCTGTCCTCATCAATGGATTGCAGGTAGGCATGGTGTATAGTATGCAGGAAAAATCCCGAAATATTGGAGATGGCATCATCGTTACCATCAACCTTGCCAGGGATATCAACATCCCCAGCAATTCGGTAGCCTATATTTCACAGGACCTTCTCGGTGGGGCCACCCTCATCATCGAACCGGGGAACAGCACCGCTTTCCTTGCGGATGGCGATACCCTTGGCACTAAAGTAGTAGTGGGACTAATGGACGAAGTAAAGGGAAATATCAACCCCGCCATCAAAACGCTGGACGGCACCTTGCAATCATTAGATTCACTGGTGGAAGTAGCCGGCACTTATTTTGATCCCGCAACCAAAAAGAATTTTCACCAGATCGTCAGCAACCTCACTGCAGCATCCAATGCGCTGAACAAGTTGATGAACGCCCAGAACAGTGCATTGAACCAGTCACTCGCCAATGTGAATACCATCACCGCCAACCTTGCGGGCAATAACGAAAAGATCAACAGCACGCTGGATAATGTGGAGAAAGCCACTGGCAAGCTGGCCAATGCAGAACTTGAAAGCACCATTGCGGAATTGAAGAAATCCATTGAAGGCCTCAATACCCTGCTGGCGAAAGCCAATAGCAGGGATGGATCACTCGGCCTGTTGATCAATGATCCCAAATTATACAACAACCTCACCAATACTACCAGGAGCCTGAACATCCTGCTGGATGATTTCAAGACCCATCCCAAGCGCTATGTGAATGTGTCTGTATTTGGAAAGAAAGATAAGAGCACCCCACTATCAGCTCCATTGAATGATTCAACCAATGCTCCACAGCAACAGTAAGATGAGGGAAGGAAAAAAGCTACTGACTTTATTGATGGGCCTCTTCCTGTTCATGGCAGCCAGGGCCCAGGTCCGCATCATGGCAGCCAATGACAGCTCGCAACTGGTGATCATTAAAAAGGCAGACCGCCTCAGGTATGAGAAGCGCGACAGCCTCACGGAATACCAGATGCTGGCAGGGAACGTGGTGCTGCAGCAGGAGAACACCCTGTTCTACTGTGACAGCGCGGTATTCAACCGAAAGGATAACCTGATAGAGGCATTCGGCAATGTGCATATCAATGATGCAGACAGCATCCATACCTATTCCCAATACCTCATCTATTACGGGAATACCAAGAAGGCCTACCTGAAAAAGAATGTACGACTGACCGATGGCAAAGGTGTGCTTACCACCAATGAACTCGAATACGATACCCAGACCAAGATCGGTACCTATACCAAAGGCGGGAAGGTGGTGAATGGCAAGACCGTACTGACCAGTGAGGAAGCCACTTACTACGGGGACATGAAGGATGTATACTTCAAGAAGAATGTTAACCTTAAGGATCCTCAGTATATCCTCCACGCAGATTCCCTTTTGTATAATACCGATACACAGATCGCCACCTTTATTACCCAGACCTTTATCCAGGACACCAGCAACCGTAATATCACGACATCTGAAGGTTATTACGACATGAAGAACAAGCTGGCCCGCTTTGGGAAAAGGCCGGTGATCAAGGACAAGGGAACCACAGTGATTGGCGATGAGGTTGGTTTCGATGACAATACTGGCGAAAGTTTTGCCAGGGGCAATGCAGTATTCAGGGATTCGGCACAGGGCATCGCCATCATTGCCAATGATATCAATGCCAACAAAAAAAAGAATACCCTGCTGGCCACGCAGAACCCGATCCTGATCATCCAGCAGGATAAGGATTCCATCTACGTAACAGCGGACACCTTGTTTTCCGGCAGGCTAACCGATATGGCCAACTATGACCGTACCTTCCTGAATAAGGATACCATCAAGGATGCCACCGTGATCAGTCCATCGGATACCACTAACCGAAACCGGTTCTTCCAGGCCTATCATCATGTGCGCATCTTTTCCGATTCCCTGCAGGCCGTTGCTGACAGCCTTTTTTATTCAGGCGTGGATTCCGTATTCAGGCTTTTCCAGCAGCCCATCGTATGGGCCTCAGGAAGCCAGGTGACAGGCGATACCATTTATTTGTATACCCGTAACAAGGATCCGGAAAGGGTTTATGTATTTGAGAACGGCATGGTCATCAACCGCACTGAAGCAGGGTATTATAACCAGCTCAGGGGCAATACACTGAATGGCTATTTCAAGGATGGTGCCATTGATAACATGCGGGCCAAAGGATCGGCAGAAAGCATCTATTACGCCCAGGATGACCAACAGGCCTATGTGGGGGTGAACAGGGCGACTGCCGATGTGATCGACATCTTTTTTCTCAATAAGGAGCTTAATAAAGTAGTGTTCAGGAGCGAGGTAAACGGTACCATGACCCCCTTTGGCCAGGTGAACCACGATGAGATGAAATTGAGGAGTTTCCAATGGCTGGAAAAGAGGAGGCCAAAGACCAGGTTTGAATTGTTTGAAGCGCCGCAAACGCAATAAACTAATACTATGGCTGCATTTCCAAGACTCAGGAAGATCATCCGCAAAGGACTGATCAGTCCGATCCAGGAATTCATTAAGGATAGCCGCGCAGTTGGCATCACCTTGCTGGCATGCACCCTGCTATCCCTCTTCCTCGCCAACAGCAACTGGAGTGCAACCTGGATAGGCTATATAGAAAAGGAACTGCATTTCCCTGAATGGTTACATGTGCCCCACAGTGTGCTGCACTGGATCAATGATGGCCTGATGACCATTTTCTTTTTCCTGGTAGGCATGGAGATCAAAAGGGAACTATTAGATGGTGAATTGTCTTCTTTCAAGAAAGCCATCCTGCCGGCCGCAGCAGCCATCGGTGGCATGATCGTTCCAGCCCTGGTCTATGTAGCTTTCAATGCCAATACAGAATACCATGCCGGCTGGGGAATACCCATGGCCACAGATATTGCCTTTTCCCTTGGGGTAGCTTCCCTATTGGGCTCAAGGGTTCCTGTAACCCTCAAGGTCTTCCTGATGGCACTGGCCATTATTGATGACCTCGGAGCCATTTTGGTGATCGCACTCTTTTATGGTGGCGATATTTCCTGGAACTTTTTATTGTATGCCGCCCTCGTAGTCATTGCCCTGGAATTGATCAACCGGTTTCGCTTACACCATTGGTTGGTAACTGTACTGGGTGGAATCCTGATCTGGTATTGCATCTTCAATTCCGGTATCCACGCCACCATTGCAGGTGTAATAACCGCCTTGCTTGTTCCGCTGGACAAACTACCTGATTATGAGCATGCCCTTCATGACCCGGTCAATTTCCTGATCCTCCCCTTATTTGCATTGGCCAATACTGCGATTGTCATCCCCGGAAATTTCACCGAAGCAGTGACCACTACCCTAAGCTGGGGTGTCCTGCTCGGACTGGTCCTGGGAAAACCCATCGGTATCAGCCTCTTCTCCTGGCTGGCCGTTAAGACCGGCCTGGGCGAAAAACCGGAAGGCAGTAACTGGACCCAACTGATCGGAATGGGTGCCCTGGCGGGAATAGGTTTTACCATGTCCATCTTCATCACCATGTTGGCGTTTACGGATGTCATTCACCAGGACATCGCTAAACTGGCCGTCCTGATCGGTGCCGTAGTGTCAGTTGTATTGGGTCTACTGCTGCTCTCCAGGGGCAAGGCCAATCCATCCTGAACTTTAGATACGCTTTCCAGTTTTTAGCCATCCCTTAGTGGCCAGCAAGACTATGCGTCTTTCTGCACCCTTTAACCTATTCAAAAGATCCGGGGAAATGTTTGCCGAATCGGGTAATTTCCATTTTTCCCTTCTTTTCAACGACCATCCCCACCTGAATAAAACCGGATTTTCGCAATTTTTTGCGGTTTATTTCACATTTAATTGCCTAATAATTGCAGTATTTGTCTTTTTAATGCCGACTTGTGCGTCTTTATAACTACTTTGTCGAGTCAATTTTTCAGAACAAGTAGATAAGGCTCCACATGTTAAAGAAGGAAAGACAGGCACTGATTTTAAAGCAGGTTAACCTCCATAACAGGATCTTTTCGACCCAGTTGTGCGAGGAGATCAGGGTGTCTGAAGATACCATCCGCCGCGATCTCCTTGAACTGGCCAGCGAAGGGAAGATCATTAAAGTGCATGGAGGGGCCCTCTCCTGCTCCTTTGCCATCAATAACTGGAACCAGGACGAGGTCTATTCTTCCGATAAGAAGAAAACCATCGCCGCCAAGGCTGCGGCCCTTATCGAAGATGGCATGTTCGTACTGACTTCCGGCGGGACTACCATCATTGAACTGGCCAAGGCGCTTCCCCCTGACCTGAAGGCCACATTTGTCTGCGGTAGCCTTCCTGTACTGCTCGAATACATGAACCATCCCAATATTGAAGTGATCGTGGTCGGTGATAAACTTTCAAAGTCTGCCCGCATCACCTCTGGTAGCCAGGCCATTGAACAGGTCAGGTCCATCAAAGCCGACCTATGCTTCCTGGGCATCAATGCCATTGACCTTGCCTGGGGACTTACAGATAACGAATGGGAAGTGGTGCTGCTGAAGAAGGCCATGGTAGAATCGGCCAGGAAGGTAGTTGGGTTGACCATTTCAGAGAAGATCAATACTTGCCAGCCACTATCGATCGGCCCGGTGGAGGACCTGGATTATTTAGTCACGGAGCTACCTCCCGGGGATGCCCTGCTGGAGCCATATGCCAATAAAGGAATAACGATCATATAACCCTTAGAAACGAACACACAGTGTTAACGAAAAGATTGCTGCCATTACTACTCCTGCTTGCAGGCTTGAATGCCATTGCCCTGGGGCAAGCTGTCCGTTTTGCCTTTCTGACCGACCTGCATGTCAGCCCCGGTATCGAAAGCGAAGCCAACCTGGAAGAGATCGTCAGGGACATCAACCAACAGGCCTTCGACTTTGTGGTGATCACCGGCGACATTACCAATACCGGTTCCAACGCAGAACTACAGTCCGTTCACCGTATCCTGGGAAAACTACAGCCCGCTTATCATATCCTTCCAGGCAACCACGAAACCAACTGGTCGGAAAGTGCGGGCAACACCTACCTCCAACTCTGGAAGGCAGACAGGTTCTCCTTTTCCTATAAGGACTATTTCTTTGTCGGCTTCAATACCGGTCCCTACCTTAAGATGGGTGATGGCCATGTGAAGCAGGAAGACCTGGTATGGCTACGGCAGGAACTCACCAATAAGAAACCAGCCAATGCCAAACTCATCTCTCTTGCCCATTATCCTTTGGGTGACGGGTTAGACAACTGGTATGAGGTCACCGGCATCCTGAAAGAACACCAGGCATTACTCGCGCTCTGTGGTCACGGCCATCGCTTGTCGGTCCATAATTTCGATGGCATTACCGGCATCATGGGAAGGTCGAGCCTTCCGAAAGGCACTGATGGAGTAGGCTACAATATCGTTAGCCTTTGGGGCGACAGCGTATTGATCGAAGAAAAACTGGTCAACCAGGAAAAGCCCAGGCTGTTCTACCGCTCAGCACTCAATACCGGCAGTATCGCCACTATTAAGGTGAATGGCAAACTGCCCGACTATTCCATCAATAAGACCTACCCGGCCCACCAACCGGATTATATTTTCCAGGATTCATCCAGCATTTTCAGCGCACCGGTGATAGCCGGCAAGAACAGGATCGCAATAGGCAATTCAACCGGCAAACTAACGGCGATCAATACCCGCAGTAAAAAAGAATTATGGTCCATAAACCTGGAAAGAACATTGTATGCGACGCCCGCCTATTCCAATGATAGGATCGTGATCGGGACCACAACCGGGGAACTGTCCTGCTTCGAGGCTTCCAGTGGCCGGAAATACTGGACCACCGCTATCAAAGCCCCCATCATAGGCGAAGCTGTCATTGAGCAGGACAGGATATTTATTGGAGCCGGCAGCGGCAGTTTTTACTGTATTGACCTGAATACGGGGAAGGTCATCTGGGAGAACCGGGACTTTACCGGGCAGTTACAGGCCAGGCCTGCCATCAGCAATGAAGTAATTGTAGTGGGGGCATGGGACACCTTCCTGCATTGCATAGACAAGGCAACCGGAACCACCCGCTGGAAATGGAACAATGGCAACAGCCAGAAACTTTACTCACCGGGAAATGTGGTACCTGCCATCTACTCGGATAAGGTCTTCATCGTTGCCCCCGATCGCTACATGACGGCAATCGACATCCGTACCGGACAAACAGTGTGGCGCAACAACCAATACAAAGTAAGGGAGTCCATGGGCCAGAGCAGGGATGGCCAAACCATTTATGCCAAGCTCATGAACGACAGCATCATTGCCGTTCCGGCATTGGACAGCAGCTTCCATATCAAATGGGCCACCAATGCCAGGTTCGGCTATGAACACAACCCTTGCCCAATTCGATCATATAACGGTTACGTATATGCGGGAACTAAGAACGGCGAGCTGATCGTCCTGCATGAAGCAGGCGGTGAACTGGCCTGGAAATACAAAGTGGGCAATGCCGCCATCAATGGCATTGTACAGGACCGCAACAAAAGGATCTGGGTCACTACTACAGAAGGAAAACTCATTCGATTTTAACCCTATTTCATTAACCAAAACCATAACAATCACATGAGAAAGATCAAGTCTCTGTTGTTATTTGCCTTTTTCTGTTGCCTGTCGGGCATCGTACTGGGGCAAACCTTAACCGGGCAGGTCCTGGATAATGCTACCAAAAAGCCCATTGCCGGCGCTTCTGTGGTAGCAGGCCAAAAAGGAACTGCATCGGATGAATCCGGTAATTTTTCCATTGAAATGCCGAATGGCATAACCAGCATTACCGTTTCCAGTGTTGGGTTCCAAAAGCAAACGGTAAATGTTGGCAAGGCCATGAACGTTACCATTTACCTGCAAGCGGAAGAAGCCAACCTCGACCAGGTAGTGGTAGTGGGATATGGCTCACAGAAAAAAGCCAACCTTACCGGTGCCGTGTCATCAGTGGATGTGAAGAAGGTATTGCAATCAAGGCCTGTCACCGATGTGGGCAATGCCTTGCAAGGTGCCGTACCGGGATTATCGATCACCAATGCGAGTGGTGCCCTGGGCCAGAACCCCACCATCACCCTCAGGGGCCTTTCCGGTTCGCTGAACGGATCAGGCGCCAAGCCCCTCATCCTATTGGACAACGTGGAGATCCCATCCCTGAACATGGTGAACCCGGAAGACATTGAAAGCATTTCCGTGCTTAAAGATGCGGCAGCAACCTCTATCTACGGTACTCGTGCCGCATGGGGCGTTATCCTGATCACATCGAAAGGCGGTAAGCGCAATGCCAAGGCTACCATTACCTATTCGAACAACTTTGCCTTCTCCAAACCAACCACTACCCCGCAGGTTGCACCTGCAGTGGAAGGAACAGAAATGGCATTCAAGGCCATGCAGCGGGTAAATCCTTCCACCACAAGATTTGGCGTAGTGGGCATGTATTTCGACGAGATCGGTATCCAGAAAATGCGTGAGTGGCAGCAGCAATACGGCGGACAGGACCTTGGACCGGAAATGGTGCTGGGTCGTGACTTTGAAATTCGCAGCGGCCAGCTCTACTTCTACCGCCCATGGGATGCAGGCGAAATGTTCATGCGGGACTGGATGCCCCAGCAAAAGCATGACCTGAGCATTTCTGGTGGCAATGACAAATCAACCTATTTCGCCAGTGTGGGCTACCTCGGTCAAACCGGTGTGCTGAAAGCCAACCCTGACAAGTTCGATCGTATGAACGCCACCGTTGGTTTTACCGCCAAGGTGAATGAGTGGATGGACCTGCGTTCCAAGGTATTCCTGAGCAAGACACAGACCACCCGCCCCTATTCCTTTGGAGGCGATACCTATGACCCATGGTATTACCTGCTTCGCTGGCCGGCAGTCTATCCTTATGGCACTTACGAAGGCAAGCCTTTCCGCAGTGCATTGACGGAAACCGAGCAGTCCAACAATATTTCCTATGACGCCAATTTTGGACGGATCAACCTGGGGT
This sequence comes from Flavihumibacter rivuli, assembly GCF_018595685.2. Classification (NCBI taxonomy): domain Bacteria; kingdom Pseudomonadati; phylum Bacteroidota; class Chitinophagia; order Chitinophagales; family Chitinophagaceae; genus Flavihumibacter; species Flavihumibacter rivuli. Next base: position 1,253,099 of record NZ_CP092334.1, read on the forward strand.
CAACTTTTAAATTGCACAAGGACCTTACCCTGGATGCAGACTACAACTACACACGAAATAACGATGTGGAACACCAGGCGGGTGGAACCGTTACTGCCTATAACTTTTGGGCAGGTGGTGGTAACCTGAACTATTCTACGTACACTTCCCCTTCCTATGATAAGGTGAGGTATACTTCCTGGTGGAATGAAATGCACACCATCAAGGCCTTTGCCACCTATAAGAAGAACATTGGTGAGCATGACCTGAAAGTGATCGCCGGTACTGATGTAGAATGGTACAAAGGCTGGTCGCAATATTCAGAACGCAGGACATTGGTGAACCCCGACCAGCCGGAACTTCCCCTGGCAACAGGTGATCAGTTCGTAGGCGGAGGTCGCGGCGAATGGGCCACCAGGGGCTATTTCGGAAGGATCAACTATGCCTTTAAGGACAAGTTCCTGCTGGAACTGAACGGCCGTTTTGATGGCTCTTCCAAATTCCCCAAGAACGACCAATGGGCCTTCTTCCCTTCCTTGTCGGTTGGTTATGTACTGAGCAAGGAGAAGTTCATGGCCTTCTCTGAGAACGTGCTGTCCTTCCTCAAACTGCGTGCCTCCTATGGTTCGATCGGTAACCAGGATGTGGGTTCCAACAGGTTCCTCTCTACCCTTCGCTCTACTTCATCAGGTTGGGTGATCGGAGGCAACAATATTCCCACCTTTACTACCCCCAACTATGTTTCCCCTTCACTTACCTGGGAAACAGTCAGCACCCTTGATTTCGGTGTTGATGCACGCTTCTTCAACAATAAGCTGGGCATCAGCTTCGACAGGTATATCAGGAAGACCAGTGACATCATTACTTCTGGGGCCACACTTCCTGCAACCCTGGGTACGGCAGCACCTGCACGCAACTATGCAGAGATCACGACCAATGGTTGGGAACTGGCTGTTGACTTCAGGCACAGTTTCAACAAGGACCTGACCCTGAATGTAACGGCTGTCCTCTCCGACTTCCAGGAAAAGGTAACCCGTTATGCCAATACCACCAATGTCATCACCAGCTTGTATGAAGGAAAAGTGCTGGGTGAGATCTGGGGTTATGAAACAGACAGGTTCTTCGACAAAAACGACTTCGAACAGGATGCCAATGGCAACCTGATCCTGCAGAACGGTCGTTATGTTATGGCCAAGGGCGTGCCTTCACAGTCGGTGTATGAGAACAGCTGGTTCTTCTACGGTCCCGGCGACATCAAATACAAGGACCTGAACAATGATGGCAAGGTTGACTTCGGGACCAATACCCTTGACAATCCGGGTGACCAGAAAGTGATCGGTAACACTACTCCGCGTTACATGTATGGTCTTAACCTGGGACTTACCTGGAAAGGTATTGATTTCAACATGTTCGTTCAGGGCGTGGGTAAGCGCGATTACTGGGCCAATGGTCCGATCGCCATTCCTGGTTACCGCACCGGTGAAGCATGGTTTGCCCACCAGCTGGATTACTGGACTCCGGAGAACCCCAATGCTTTCTATCCGCGTCCCACCGACCATAACAATACCAATAATGCAAGGAACTTCCTGCCCCAGACCAGGTACCTGCTGAATATGTCCTATACCCGTTTGAAGAACCTTTCAATTGGTTATAGCCTGCCTGTAAACCTGGTTCGCAAGATCCACCTGCAAAGGCTGAGGGTATATGTAAGCGGTGAGAACCTTGCCGAGATCGATCACCTGAAACTGCCTATCGATCCTGAAGTTGACCTGACCACTGCAGGAAGGAATGACAGCAATACATTCGGTAGGGTGTATCCTTTCAGGAGGAGTTATTCATTTGGTGTACAGGTGAATTTCTAAACAATTAAATGACTACAATGAAAGCACGTATCTTATCTATAGCATTACTGGCCCTTTCACTCGGTGCCTGTAAAAAAGATTTCCTGGTCCGTAACCCGCAGGATGTAGTAACCGATGACACTTACTGGACCAACGAAACCAATGTCCGCTCCTTTGCCTATGGCTTTTATGCTGACTATTTTGATGGTTATGGTTCCGGTTATACCTGGGGTAAGTATTTTACCGGGCAGAGCCTGAATGATGATTTCGCCCCTTCCACCCCTGCCCAGTTCATCCGCAATGTACCCACTTCAGGTGGCGGCTGGAGCTTCAGCAATGTTCGCAAGGCCAACCTCTTCATCAATAGGGTTAGCAATTCACCGCTGGCTGCTGAGGCCATCAATCATTGGACAGGCGTTGGCAGGTTCCTGAGGGCCCTTGAATACCATAACCTCGTGAACCGATTTGGTGACGTTCCCTTCTACAACAGGGAATTGACAGAAAACGACCTGGATGAGCTATACAAACCGAGGGATTCCAGGGCATTGGTAGTAGATTCCATGCTGGCCGATTTCCAGTATGCCGCTGCCAACGTAAGGGTAACGGATGGCACAAAAGGCCTGACCATCAACCGTGATGTGGTACTGGCCTTTATGTCGAGGGTATTCCTGTTCCAGGGCACCTGGATGAAGTACCATAATATTGACCAAGCCAAGGCTACTGCTTACCTGCAGGCGGCCAAATGGGCAGCGAATGAACTGATCAGTTCCGGACGCTATTCCCTGAGCAATAACTACAGGGGGAATTTCAATTCCCTGAACCTGGCCGGGAATACAGAAATGATCATGTACCGGTCTTATGAGGCGGGCATCCTGACCCATGCCCTGAACAGTTACAATAACAAGGAGCCACAATCAGGCGTTTCCCGTAATGCAGTGGAGAGCTATCTCTGCAATGACGGTCTTCCTATTGGGGTCTCCCCGCTGTACCAGGGCGACAAGACCGCACAGGCTGTATTCAGCAACCGTGACCCCCGGATGGCGCAGACCATTGTACAGGAGTACAGGCTGAATGGCATTGTAGGGAACTTCTCTACTTCGGGATTCGCTACCCATAAATTCCTGAATGAAGCCATCAAGGATGCCCCCGAAGGCAATAGCAATCTCAACCCTACTGACGCCCCCATCATCCGTTATGGTGAAGTGCTGATCAATTATGCAGAAGCCGTTGCGGAATTGGGCGAGCTGACCCAGGCAGAGCTGGACAGGTCGGTGAATGTGTTGCGCAACCGTGCCGGGGTTAAGCTTCCTGCCCTGCAGACCCTGGGTGGCTTACCCGCAGTGAATGGTGTAGCCTATGATGACCCGAAAAGGGACCAAACAGTTGATCCATTGCTTTGGGAGATCAGGCGCGAAAGAAGGATCGAACTGATGAGCGAAGGCTTCAGGCTCGATGACCTGAGGCGTTGGAAAAAACTGGGCTACACAGATACCGAGGCCAATGCATCGATCAACCGTGGTGCCTGGATCAAGCGATCCGACTACCCCGGACTGAAGGATGTGGTAATTGAGAATAATGCGGCAGAAGGTTATATTGTTCCGGCCTGGAAACCGGAGACCCAGCGACTCTTTGTTGACCCCAAGGTTTACCTCGATCCGCTGCCGATCGACCAGATCAAATTATACCAGGATGCCGGTAAACAACTGGCCCAGAACCCTGGATGGTAATATCCTCTGTCCTGTGTTTTTTAAGGCTGCCTGTTTATGCAGGCAGCTTTTTTATTTCTATCGGGCCTGAATTGGATTTCAAACATTCCAAAGAAAAATCTAGATAAATAACGCAAAAAACCGCATTTTTCATTATTTTCATAACATTAGGCCGAAAGGCTTGCCATATTTACCATCCTAAAAAGCGACCTCAACTAACTATGCTAAAGAAGGAAAGACAGGCCTATATTCTGCACAAGGTCAACCTGCACAACAAGGTTCTTTCTGCACAACTATGCGAGGAGATCAATGTTTCAGAAGACACGATCCGTCGCGACCTGCAGGAACTTGCAGACCAGGGCAAACTCATCAAGGTACATGGCGGGGCATTATCCCATTCATTCAGCCAGGTGAACTTCACTTCCAGCCAGGTGTACTCACTGGAGAACAAAGTAAGTATCGCCCGCAAAGCTGCTTCGCTGATCAAGGACGGCATGTTTGTATTGACCAGTGGCGGCACCACTATCATGGAACTCGCCAAGGCCCTTCCACCGGGACTAAAGGCGACTTTCATTTCCGGCAGCATCCCAACCGTGCTGGAATACATGAACCACCCCAATATTGATGTCATCGTGATCGGCGATAAGGTTTCGAAGAGTTCACGCATCACTGTCGGGGCGGAAGCGATCAACCAGATCAAGCGCATCAAGGCTGACCTTTGTTTCCTGGGCATCAATGCCATTGACCTCAAACATGGTGTTACCGATAATGACTGGGAAGTCGTGATGATCAAACGCGCCATGATAGAATCCTCCCAAAAAGTGATCGGCCTCACCATCGCCGAGAAAATGGACACCTTCCAGCCCCTGCACATCTGCGACCTGAAGGAAGTGGATATGCTGATCACCGAACTCAATCCCAGGGACGAACGCCTGCTCCCCTACCACCAGGCGGGCATCCAGATCCTCTAAACTTGTCAAAAAAATTAAAAAAGGCAGCCCGTTCCAGGGACTGCCTTTTTTCGTTTATGCAAGTACGTTAGGTCAATGGAAAAAGATATAGGCGATGAAGACAGCTGCGATCACCCCGATGATATCGGCGATCAAACCGGCCCAGATAGCATAGCGCACTTTCTTGATGCCCACACTGCCGAAATACAAGGCTATTATATAAAAAGTGGTATCGGCAGAACCCTGGAATATACTGGCCGCCAATCCGGGAAAACTATCGGGTCCCAGCGCAGGGTTCTTGAAAACATCCAGCATCATCCCCCTTGCGCCACTGCCACTGAATGGCTTCATGATGGCCACTGGCAAGGCAGGAACGAAATCAGTGTTAAAGCCCATAGCCTGGATCAGCCAGGCCATACCATCGGTTACATACCCCAGGGCCCCGGAATCGCGGAACACCCGGATCGCCACCAACATACCCACCAGGTAGGGAATGATCTTCAGCACCACATCGAAACCTCCCTTTGCCCCTTCAATAAAGGCATCAAATACATTCACTTTCTTCCACACACCTCCAACTATAATAAGCACTACCAGGACAAACAATAATAAGTTCCCTACTACCTTGGAAAACACTTCCTTTTGCGCTGCATCCAGGCTGTTGACATAGAACATCATGAGGCCAATGGCGGCAATGGTTCCCAATAAACCACCGATCAATACCATATCCCAACGCAACCTCTGCCAGATGCCTACCACCACGATACTGGCGAGGGTGGTCATCAGGGTACCCAATACACAGGGGATAAAAATAGCGGCGGGTTGCGCACTGTTGGTAGATATCCTGTAGGCAATGATGGAAAGGGGGATCAGGGTCAAGCCTGAGGTGTGCAACACCAGGAACATGATCTGCGCGTTGGTCGCCTTATCCTTATCGGGGTTAAGGCTCTGTAAACTCTCCATGGCCTTCAACCCAAAGGGGGTAGCGGCATTGTCCAACCCCAGCATATTGGCAGAAAAATTCATCACCATCTGCCCCATCGCCGGGTGGCCATCCGGCACTTCAGGGAAGATCCGCTTCATGAAGGGATTGAGGTAACGGGCCAGGAAACGGATGGCACCTGCCTTTTCAGCAATATTCATCAAGCCCAGGAAGAAGACCATAGTACCTGCCAGGGGTAGGGCTACATCCATCACGGAAGATTTGGCGGAATCGAAGATCCCGTCTGCCAGTTTCTTGAATATCTCCACATCCCCGAAGAAGACAAGTTTGATCAGGGCGATCGCAAAAGCGATCAGGAAGAAAGCGATCCAGACAATATTCAGTGCCATGGTATGGGTTTTTCATCAGTGGGGACAGGCGTTCCTGATTAAACATCCACCCCCTTAAGGCTTGATTTATAACGGGTTTGAAGATAATGGATAAGTTGCAAACCGCAAGGTTCAATTGCCTTATCTTTGCGGCGCTTTTTGGGCTTCGACCCAAGCCGGGCATTAGCTGTCTGGCATTAATTTTTGAATCAACAATTATCAATAGATGGGATTACAAGCAGGTATCGTAGGACTTCCAAACGTGGGTAAATCAACCCTGTTCAATGCAGTTAGCACCAGCGCCAAGGCACAGGCCAGCAACTATCGTTTCTGTACCATTGAACCGAATGTTGGACTGGTAGATGTACCGGATGAGCGACTCTATAAACTGTCTGAACTGGTAAAGCCTAACCGGATCGTTCCTACCCAGATCGAGATCGTGGATATTGCCGGTCTCGTGAAAGGAGCCAGTAAGGGTGAAGGCCTGGGCAATAAGTTCCTGGCCAATATCCGCGAAGTGGATGCTATTGTTCATGTGATCCGTTGCTTCGAAGACGAGAACATCCTGCGTGAGGAAGGCGCTATCAACCCTGTTAGCGACAAAGGGATCATTGATACCGAATTGCAGTTGAAGGACCTGGAAAGTGTGGAGAAGAAATTGCAGCGTGCAGAAAAGATGGCCAAGACCGGCGATGCCAAGACCAAGGCGGAGCTGGAAGTCCTGAAACGCTGTTATGCCCACCTGGAAGCCGGAAAGAATATCAGGGAACTCCATCTCGATAAGGAAGAACGCTCTGCCATTGCCGATCTCTTCCTCCTGACCGAAAAACCTGTTCTCTATGTTGCCAATGTGGATGAAGCCTCCATGCACACCGGCAACAAGTATTCTGAAGCCCTGAAGGCAGCAGTAGCTGCAGAGAATGCAGAAGTGATCGTCATGAACAATTCCATTGAACAGCAGATCGCCGAAATGGAAGACCCTGCCGATAAGGAACTTTTCATGGATGAGTACAAGATGACCGAGCCGGCCCTGAACAAGCTGATCCGCGCCACTTATAAGCTCCTGAACCTGCAGACCTATTTCACTGCTGGTGTCCAGGAAGTACGTGCCTGGACCATCCATGAAGGCTGGAAAGCCCCCCAGGCTGCCAGTGTAATCCACACGGATTTCGAGAAAGGTTTCATCAAGGCAGAAGTGATCGCCTATGCCGACTTCATCCAATATGGCTCAGAAGCAGCCTGCCGCGACGCCGGTAAGTTGCGTATCGAGGGTAAGGAATACATCGTGAAGGATGGTGACGTGATGCATTTCAGGTTTAACGTTTAATAGCGACCTATACCTCATTCATCAAGTCGTAAATATTTCAAAAAAAAAGCCGCTCCATGAAGCGGCTTTTTTTTTCAAGTATCGAAAACATTATTAAAGAGAAGGCAGTAATACCTGGTCGATCTTGTGGAATACACCATTCACACAGTTCCTGTCAGCACCAATGATCTTAGAAAAGGTTGGGTTGACAAAGCCCTTAACACCCTGGGTAGCATCAACTACCAATGGTGGCGCAGGTGAAGCAAATCCACTCAGCAGTGATTTTACTTGTGTTGGGGTGGCAGGAAGGTTCACCGAGAATACCCTTGCAAACTTGATCTTTGATGGATTCAAAGGGAAAGTCACATCTGCCACATGCACATGGTAGGCCAATATACCTTGTACGGTTTGTATAGGTAAAGCACCGATGGAAGTAATGTCTGTAGGCAGATTGAGGAATGCCAGCAAATTCCTGAACGCATTATTGTCCGGTGCAAATACCGTGAAGTTCACCAACGGATTAGACAGGTATTGCGCAAACTTGGAACCATCAGGCAAACCCTGGTCAGCCCTGGCGATAGCTGCCATCAGGTAGCTCAAAGTTGTGTCCCTTGCAATAGTATCCGCCAACACCCTGGATGGAGGGGCAATCAATGCAAATGGGGTATGGATCACACCATTTGCCGCGATCTTATCTGCCGCCTTGATCGGGATATTATTTGCGAATGCCACATTTCCCCTCCTGGAAGGGAAAATGGACAACTTGAACAACGGCTGCGTTGGGTCAGGCTGAAGGAAAGTGGGCATCTGCACATTCGGGAATGATTCCGGGATATTCGCTGCCGGTACCGCCTGGGGAACCAGATGGTAACTCAGTATCGCAGCCAATTGTGCAGCCGGCAACGCATTGATCACGCCGGAACTGATCCCTGAAAGCGCCATGGCATCATTATCCGGTGCAAACAGGGTCAGCTTACTATCCCTCTTGGCCAGGATCGGTCCAACCCCAGCCTTGGCCACTGCCTGTTTCAACAGGGAATAGTTGGGATCGGTATCAATGATCTCGGCAATGGTTTGCCCGGAGGGTGGTGTAACCGGGGCGATATCTTCAACTTCCGGTACTTTATTACAGGCGGCCAGCATACTCATCGCTCCCGCAATGATCAGTCCGCTTCTTGAAAATTTCTTTATGATGGATAACATAAATGCTTTTTTGATTTTCCTGAATAGGTTGTCGATCAATTATTAAAACACGTTATAACCAAAGCCTACATAGTACAGGCCACCTACCATCGGGTTACCCATGGCATTGTAGTAGTACTGGTTCAGCAGGTTGTTAGCGCCGATCTTGATCAGTGACCTCATCTTAGGCAGTTTGTAACTAACCTGGGCATCTACCGTGTGGATCTCCGGAACGGTACCGTTCGCGAAATCACTCTCGTAGAAGAACTCCTTCTGCCACTTGTAAGTTGCAGCAAAACCTAAACGCTTGTCCTTACCGAAACCGGAATTGGCAATGGTCAGGTTGGTACGGTATTCAGGTGTATTGAAGAAGGACACATACCCTTCCGGAACCTCGCTCAGCTTATCAGAAGAAACGTTGAAGGATGCAACGAAGTTCTTGTAGAAGCGATAATCCACACTAAGGCCGAATCCATAGGTCTTCACCTTGTCTTCCAGGTTAACAGGAATAGAATAGATACTGCGCTTGGTAGGATCTGCAAGGTCCGCAGGGTTACCGGTGGTAGCCTGCATGATCAGGGTACGGGCCAGGAAGTCCTGGTAAGTTCCCCAGTATCCGTAAGCATCTAGTAAAACCTTACCGCCGGCTAACAGGCTCTTATAACCGATCTCGAAGGTCTGCACGGCTTCAGGCTTGAACTCGGTGAACTCATAAGGAGTAGGCACTTGTCCTGCACTGGTTGGTACAGTAAATACAGGGTTCTTATCAAAATTATAGAAGGTCCTGAAGGCATCCACACCACCGATCAGGCGGACATTGGAACCAATAGCCAGGTTGATCCACTGTTGCTGGGTAGAGGGGAAACGGTAGGCGGTCTGGTAAGACAAACGGAAGTTGTGGTTCTTGGCAGCCTGGATAACCGCAGTAGCCCTTGGGGTAAAGCGGCCCTTGAAGTTCTCGTTCTTATCGTAGCGACCAGAAACAGAGAGTTTCAACACATCTCCGAAGAACTTACGGGTAGCCTGGATATAGGCACCATATTCAGTGATCGAGATCGGACCGGTTGAATCGGCGAACAAGGTACCTTCTGAGTTCAGGTTGTAGATCTTGTAATTACCACCAACAAGGATGTCGGCAACATTTCCGGTCAGGTAGGAAAGGTTGTACTGGCCTTCGATATTATACAGGTCGGTCTTGTCAACGAACAGGCCACCACCTTCTGAAATGGGCTTGCTCCTCACGGCATCAAAGAGTTTCCTGAACTGCTCTGAACCGGCAGCAGGGCGACCCTGATCGGCAATAGCGCGCGCGGCGGCATGGGCTTCTGCTTCTGTCCTTCCGTTCAGCAGGTTCGCCAGGAACGCCTGGCCATATTGGGAATACCAGGTAGCAGAAGGCTTCCAGGCTTCATTGAACAAACGGGTGGTAACAGTAGCGTTGTAGGACTGGCCAGCATTCTCCTGGGTAGTATAACCGCGGATATACCAGTTCTTATGGTTAAGTTCCAGCTTGTACTGACCCATCTTCAGGTCGCGCAGGGAATAGCGCTCGGATCCGGTATAAACAGTATTACCAGTACCCCAGTTGGCTGCAAAAACAGCTTCCAGTTTCTCCGTAAGCTTGTAGTGCATGGCACCACCCAGCTTGAAGTTAACGGTATTGGGATCAACGATCTCCTTTTCAGTGTAACCGGTACGGGAAACATTGATCACGCGGTTCCTACCAAGGGTGGTAATATATGGATCCAGCCAATAAGCCTGTTGGCCAATGGGGATCAGCACATTCTTCATCAGGTCAATAGTGGTTTCATCACCATACACGTTGACACCGTCGTAGTTGGGATCGGTAGCGCGTGTACCGGGAATAACCTGGCCATTGGTACCCAAACGGGCATAGTTGCGGTAGTCTGCACCCAGCCAGTCCTGTGCATGGATGAATTCACCGGTGATCTTATAGGCAAAGCGCTCCCCTACTTTCTGGGCCCAGCGTACAGCCCAGTTATGGTAAGCAGAGGCATCGCGGTAGCGACCGTCCGTATGCATCATACCAGCCTTTACCTGGAAGGAAAGACCATTGTAGCGGAAGGGGTTCTTACTGTTGATCAGCAAGGTACCATTCATACCGCCCGGACCATACAGCGCTGAAGAGGCGCCGGGCAGCAATTCCATATTATCAACATCCAGCTCGTTCAGGCCAACGATGGATCCCACGGAGAAGTTCAAACCGGGGGCCTGGTTGTCCATACCATCCACGATCTGGTTAAAACGGGTGTTACCACTACCGTTGAAACCACGGGTACTGGGTGTTTTAAACGTTAAAGAGGCAGTGGTCATGTCCACCCCTTTCAGGTTGGCAACGATATCATAGTAACCAGCCGCAGGCGCAGTAACGATGGCCTGGCGGTTCACCCGCTCAATGGAAACGGGGGACTCCAGGATCCTTTCCGGAACCCGGCTGGCAGATACCACCACTTCTGTACCCAATTGGGAAGAGGGGGCAAAACTTACATTGATGGACTGGTCGGCATTGGCCACGTTCAACTCCTGGGTCTCAAAACCAATTGAGGTGAATACCAGGGTGAAGGGGGGCTTTTGGTTGGTAGTTAGGCTGAAATTTCCTTTATCATCGGTAAATGTACCAATATTGGTACCCTTGATGGTAACGGAGACGGCTGGCACAGCATCCTGACTCTGACTGTTCTTCACGTTTCCTTTAACGGTAACGGCTTGGGAATAGGCAGCAATCGAGAAGAATACGGCCAACAGCATGCAAGCAATTTTGCTGTAGCTTTTTCTCATATCGACAGTTTTAGTTGAATTCGTTGGCAAAATAAGGATTTCAAACATCTGGCAAATTTTTTTTAGTTGCAGCGTTCGCCTAATTTTTCCGCGCCTAAAAATTGGGCAATGACCTGAGTCATAATACCTTCGCATTATGGCACAATTTCAATTCCCCGGACAGACTGCTTTTTATAAAGGAAAGGTTCGTGATGTCTATACCATCAGTGATAAATGGCTGGTCATGGTAGCATCCGACCGCATCTCTGCTTTTGATGTGATCCTACCAGAGCATATTCCATATAAAGGACAAGTGCTGAACCAGATCGCTGCATACATGCTGCAGGCGACCAGTGACATCTGCCCGAACTGGCTTAACAAGGTTCCGGCACCAAATGTTTCCATTGGCCAGAAATGTGTTCCGTTCAAGATCGAAATGGTGGTGAGGGGCAACCTTACCGGCCATGCCTGGCGAACCTACGCCAGCGGCAAACGGGAACTCTGCGGGGTTGCCCTGCCCGAGGGAATGAAGGAAAACGACTTCTTCCCTACCCCCATTATCACCCCTTCTACCAAGGCAGCCGAAGGCCATGATGAAGATATTTCTAAGGAAGAGATCATCAAACAGGGCCTGGCCAGCGCAGCAGACTGGGCTAAACTGGAAGAATATACGCTGAAATTATTCGCCCGCGGAAAAGAGATCGCGGCCAGGCAGGGGCTGATCCTGGTGGACACCAAGTATGAATTCGGTAAGATCGGCGACACCATCTACCTGATGGATGAGATCCATACGCCCGACTCCTCCCGTTATTTCTATGCCGATGGCTTCGAAGAACGCCAGGCAAAGGGAGAAAAGCAGAAACAGCTCAGCAAGGAGTTCGTGAGGGAATGGCTGATCGCCAATAATTTCATGGGCAAGGAAGGCCAGACCGTTCCACACATGAGCCCGGAATGGATCGATACCATCAGCAAACGCTATATTGAACTTTATGAGCAGGTGATCGGCCAGTCCTTCCAACCCCAACGCCTGAGCGAAGAAGAAACCTATGAAAGGGTGGTGAAGGCATTGGAAGAACTGGGATAAGGGCACCACCATCACCCCATCAGGGTCTCCTGAAAGGGCTACGGTGTACCCACATCTTCACCTCATCAGGGTCTCCCGCAGGGGACCCTGATGAATGTAGGATGGAGATCAATCGGGGACTCTCGAAGAGAAGTCCTTTGTGGTGATAATATGTAATAGCCTCCGTCGCCCCCGTTTTGTCTTATGACCAACGGGTAGTTGAAGGATTAGCTTAACTGTTGGATGCATTAATATTTCGCCTTTTATACATCGGGGTCCCCTTCGGGAGACCCCGCTGGGGGTAAGAACTGGGATAAGGGCACCACCATCACTCCATCAGGGTCTCCTGAAAGGGACCCTGATGAATAGCAATGAACTCCTTTCCTATCAGGCATTCATGATTTATTAGTAGATTGTAGAAACAATCACCCCATGAACCCGGATACGCTCTTCCAGCTCAGTAGCACACTGGCCCTGTTGGGTTGGGTACTTCTGCTCATCTTCCACAAGACCCTTTGGATCGGCAAGGTCCTGATCGGCACCATCATCACCCTCTTTGCTATTCTTTATACCTGGCTGATCGCTTCCAACCTTTCCAGCTTCCAATCGGACAGTTTCAATTCCCTCGACAATATCGCCAACCTTTTCCATGACCGGTCCGCCCTGCTGGCCGGCTGGATCCACTACCTGGCCTTCGACCTGCTTACCGGTGTATTCATTGTCACCAATGCCCGCAAGCATGGCATCGGATTCTGGCCCCTGCTACCCTGCCTCTTTTTCACCTTCATGCTGGGCCCATTTGGCTTATTGCTTTACCTGTTGCTGCGCTGGTTCCAGACCAGGCAATATTTTGCTGACATTGAATAATACTACATGACCAACCTGACAGAAGCCGGCCTCCCGACATGGAAAGTATTCCTGGTCAAACTACAGAGCAGGAACCCCCTGTTGTACCGTTTCGGATGGTTAACATTCGCAGGTGCATTCATTTGCGCCTTGCTCTCACTGTCAACCACAACCGAAGTGATGGGCATCAATTCCTTTATCAAACCCTTCAAATTTTTCCTATCGATCAGCATCCTTTCCTTCACCCAGGCATGGCTGCTAGTTTACCTTGAAGACCAGGCTGCTGTTAAAAGATATAGCAAAATATTGGTCATCACGATGGTCATTGAACTGGTGATCATCACCGGCCAGGCCGCCAGGGGAAGGATATCCCATTTCAACCAAAGCTCATATTTCGATGGTGCGCTGTTCACTATTATGGGCATTAGTATACTGGTCTTTACCCTTTGGACAGCGTCTATCTGCTGGCGCTTCTTCCGGCAAAAACAATTCCCCTTATGGATGAGCGAAGGTTATATCTGGGGAATAAGGCTGGGCTTATTGTTCTTTGTCATCTTTGCCTTTGAGGGAGGACAGATGGCAGCGATTCTTCACCATAGCATGCCAGGACCTGATGGTGGCCCGGGACTACCGGTGCTGAACTGGAGCACCAGCTCAGGCGATCTCAGGGTACCGCATTTCTTTGGCATGCATTCCCTGCAGTTGCTGCCGGTGCTGGGCTACTATTTCTTCCCGAGGAAGACCTCCCTTTTCATTATCGCCATTACCTGGCTCCTGTTTGTATTGCTCTTGTACTGGCAGGCCATCAAAGGTTTCCCGCTCATTCCCTAACTTTCACCCATGAATAACCGAATTTTTGGATGGTGGCTCCTGCTGCTCCTGGCCAGTATGCCCGCCATGGCCCAACGCATCATTGAACTGGAAGGCAAGCCCGGTATCAGCATCCGTGGCATGAGCGTGGTGAATGACCGTATCGCCTGGGTCAGCGGCAGTAAAGGCACTATTGGCAGGACATCGAATGGAGGCAAGACCTGGACATTCTTGACCGTTAAGGGATATGAGAACCGCGACTTCCGCGATATAGAAGCTTTCGATATTGCCACCGCTGTGATCATGGCCATAGATGAACCCGCCCTGATCCTGCGCACCCATGATGGCGGTGCCAGCTGGCAACCTGTTTACCAGAACCCCAACAAAGGCATGTTCCTGGATGCCATGCAATTCCGTAACAAAAAAGACGGCATCGTTTTGGGTGACCCCATCAACGGTAAATTCTTCCTGGCCTCCACACATGATGGGGGCCGCTCCTGGCAGGATCTCCCCGCAACAGTATTACCCCAGGCCGATTCCGGCGAAGCCTGCTTTGCCGCCAGTGGCACCAATATCAGGATGCTCCAACACGACCAATTCCAATTCATCACCGGTGGCCTGAAGTCACGGGTATTCCTTGATAACAGGGTCATTGACCTGCCACTATTGCAAGGCCAAACCACCACAGGCGCCAATTCTATTGCGGTACGCAGCAAGAACAAATGGATAGTGGTGGGTGGCGACTTTGCCAGGGACACCCTTCAACAAGGCAATGCAGCCCTCACAAGGGATGGAGGCAAGACCTGGACCAGTCCACGGTCAGGACCGTTTGGCTATCGCTCCTGCGTGATCTATGCCGGCAGGAAGAAACTGGTGGCCTGCGGTACCAGCGGAGTGGACATCTCCCTTGACGGGGGACGGACCTGGCAAAACATCAGCAAGACCGGTTACCATGTGGTGCAGCAGGCAAAGGATGGCAAGGCCATCTACCTGGCCGGTGGCAACGGGCGATTGGCCAAACTGAGCTGGAAATAATATCAACCGATCAAACCTATACGGGGAAGACACGAATCACGCTTTAACGGATCATTATTGACAGAGGCCCTAACTTTGCGGCTCTGTCCTTAACGCATATGATGAATTATTTTGAACTCTATAGTATACCCGTTTCCTTCCAGCCGGATCAGAACCTGGTCAAACAGCAGTTTTACAGGCTGAGCCGGCAGTACCATCCCGACTTCTATACCCAGGCCAGTGCAGAAGAGCAGGCCGAGGTATTGGATAAATCCGCCGCTGTGAACAAGGCCTACCGGACCTTTATGGACGCCGATGCCACCATCCAGTATGTGCTGGAATGGAAAGGACTGGTGGAGCCGGAAGAAAAATACCAACTCGACCCAATGTTCCTGGCGGAGGTGATGGATATCAACGAGGCCCTGATGGAACTGGAAATGGACCCCGACCCTGCCGGACTGGAAAAGGCAGGGATTATGACCCAAAACCTATTAAATGAAGTATATGAGCATGTGGAGCCGATTCTGGCAGATTATCAGGAAGGTGTTACTACCGAAAAAGAGCTGTTGCAAGTGAAGGACTATTATTACAAGAAAAAATATTTGCAGCGAATTTTGGACAAGATAGACTCAACCCGTAATATTGCATCCCCAAACTAAGCGGCAACGCTGGCCCAGATGGCGGAATTGGTAGACGCGCTAGACTCAAAATCTGGTTCTCGCAAGGGAGTGCAGGTTCGATTCCTGTTCTGGGCACAAAAAACCCTGGTAGCAACAGTTACCAGGGTTTTATATTTTACACCTTTTGTGCTGAAACAACTTCACCTCAACCAATATTCTTCGAGCATACATTTCATCCTATAAATCAGGTATGTCCCTCACACTTTATATGACATAGTCCCAAAACAGGGTTGAACCAACCAGGAATTTGAACAACTGAAATCATACAAGAATCTTCATGAGCCAAGGAATCATGACTACACGATCCTATTCCGCTCCCTGCCTTCGAGAAAGGCCCTCACATTCTCCACCGTCTCCGCCATCAGCCGGCCCCTCGATTCAAGGGATGCCCAGGCAATATGGGGAGTGATCAAACAGTTGGCTATGCCCCACAAAACATGATCGGGAGCAGGCGGCTCTGTACCCAATACATCCAAACCCGCGCCGGCGATCCAGCCCTCTTTCAGGGCCCTGGCCAGGTCTTCTTCTACCACCAATGGCCCACGGGAAGTATTGATCAGAAAGGCAGAAGGCTTCATCATACGCAGGTGGGATTCATTCACTATTCCCTGCGTTTCAGCAGTCAGCGGGCAATGCAGGCTCACTACATCTGCAGTGCTGAACAGTTCCGACAAAGCTACCCATTTAAAGTTGGGTCGATGCGATTGATCAGATTGGGTGCGGCTATAGGCCATCACCTGCATGCCGAAAGCGGATGCTACATCGGCCACCTTGCTGCCAATATCTCCAAATCCAATAATACCCATGGTCTTACTGGCCAGTTCCACCAGGGGAAAGTCCCAGAATGAAAAATCCGCCGACCTCGACCATTTCCCGGCATGCACGGCATCACTATGGCGTTGTACATGATGGGTAAGTTCCAGCAGTAAAGCAAAGGTGACCTGCACTACCGAGGCCGTACTATAGCCCCTGACATTACTTACCCTGATGCCTAAACGCTGTGCTGCTTCTATATCCACGATGTTGTATCCCGTTGCCAGCACACTGATGAACTTCAACTGAGGCAATTGTTCCAACACTGTAGCAGGCAAAGGCGTCTTATTGGTGAGGATAACTTCAGCATCCTTTGCCCTTTCCACTACCAGGTTTATGGGTGTACGATCATAAATGTCCAGGTTGCCCAATTGCTCCAGGGCCGTCCATTGTAAATCACCCGGGTTAAGGGTATACCCATCCAGGACTACTATCCGCATGCGTCTGATTTTCGGAGGAATTTAGGGAATATCTTAAAGATAACCGTACTGGTGCATCAGGTGATCATTTCACTTAAATAACAAAATTTTTTGTGGCTGCATTTTACAATGCTGAATGCAATTGGTTTTCCGATGATAAATGATGTTTGGCGATACCAGGTTGACCTGCCTGAACTTAATCCTTCAGGATGTCAATTTAGCGGGAAATTCTTCAAGCTACTCAGTACGTTCCGGGAATGAAGCCTTGAAATAAACGAACAGCTATTTATTTGCCTAAGCAGCAATCTTCACCAGTTTCAACGTCATACTTCATGAAAACTTTTTAAGAACAATACCATCCACCTTATCCAGCAATCGTTCATCCCTGATCCCGGTCCGGTTGAACATGATAGCAGAAGCGATTTTACTGGCAGGGTAATACCGCATTTCGCAATAATAGCCCCCGCCGCCGCCGGCATGGGTATAGTATTCCCGTCCTTCAAGGCTACCGATGAACCATCCCAATGCCATGGGTATGGACTTGCCATTGGCCAATTGCTGGCGTTCGAATAGAATGTTTTTCATATTGTCATTCAACAATATGGATTGGGGTATCATGAGGGTATTGATAAATGTTACCAATGCCTTGGCATTGGCGACCAATCCGCCATAGGCTTTACCACTTACATAGTAGGGCTTGAACTTCACCCATTGCGGGTGTCCAGATGGCTCCATAAACTTCTTCCGGTCGATCATCCAATACAATAGGGCATTGACCAGGCTGAAGCGTTTCTGATAGCCGGTAGCGTAATGTTTGTAATCATCCACGGTAAAGGAAAGATCTCCAGCAGGTATATTTATCCTGTTCAATATATGTTCGTTGATATAGGCTGTATAGGGCTTTCCAGATACCTGCTCAATGATCTTGCCCAGTAAAAGGTAGTTGATATTGCTATACCTGAAGACCTTTGAAGGGGGATGCGATTGCTTCAAATGTGTCCTTAATATCCCATCAACAAATGCAGTATCATAAAATGGTTCATCATGCAAATGAACCCATCGTAACGGAATGGGATTGGTTATTCCCGTAGTATGGTTCAGCAACGAACGAATCGAAATATGCTGATCGGGACGAAGGAAAGAACAATATTGCGCAGCATTATCATCGATCTGTAATTGTCCTCCTGAAGCCAATTGCATGACCGCTAAGGAGGTAAACAATTTGGTAACTGAACAGGCATTAAAAATCGTATCCCCGGTCAATAGCCGCTTTTCTTCCAGGTTGGCAAAACCACAGGCATATTCCATGATGGGCTCACCGTTCTTCGTCAAGAGGTATTGCAAGCCCGGCGCCTTCCGATCGGCAACCAGTTTCTCCAGGAAAGCAGTCAGGGTTGGCGGCGGTATCTTGGCCATCGGGAAAGGGTTAAGTGGAGTAATCGTCAATGAAGCTACTGATTAATCAGGACTATTGGTATACCCTATCCCTCTTGAATGACCCAGGATAGGGCAAAGTCAATCCAATGTCTTCCATACCGCGTGAAGCCATATAATCCAAACACCAGACTAACTATGACCCCTATCCTATCTTTTTTATTGGGAAACCCAGCCATCCTTAAAAAAAAGCGACATGTTTGATTAATAATGTATATTTAAATACTGCAATATATCTGCAGTATTTACCTGCATTTTCACCTAACCCCTGACTGCTTATGGCGACAACGCCCCCTCCCCCTCCTGCAGGGCCCACTGTGGCCGCCGGCATCCTTCATTACCTTGCCATTGAACAGGTAGACCATGTATTCGGCATACCTGGTGGCGGCTTGGCCAACCTCCTGGTTGCGTTTAAGGATAACCGTGATAAATTCAAATACATTGTCTGCCGCCAGGAAACCGGTGCTGCCTATATTGCCGATGGCTACTACAGGGCCAGCGGCAAGCTCGGGGTGGTGATGGTCACTACGGGACCGGGCGCCACCAATGCCCTCACCGGGGTCATGAATGCCCAGAATGATGGCAGCGCCATGCTGCTGATCACAGGCGAAGTGAATGAAAGCTTTTTTGGCCTGGGATACTTACAGGAAGGCACTGACTCGAAACTTAATATAGATGGCATCTATGCGTCAGCCCTGGGTTTTACGGCGATGGTTACAGCAGGAAGCAACCTGGAAGCCATCCTGAAGCAGGCCCTTCGTGACGCCTTTTCGGTTCCACGCAATGCCGTTCACCTCAGCATCCCGAATGATGTTACGGTCAGCCCCATACCCAGTCCCCATTTTGCCAGTAGTCCAGCCAGCTACCGTGCCGAGCCCAAAGGGGTAGCACTGGAAGAAGTAGAAAACGCCCTTGGCGCCATCACCAATTGCAAGCGCCCATTGATCATGCTCGGTAACGGTTGCCGCCAGGCACTCAGCGATCCCGCAACATTGGCTGCCCTGGTAAAATTCGCCGAGACCTATGCCATACCTGTCATGACCACCGCAGATGGAAAAGGCATCTTCCCGGAATCACATGATCTTTCCCTGAGGGTATATGGCATAGCCAGCTGCGAATGGCCTTATTACTGGCTGAATGCTGCACAGGGCGAGGATCCTTATGATGGCATTATGGTGATCGGGTCATCCCTGGGAGAACTCGCCACCAACAAATGGCTGCCCATGCTTTTACCTGCCAATAATGGCCCCTTCATCCAGGTAGATATGTCGCAAGCAGTGATCGGGCGCTCCTTCCCCGTAACCCATGGTATAGTCGGAGAAGCCGGCGCCTTTATCCGCTCCATGGCCAAACTCATACCGGCCTTTACACCCGATCCGGCACTGGTCAAAACCAGGCAAACCATCCTAGGCGTCATCAAAAAACAGTATAGTCCATTTGTTAGCCCTACCCAGTATAATTCCACCGCTACCCCTGCTGAACCAGCTGCATTGATGAGGGTCTTACAGGAAACCCTTCCGGCAACGCAACCTGCTTTCATTTTCCTGGATGCCGGCAATTGCGTGGGATGGGGTGTCCATTACCTGTCCGTGAGCACGCCCTGGGCCATCCATAGTTCCCTATCCATGGGCCCCATGGGATTTGGTGTCGGCGCGGCACTCGGTGCCAAATTTGCCAACCCCAAGGCTACCTGTATCGGCATTGTAGGCGATGGCGCATTCCTGATGCATGGCGCCGAGGTCTCCACCGCCAGCCAATACCAGCAAGGCGTGATCTGGCTCGTCCTGAATGACAATAACCTGGGAATGGTCAGCCAGGGCCAGGCCAATTTCTTCCCTGATCCTTCAGATCCCAATATCTGGGAAGAACTCTACGAACTGGGAAAACCAGACCTGGCAAAAGTGGCAGAAGGCTATGGGGCTGATGCCTGGAATGTTGATTCCCCCGGGGCATTAGCCGCAATCATGCCCAAGGTCCTGGCCAATGCCAATACACAGAATAAGCCGCAGGTGATCATTGCCCATATCAATTCCGCCAGCGTCCCGCCCTATTACGACCCCAAGTATAATCCACCACCCCCGCCCCATTGATCGCGCAACGCCCCTGGCCAATGGGTAAAAGGACTGAAGATGGATTAAGCAGGGATAATAGGTTGCCTGATCGACCAGCAAAGGCCATGGATGCATTTTATACAAACTAACAGTTATCAATAACCGAAAACTCACTTCCTTCAATCATTACCATCAAAAACTGCTCAATGAAAAAGACAAAAAGCACTACCATCGTTTATGATATAGCCGTCGTTGGCGGAGGTGTTTCAGGTGTTTATACCGCCTGGCGGTTGATGACCGCAAATCCAGCCAGTTCGGCCCTCCTTAAAAAAATGGCCGGCAAGGACGGGAAACTCCGCATCGCACTGTTTGAAGGAAGTGACCGCATCGGCGGAAGGCTGCTATCCGCGCGCCCTCCGGGATTTCCCAATATGGTATGTGAGATAGGCGGGATGCGTTATGTTTCTTCCCAACTACTGGTCTCCAGCCTCGTTGAAAACGAACTCAAGCTGCCCACCCATGAGCAGGTAGTGGACCAACCGATCAATATCGTGTACACCAGGGGAACCAGGTTGCGCAATTACCAATTGTCAGACCCTGGTGTACTACCCTATCAACTTTCAGCCAAAGAAAAGGCCTGGCTCAGCCAGGGCAATACGGCCAGCAACCTTATTGGCTGGGCGGTGGAGCAACTCTTTCCCCAGGTGGCCAAACTAAGCGGGGAGAAACTGGAAAAGTTCCTGCAGCAGGCTACACTCGACGGCACACCCTTGTATGAATATGGCTTCTGGAATATCCTGGCCAAGGTCATGAGCAATGAAGCGTACCAGGTTGCCCGCACCACAGTAGGTTACGATTCCCTGGGCATGAATGCGAATGCTGTTAATTGTATTGCGGAATATTTCAACTTCACCCCTGATGTTAAATACTATCTTTTTAACGAGGGCTATGATAGCGTACCCTGGGCATTACAGCAGAGGTTCGAAGCAGCCGGTGGGGAAGTGATCATGAACACCTGGTTACAAGGTTTTGACGAGATCAAAATGGCAGATGGTTCCCGTGGAGTGGAAATGCAATTTGCAGGAAACAATACCAATTATACCGTGCAGGCCAAAGCCCTGGTATTGGCCATGCCCAAGCGTTCCCTGGAATTACTGGAACAGAAAGGTCCTGTCATGGATCCGCATCGCGCACCGCATGTGAGGTACCTGATGAACGCGGTGGAACCGGTTGACCTCTACAAGATGTTCCTCGCCTATCCCCGTCCATGGTGGGAAAAAGCATTTGTGACCCAGGGAAGGTCCCTTACCGATATTCCGGTTCGCCAATGCTACTATTGGGGGGTGGAAGGCAGGCAAACTGGCGGCGATCCCAATAACACCAATGCCTTGCTAATGGCTTATGATGACATGAGTAGTTCAGAATTCTGGGGAGGAATGAGGAACAGGCCGCTGGGATCGGGCGATGCTGTGCGTTGGACCACACCAGGAAATAAACTGGTAAAGGAATTGATGAGCGGCCCCAGGAACTTTGACCGGAAGAAAATGCCACACGCGCAAAAGGACAAGAACAATGATTGGGGAAAGCGTTTAAGGGAGAACTGGGACAAACATACAGCACCCAAAAAGATGGTGGAAGAGATGCACCGGCAGCTGGGTGTTATCCATAACATCAGTGATGCCCCCGCACCAATGGAAGCGGCTTTCAAAGACTGGTCTGATGACCCCTATGGTGGTGCTGTCCACTTCTGGAACCCTGGCTATAAACCGTGGGAAGTATTACAGGCCATGACCCAACCCGTAAGTGATTTTCCCTGCTTTGTGGTTGGCGAGGCCTATTCCACCAACCAGACCTGGGTAGAAGGCGCCCTCCAGACAGCGGAGATCGTCCTGCAAAAGCATTTCAAATTATTGGCACCTAAATGGCTGAAAAATGGTAAATAATCTTCCACGCATTACCGGTCTTGGCTATGCACTGCCATCCGGGATCAGGAACAATGACGATCCCATTTTTGATTGGCTAAAGAAGAATAACCCAGCTGGCGAAAGCCTTTTCAAGGGATATGCTACCCGTCATGTGCTGGCAGATGATGAGAACCTTATGACCATTATGGTACCAGCTGCAAAGATGGCCATGCAGGATGCCGGCATCCAACCGCAGGATGTTGACCTCCTGATCGGCACGGCATCCGTCAGCCATTTTATCAACCCCAATGCCTTATCCAGGGTACACAAGGAACTTGAATTACCGGAAAGCACCTGGGTGATCCCACTGGATTGTGAGTTCTCCAATTTCAATGCTGCCTTATTTTTTGCCAATGGACTCTTATTGGCTGGAAGTGCCAGGAATATCCTGATCTGTGTAGGGGGAAACTGGACCAGGAATGTGGATTACCATACCCCTCAAGCGGTGAGTGCCGCAGATGGTGCAGGGGCTGCTGTTATGGCCATGAGCAGTGATGCCACGAAATGGACTTTCGTCGACCAGCAAACCATTACGGCTTCAAAATACTATGGCTCCATGTATTCCCTGGGTGAAAAAGTAAGTCTTAATCCCCCTGTGAATGGACATTCTGAACTGTACACCAAACATACCTTTCACATCACCGACGAAGGCATTACCGGCTTTAAGGAGTTCGGGGTGAATACCACGCCTTTAGCCGTTACAGGTTTATTAAAAAAACACCAGTTGACCGGCTCGGATATTTCCCTGATCTCCCACCAGGCCTCATCTGTATTGATGGATCACTGGGCCACTGTGATCCAACCTGCCCAATACATCAATACCATAAAAGACTTTGCCAATATGGCGCCGTCCAATATCCCGGTTAACCTGGCCTGGTCGAAGGAGTTCGACCCGCCGGTGAAGGATTACCTGGTCCTCTTGTCCATAGGACCCGACATGCATGCTAATGCTTCCTTGTATAAGAGAGGGTAGAAACTTTTACAGGCTTCTATCAGCTATATTTTTCCCGGAGGTAATCGATCTTACCGAAAGCTCCCCATTGCCCGTAGGCTTCAATGGCCGCAGGTAGCGCGGTTAAGGTGGACCCGTGTAATTGCTGAATTGCCAGCCGGCATTCCTCCAGTATGGCCCTGTCCTGCAGGAACTCACCTTCAGGGATAACCGAAACTGCCTGGTCAAATCCCTCTTCAGCAATGGCAAGTCCCCTATTTATTCCGGCAGCAAACGCTTCAAGCATCAGGGCTTTATGGAGATAGTTCGCGGGGCATAGCTCCGCCCATCCTTTCAGGATAGCAGTGACACTACCGGCTCTTTCCAATAAGGCCACCCTTTCATGACCCTCTGTTTCTATAGCACCGAACAATGCTGCCAATGCTTCAAATAGCACCAGGTCGATCTCAGCGACCTGCCCCTCAAAAGCCTTGATTAAGGGTTGGGTATTATCTACCCACTGCAGTGCGCCGCGCCAATCACCATAGTGCGCATGAAGCTTTACCCTGGCTACCATATAATAACCGATCTGGTTGCCCAACTGGGTTGAAAAAATGGATGCGAGGTCCTGTTCTTCATTCACCAACTCATCGGTGAATGAGAACCGGCTGATCGTTTTCCCAGCCATTGCCCTGGCGAATTGCATTTCCAGTACCAGGTGAAAAGCGGCGTTCATGACCCTTTTGCCATTGATCAGCATGTGCTTGCGGGAGGTTTCTATGATCGTCTCTAATGGCCTGCCACAGGCGGTCTGGTAAACGACATACCCTGACAAATTAAAACAGGCAAAAAGGATGTCATTTGATGCCATTCCGGCCTCAGCCGCTTCCAGGGCTAAGGGTAGACTGGATGCAAATGGTTTGACCCAATGGTTATGGAACCAGGTATGAACAAATGCCACCCTTGAAAAAAGCGTATGCCCATTCTTCTTATCCAAAGCCAATGCCAGTTCACTCCAGGTATACCCACCGATTCGATCACCGGTCATTCCCCGATGGATGGCAGAATACATGCTGTACACATCTGCAGCATAATGCCCGTTGCCATGCTCAAGGGTCATCCGCAGACAGGTCACTGAGATCAATGCAAACAATTCGATCTGCTGGCTTTGGAAGGCAAATGGTCCAACCCTTAACATCATAAGGATGACCCTTTCGATCCTTGGGTCATCGAGCTGCTTATGGTCAATCAGTTCCATTGGATGGCGGCCTGCCATCAGGGCACCGATAGCACCCATATGCTCACCAATCTTTTGGCCAATGGCAGCCGGGTCCTTCGGCAATTCAACGCCCAGCAACTGGATTCCCTTTAAACCAACTTCAACAGATTCCCTGGCAAAGCCATTACTGAACAGGTGGATCGCCTCCTGTTCCAGGTATTCCGCTCCTTTCAAATGATCACCGGCGCGCTCCCAATGGTAGGCTAACCGTGAAAGGAATGGCCTGAGGTTTTCGCTGAACTGTTCCTCATACCAGATGGCAGTATCCTTGTGAAGGCGTAGCTTTTGTTCTGAAAGGATCATTTCATAGGCAACATCCCTTGTTACGGCGTTGTTGAACATATATCCCTGCGCCCCATCGGCCAACTCCTGCAGTATCAATCCAACCCTGTTGTTTTCCTTAAGGAAGACCGGCACATGGTCCCGTTCCTGTGAAATAGGAAAGACCTTTTGAACAAGGTCTGTAGCAAAACGGATTCCCGTTACACTGGCCACCTTCAATGCCAGTTTTGGCCCCTGGTCAATGGTATCGATCCTTCGCCGAACCATACCATGAATGGTCTCTGGAAAGGTAAGGGTGCCGAGGTCTATGCCAGGAGCCAGTTCACAAACCGAATCAACGACCTGCAAGGCACCATCTTTCACCAGGGCATTGCTCAATTCCAGGCAGAAGAATGGGTTTCCCCGTGATAACATGATGATGGTACCCGAAATATGGGAAGGCACGTCCTCAACCCCGATCGCCGTACGGATCAGTTTTTCCTGGTCAGCTGGAGATAATCCCCCCAGCTTATAATGTATGGCGCCCAGTTCTTTCAATTGCACCAACTCAGAAAACCCCTCAATGGATTGCAAAGCAACAACGGTCATCATCCCATCAATTTGCCCGACAACTTCCTTTAACAGGGTCCAGGAGGTATCATCCAACCATTGCGCATCATCAATGATCACTACAAGTTTCTGGTCCTCCGCTTCCCTTGCCAATAGACTGACCAGTAAGCGCTTTGTTTCTTCTGCCCTTTGGTGGGGAGCCATCGCCCTCACCTGGTCACTTTCGGGAAGGGTAAAGCCAAAGACGCCATTGAGAAGGGCCCCTGAAGATTGATTGCTATCCCCCAGGAATCGTGAAAGATGTTCCTGTTGTTGTGAAAGGTCAGCAATGCCATCCACTCCAGAGAGGGCGGAGAATATTGACCGCCAGGGAAAATAGGGTATGTCTTTTTCAACAGCATCCCCAGCCGTGACCAGCACTTTTATATTTCCTTGTTGGGGAAGATTTTTCCTGAATTCATTCAGCAATTTTGTTTTGCCCAGTCCGCTCTCCCCTTCCATCAATACAGCAACCCTGCCTCCATTCGCCACAGTCTTAAAATGCTGAAGGAGTTCCTGTAATTCCTTTGCCCTGCCAACCACAGGTATATCAAAATGCACACCCGCCTGAACGAGGTTTTGATGATCGACCTCCCAAACCTTAACAAGGTTGGATTGTCCCTTCACCGCCAGCATCAGCGGCTCCCCGAAATGAAATACGCCCGTAGCGCCTTTCATTGTTGCTTCATCACAACAAACTCCCCGCTTGCGCAATTGTGATAAGCGCGCAGCAAGGTTAACCACATCCCCAATCACTGTATATTGCCTGAGCAGGTCATTCCCCAAAATTCCACAAAAAGCTCTCCCTGAAGTAACCCCAATGCTATTGTCAAATCCTTCCCCTTCCAGGACTTCATGGATTTGAATAGCCGTCTTCAAAGCCCGGGCCGGATTATCCTGGTGTACCGCCGGCGGAGGGCCGAACTCGATCAGTAAATTGGCGGCTTTTTCATCAAACCAAACATTACCAAGGATACCCTGGTAACTGGCTATGACAGGAGTAACCTTTCTAACGGCGTCTTGTAACCGAAGATGAGCATCATCCGATTCCGGGGCAAAATCGTGGAGTTGTACAAAAACAATATTGACAGGCCGCAATTCTTCGATCCAACGGAGTCTTTCCACATCAAGGTTGTACGAAAGCGGCCTTGGAATGAAGGGCTCAAGCTTCCTGAGCGCTAATGGCGTCAATGGTCCTTCCTCCGCAACTGGTATGTTGAAATCTTCCACCTGTTGATCCAACACGGCAGCATGTTCAGATAATTTCCTGCATTTTATCCTGCCTTCTATCAATGATTGGGTATTGGCTGAGATCAACACTTCACCAGGCGCCCTTTCTCCTGCAGCCAGACGGAGATCACTCAAAGCCCTTCCCAATATGGCATACAACCATCGGCCATCATTGATGGCCAATTCCATCAGTTGAAAGGGCCCGCTGGCCACCACTACATGCAGAACGAGTGGTTCGCCAAGATCATTAGTACCTTTGGGATTTGAGCTGATCGTCTGTGCACAGGCAAGGGTATGCAGGAGCACTTCCCGGATGTCTGATTTGGAACATGGCCAGGCAGCAAGAACGCCATCACCGGCAAACAACAAAGGCTGTCCACCATATTGCCTTATGGTTTGCAACAGCGGATCATAATGTTGTTTTAATATCCTGGAAAGCACCTCCACGCCGTCCTGGTATTGTTGAAGCAACCTATTGGCCATTGGGGAGAAAGCACATATATCCAGCCACAATAGAACAGCCTGGTCACCGGACAATTCCTCGCCTGGAATTCTTTCAGGTGCCTTCCTGAATCTTTCCCTTAAAAGAACAGGAACAAAGCTACTGATTACCTTTTCCGACTGGTTTTCAGGGAAGGATGGTATTTCCATTCGCACCAGGTTTATGTAGGGTCTAAAGTTTTTTTCAATCCACACCTATTGACCAATAGTCAATGTTGAACCACACAATTAAGAAAAGATACCCATATTTTATACCATAAACAAATTGATTTTTACCAGCCAGAACTCACAATAAGGGGAGTTAATGGAAGTGGATCAAGTAGTGTGCATTGCTAAAACCAATTCAGGCTTCTTCAAGCACCTGTAAATTGATTTTCTTCATACCCATTAAGGCCTTCATCACCCGGTCGGCCTTTGCCCGGTCCGGTCCCCCCATCAACTCAGCGAAGCGCTCCGGCACCACCTGCCAGGAAACCCCAAACTTGTCCTTTAACCACCCGCATTGCTGTTCCATTCCCCCTCCTTCCAGAAGCTTACCCCAGAAGTAATCCACTTCTTCCTGGTCCTTGCAATGGATGAAAAAGGAGAATGCTTCATTGAAGCCAAACTGGTGATCACCAAAACCGTCCATCGCCTTCATCACCGTATCGCCAAGCCGGAATTGCCCATGCATTAATTTTCCTTCCATTTGGGCATGTTGCGGGCCGTAATGAAATAGGCTGCTAACGGAAGATCCCGGGAATATACCGGTATATAACCTGATGGCAGCTTCGCCATTACCATACTGGTTCCCAACAAAGAGCATACAGGGCACGATCTTCTGTCCTACCTGCGCCGGATCTCCCAACATCAGTTGCCAGGATAGTCCAAACTTATCCTGAAGCCAGCCATAACGAGGACTCCAATCGTATTTGTTCAGGGGCATCAATACAGAAGCCCCCTCACTTAATTTATTCCATAGTTCATTCACCTCAGCTTCCGTTGCACAGGTAACGAAAAGGGAAATGGAAGGGTTTAGCTTGAACATGGGACCACCATTCATGGCAATGAAATCCTGGCCACCCAATGAAAAATTGGTGATCATGGGATTGGCCTGCTGCATTCCCGAATCGGGAAAAAGGGAAGTATAGTATGCTGCAGCCTCGGCCGCCTGGCCATCATACCATAGGAAGGGGGTGATCTTTCCCATAAGAAAGGTTTTACAGGTTATGAATGGGCCTCTACATAGGCCTTGAAATTATTCAGGATGGCCTGCCAACCTGCCTGCTGCATTTCCGGGCTATTGGTGGCTTCGGCTTCAAACCTGCCGATCACCCTGGTCATTTCCCCTTCCTGGTGAAAGGAAACCTGTACTTCACGATCATCTTCCATTTGATAGGCCAAATGTTCAAATGGCTCAACAGCCAGGTATTTACCCTTGAAATCAAAACCAAATGAACCATCCCTGGCTTCCATCCGGCTCATGAACCAACCATCTTTTTTCAGGTCGTTCTCGGCATGCGGACAATGCCATTCGGGGGTAGCAAAATTCCAATGGACGATATGGGCCGGGTCGGTGTACATGGACCAAACCTTGCTGACAGGCGCCTGTATCAGGGCCTCGATGGAAAGCACTAGTGGGGACATCTGGATGTTTTAAGGTACCGACAATTTAAGAATTTCCGGCCATAGCCCCTTGGTCAAACCCATTGAATCCATGGTAAATTGCCCATCAGCCCATTTCCTCTGCCCTTTGCTTCAAGGCATTATTGAACCTCACAAAATTATTGCGGGTATCCTCCCCAATGGCATTCATGATGGGACCAACCAACAGTCCGGAAAAATTCTCCCCCTGGGTAAACTTCACTTGTCCATTACCGATAGCCTCAATGTAGAAATAATGGTGGCCATCAAACAACCCCCTGACCCAAAGGCTGCCCAGCCATTCCAATGATTGGTTGGGTTCTGCTTTCAACACAATCGGCCGGAAGGTACGCTCCTTCCCATTGTTGAGCATGGTATTCCTTAGTCTTGAACCTGCTTCTGCCTTACCTTCACTTTTCACAATAAATGGGTTCCATAATGCATACTCGCTGAAGCTGGTGAGTATTTCCCAGACCTTTTCCTTACTGGAATTGATGATGATCTCTGTCCTGATACTTTGTTTCATAATTGTGTTTTTGCCGATGGCTGTTCAGCCTGGATAAAATGATTGGCCATTACTGATTGGCCATTTTGGTAGGAGCAAAGCTAGCACCAGCACCAGGGCTGATCCCTTAACAATTGTAAAGAAATAGGAATCGGTCTGTTTACTTCGAAGAAAGCCTGGCGCGGATACGGCTCAGGGATACGGGTGTTATACCCAGGTAAGACGCAATGATGTGTTGGGGAACCCTCAGCAGGATCTCTGGATGCTGCTCCGCAAATTTCCGGTATCGTTCCTCGGGCGTTTCCATGATAAAGGAAGAGAGCAATAATTGGGCATTGATGAACCGCTGTTCAGCGATCTTCCGGGTTAGGATATTGATCCTGGGTACATCTTGGTATAGCTTCTCCAATGCATCAGAGGTCAATACCAGCAGGTCTGCATCTTCCAGTGTTTCCAATGATTGGATACTTGGCGCCCTCCGAAGGAAACTTTCATAACTACTGGCAAACAATCCTTCACTAAACAGGAAGCCGGTGACTTCCTCTCCCTCCTTGTTGTAAAATAACCGCAAGACCCCCTTATTGACGAAATAGAGTTCCCTGGCAATATCCCCCTCCCTTACCAACATGAATTTCCGGGGCACCTGCCTGAATGTGAAGGCTGACTCAAATTGCTGCCATTCCTGGCGACTGAGTGAAATTTGGGACTCGACTAATGTTTTTAACCGGCTAAACATTCGGGGCAATACTTTACTGGTGGAAAACTAAATGTACAGTATTCTCATGGCTTCCATCCGTCCTAAAAAGAAAAGGGATGGCCTGGCCATCCCTTTTTCAATCCCACGCCGGGATCAGGTAGTCTTTTTTGGTGGCAAGGCAAAAGCCTTCGCTTCATGCTCAAAATGTCCCTTATGGGATCCATCGCAGAAGGGCTTGTTCTGGGAAAGTCCACACCTGCAGAGGCTTACTAATTCCCTGCCGCCCAGGTCGTACAAGTTTCCTTCCTTATCCCGGATCTCGAAATCCCCTTCCACCCTGAGGGAGCCATTGTTGTTAATGGTAATAATTGTTTTTGCCATACTATTCAATTGGTTTTGTCGGATTGTAAACTGACCTGCATGGGGTCGGTCTAGGCTGCGAAATTACCCACTGTACCCTACACCACAAATTAAATACAACAGCTATTTATAGCTGTGATGTAAGCAATCCAAATGGTTTACAGGTTCAGCCAGTAATTCAACTTGAATACGATGGACCTGTTCCGGTTCTTGAATAAGGGATCAGAAAAATAATTGTCCGTATACACCAGGAACATATCACTCATTGGCTTGAAGCGCCATTGGAACCTGCTGTTGATGTTGATATTGTTGCGCTGGGTATTGTATTGGATGAATGTGGTCCAGAAAAGGCTGGTGGTGAAATTGATATCCACCCTTGGCGCCAGCAATAAGAGGTTCTCCGAACCATAAGGCTCAGGGAAGGTCAGCTTGTAATACTCTGCTTTTAAGGATACATTGAGGTGTGGCAGGTGACGGAAATTCATGGTAGCGGATACCTGTGTATTGGTACCATTGTAGAATCCACCTGTGCCCGCGCCCAGGCTAACACTCAAGGCCTTACGGAAATCAGTTGAATACTCCGCATACACATTCCTGTATTGGTAAAAACCCTTTGGCAGGGGCTCTGCCCCGGTAAAAGAGATCGGGAACTGCAATTGAACCTGGTTAAACTCTACACTCGCGAAAATTGAGCTGGTATTCGCAAACTGCATGTTATAATTGATATCCGTATTGTTCTCATTGAAACTATTATCCGGGTTCAACACATAATAGTTACTGAGGGAAATGCCATGCTGCACCAGGCTGGATCCTTTCGGGAACATCTTATATTCCAATTCCGTAAAATTGTACTTGTATCCCAGTCGCACTAACGTATCCCTGCTGGCATCATAATTCTCAATACGCTCAATAAAACCCATATCGGCATAATAGTTCGTTCCAAGGTTCCCAAAATCAACAATGGCGGAAAGGTTACGTCCGCGGTAAACCAACGCTGAATTGAAGAATTGGTTATCACTGTTGATACCGGGTTTAAAGGAATGATGGTAAGTGCCCCAAATGTTCCAATTCCCCTTAAGGTTGGAATACCCCAACTCAACACCGGCATTGCGGCCGTATTCATTCAGCGGGTCAGCCTTCTTTTCAGCATCCGTCATGAATGACTGCCGGTTCAGGAAATATCCCCTGATGGAGGAACGCTTCAAAACCTGCTGGCTCACGGAAACGGCAGTATAATTTTCCGGCGCGTAATCACCTTTTCGACCGGTCTGCATATTCATTACCCCAACACGCATCCGCTTCGTAAGGCTTCCCGTTAGCCTGGCTCCCCCTAGAATGGGTATCTTGTTACCATTCTTATCCAACCCGATCCTTCTTGAATAGAAGGGCCGGATACCCGGTGTTCCATAATCAGAATAGAGATCTGCATTCTCCAGGAAGAATGTCCTCCGTTCCGGAAAGAAGATATTGAAACGGGTAAGGTTGGTAACCTGGCGGTCAACCTCTACCTGTGAAAAATCGGGGTTGACCGTAAGGTCAAGGTTCATCGAAGAACTTAGTCCTATCTTGGCATCAAAGCCTGCATTGAAATCGGCTTCCGGGGAAACATTATTCTCCTTATCGCTCAATCCGGTTCCGGTAATATAGGGGATGAATGAAATATTACTTCCTGCGGAAGGCGCAGGGTCTTCCCATACTAACGCACCCGTATAACCGAGATCATAGGACCTAAAGTTTACAGGTACATGGGTCCAAACCGAATACTCATTGGTCTTGGTATCGATGCGAACAAAATTGATCCCCCAGGTATTTCGCTCAGGCTGGTAACGTAAGGTCTTGAAGGGAATGGCGATCTCGGCCGTCCATCTGTCGGGATAACGTTTGGTAGCTGAATACCATTTATTGTCCCAACTGAAATTCGGGCCATCACTCGTAAAAGTAAGCTGGTCCTCGGATTGGGCATTAAAGGCATTTACCACAAAGAAGAAACCACTGGCCCGCTGGTTGAGTGGATCCAACACAATGGCCACCCCATCATTCCCATCATGCCCCACATCCCGCTTAAGGCTGGTCACAAAAGCCTTTCCGGAATCGTAAGCAGTAAAAGCCACGTATAGGAATTTATCATCGAAGGTTACCCGAACCTCTGTATTGCGCACCGGACGGCCCTCATCATTAGGGTATTTGCGCCAGAAGGGACCTGTTTTTGCTGCATATTGCCAAACGGGTTCATCGAACAGCCCATCCACCTGAATGGGTACGGTTGATTTTCGGATGGGCAACCTGTACTCCTTCTGGAAACTCTCCCCGTCGCGTTGCTGGGCCTGAAGGGGCGAGATACAGGAAAACAGGAGAAGACAAAGTATCGCACCGTTTAACCTTTTGTACTTATCCGGTAACGATTGAAAAATATCGACAACTAATGTTGGAAGTAAATTCTGGGCCATATGCATTGAAACTTCCCTCCTTTACTGGGCTATAGTGAACAGGAGTTGAAGGGGGCTTCAAAATAATCAATGCTGCCCGCTGGCGTTGTGAAATGGGATGAAGGGATAAAAATGCGGTTAAATGAATGGAAAGATCGGGATCAAGATAAGTATAGAACAACCCATAGATTTCAGCCCCCGATCACCTCATATCGCCCGGTAAGTTCCTGGATGATGATCCGGAAGATCACCGGCCTGAGGCTCCCCTCTTTCCGGAAAAGGTCCGGTTGATTTCCAATGGTTGCGGTTGAACTGAGTTTCAGGTGCATCAAATGGGTATTGAATTCATGCATGGCATGCTGCCTTTCGCGCTCGTCCCTGATCTCCTGGAATTCACCAATGGCCAGCACGGTATGCCAGTTGGTATTGTCCCGGATCTCCTCTACTTCAAAACAAACCCTTGGATTCTCCCGCATGATAGCAATCTTGCTGCCCGGCCTTGAATGGGCCAGGATATAACCATTGGAATACCGGTAATTGATGGGAAGGATATAGGGGGTAAACCCATCTGAAAAACCTATCCTGCCCAGGTTATTCCGCTCCAGCAATGCTTTCATTTCTGAACTGGTCAGCGTTCCTATCATGGCTTATTTTTTATAGGTTCCTTTTCAAAATTTATTTGGGCCTTTAAAGGTATTACCTGTGCCCCTTAAACAACAACGCCCCTTTCTTTCCTGGTATCAGGGTGCCTTTTCCTTTTCCCTTTCTGCCACCCTGATATTCTCGATGCCTTTCAATAGTGCATCCGGATTAAAGGAGATACTGCTGATCCCTTCTTCCACCAGGAACCTGGCGAACTCAGGGTAATCGCTCGGTGCCTGGCCACAGAGCCCTACTGGTTTTCCCAATTTCCTCCCTTTCCTGATCATGGTGGCGATCATGGCCTTGGCAGCCGGGTTCTGCTCGCTGAACAATTCACTGATGATGGCAGAATCGCGGTCAATGCCCAGTGTCAACTGGGTGAGGTCATTGGACCCGATCGAGAAGCCGTCAAAATATTCAGCAAAGGATTCTGCGAGCAACACATTACTGGGGATCTCAGCCATTACATACACTTCCAGGCTGGGATCAAGCTTCCTGTCAAGTCCGTACTCCTGCATCACTTCCAAAACTTTCCGGCCCTCTTCAACTGTCCTGCAGAAGGGCACCATGACCTTTACATTGTCCAGTCCCATCGACTCCCTTACTTTCTTCAAGGCTGCGCATTCAAGCCTGAAACCTTCCCGGTAGAGGGGATGATAATACCTGGAAGCGCCCCTGAAACCCAGCATAGGATTTTCTTCCAACGGTTCAAATTGCTTTCCGCCCAGCAGGTTGGCATATTCATTGGTCTTGAAATCACTTAACCTGACGATCACCGGGTTAGGGTGGAAGGCTGCTGCAATGGTGGCTATGCCTTCCGCCAGTTTATCTACAAAATACTGTTGCTTATCCGGGTAATGAAGGGTCAGGTCCTCAATGGCCTTTATCACTTCCGCATCTTTTACCTCGTTGAACTTCACCAGGGCCATGGGATGGACCTTCACCGAGTGGTTGATGATGAATTCCATGCGCATCAACCCAATGCCATCATTGGGATAAAAGGAAAGCTGGAAGGCCTTTTCCGGGTCTGCCACGATCAACATCACTTTTGTTTCTTTCGGCTTTTGCAGGGTGGTCAGGTCTATCTCATGCTTTTCGAATGCTGACTGCCCCGCATAAATGAAACCGGTCTTTCCCTCGCAGCAGGATACCGTGATCATTTCGCCATCCTTCAAATGCGAAGTAATGTCTCCACAACCCACAACAGCAGGCACCCCCAACTCACGGGCAACTATAGACGCATGACTGGTCCTTCCGCCCTTATTGGTAACAATGGCAGCAGCCTTCTTCAGTATAGGGTCCCAATCGGGACTGGTAATATCCGTTACAACAATATCCCCCTCCTGCAGCCGGTCTGATTCCTTTGGTGATTGCAAGAGAACAGCACGACCGGTGGCCAGGGATGAGCCAATGGCCTGTCCCTTCCCAAGGCATTTGCCCTTGGTATGGATGGCGTATTCTATGAGCAGCGCCGGGTTCCGCCTGGATTGTACCGTTTCGGGCCTGGCTTGCACAATATACAATTGCCCGCTATTGCCGTCTTTTGCCCATTCAATATCCATGGGCAAACCATAATGTGATTCGATCACCAAAGCCCATTCCGCCAGGAGGATCACCTCCTCGTCACTCAATACCCATTGGTTCCTCAGCGCTTCAGGGGTAGGCTCATTCACTGTTGAACTTTCCCCACTCCCGTTAACGGCGTAGATCATGCGCTTTGCCTTGTCACCCATTTTTTTCTGGACGATCGGGAATTTCTTCTGCCGGAGGGAAGGTTTGAAAACCAGGAACTCATCTGGGTTCACCGTTCCCTGGACAATGTTCTCCCCCAATCCCCATACCCCACTCAGGTGGATGATATTGCGGAAACCTGATTCCGGTTCTAGTGTAAAGCCGATACCGGCACAGCCGATATCTGATCTTACCATTTGCTGTACACCAACCGAAAGGGCTACCAAATCATGTTCAAACCCATTGTCTTCACGGTACTTAATGGCCCTGTCGGTGTAAAGGGAGGCCATACAGCTCTGCACCATCGCCAGCAATTGCTGCTCCCCACTCACATTCAGGTAGGACTCATGCTGGCCGGCAAAACTGGCCTCGGGCAGGTCTTCAGCCGTTGCACTGCTCCTGACGGCCACATCGTTAATGCCTTGTTTACCCAATTCCCGGTAAGCTTCCACTATAGCTTTGGCCAGGTCATGGGGCATACTGGCCGCCATGATCATCTCCCGGATCGCAGCCCCAACCTGCCTGAGGTTGGCGTAGGAAGGTCTTTCCAGCCTGGACAATTCAGTTGCAATGCGGTTATCCAGCCCATTGCATTGGAGGAAATAGCGGAAAGCTCCCGCAGTTGTGGCAAACCCATCGGGTACCCTTATGCCTGCAGGGGCAAGCCGGGTCAGCATTTCACCCAAAGAGGAATTTTTACCGCCCACCTGTGCAACATCCCCGCGTGAAAGCCGGGAGAAAGGAATGATAAGTTCTGGAACCATAGGTTGGTATTCAGGGCTAATTTAGCCAGCCGAAGTGTCCCGGACCATGACGCATATCAAAGCCAGCTTTGACTATCCTCACCCAATAGCAAACAAGGCAATCCCAAAAAACCCATTTTAAACGGCAAATTCTACAGTTCATACCAAATCTGGAATAGGCGCCCACACCAAAATCCTAATTTGGCAGTAGAATTAAACCTTTGATATGAAATCGCTATATTTAATAGGATATTTTTTGCTGTTACCGGCAGTTTATCCGACCCTTAAAGGGTTTGAAGAGCGGTTAATGAATGCACTCGGCTCGTCCTCCTTAGGTATTTGTAGCGATAAGAATTCCACTACCACCGTTATTCCAACGGTCATTGAGAAAGATCACGCGCCTTCAGTACATAGTGTGCTAGACCCAATTTTACTCGATTACTAATTACATACATACCAACATGAAAAGGATCATACTATCTGCGTCAGTACTGGCGGTGCTTGTACTTGCCGCTACCACGGCCTGCAATACCCCGGCAGGTGAAAAGGCTGAAACAGAAAAAACAGCCATGACCAAGGAAGAACTGATCAAAAGAGGGGAATACCTGGTCAATACCATTGGCTGTGACGATTGTCATTCTCCCAAAGTGATGGGCCCCCAAGGTCCGGAACTGGACATGGAGCATCGTTTTGCCGGCCATCTTGCCGGTTCTCCCCTGCCGCCCGTAGATAGCGCCAAAATGCTGAATAAGGGATGGGCCTTGTTTTCGATGGACCTGACCGTAGCCATTGGCCCCTGGGGAACTACCTATGCTGCCAATATCAGTTCTGATTCAACCGGTATCGGTATGTGGAAGGAAGAGCAGTTCATCAAGGCACTCCGCGAAGGCAAGTCAAAAGGTTTGGACAATTCCCGTCCGATCATGCCGCCAATGCCCTGGCGAAACTTTGCCAAACTTACCGATGAGGACCTGAAAGCGATGTACCATTACCTCCTTTCTACCAAGCCAGTGAAGAATGTGGTTCCGGCCTTCCAACCCGGCACCCCGCCACCGCCACCCGCTGCACCAAAAGGATAAGCAACGATAAAAGCAAAGCGACCGAAAATTTTTCGGTCGCTTTTTTGTGATATTTCCTGCCCTTCAATAAAGCTTAGTTACATGAAAAGAGGCTGCATCAATAACTGATACAGCCTCTTTTCATTTCCATCCTCTAAACCATATAGGGTCCCTTTTTTGCACCATGGGTAATATTGTCAACTCATTCGATCTCTTCATTGGGGTTCCCTTCGGGAGCTACCGTGTACCCACAACTTTTTATACCCCCAGCGGGGTCTCCCGAAGGGGACCCCGATGTATAAAAGGCGAAATATTAATGCATCCAACAGTTAAGCTAATCTTTCAACTACCCGTTGGTCATAAGACAAAACGGGGGCGACGGGTGGGGGTAAATCTTTTCACCCTATAGTGGTACTCTTCAAGAGCCCCGATGAATTTTCAACCTGCTATTCATCAGGGTCCCCTGCGGGAGACCCTGCTGAGGTGAAGATGTGGGTACACGGCAGCCCTTTCAGGAGCCCCCGATGGGGTTAAACAATTGTACAGTTCCTCCTTAATTCAATAGTTTGCATAAAGTCACATTTTATACCCCAGCGGGGTCTCCCGAAGGGGACCCCGATGTATAAAAGGTGAAATATTAATGCATCCAACAGTTAAGCTAATCTTTCAACTACCCGTTGGTCATAAGACAAAACGGGGGCGACGGGTGGGGGGTAAATCTTTTCACCCCATAGTGGTACTCTTCAAGAGCCCCGATGAATTTTCAACCTGCTATTCATCAGGGTCCCCTGCGGGAGACCCTGATGAGGTGAAGATGTGGGTACACGGTAGCCCTTTCAGGAGCCCCCGATGGGGTTAAAAAATTGTACAGTTCCTCCTTAATTCAATAGTTTGCGTAAAGTCACATTCCCACACCTCGCCCGCCGAAGCTTTAGCGCAGGCGGGTGTCCACATCCCATCCTGGTTAGCGAAAACCCCTCTCACGCCACCATTCCCCTTGCCATCATCCGGTTGGCGACCTGTTCCCAGCGAAGGAAGGGAAGGTGGGACGCAATATGGTCCTCCAGCATTTCGTACATCTGGGTAGGCAGGCTCAGTTGCATGCTCATCAGCCATTTGGCGATCTCCTCTGTATCCATATCACGGACCATCCAGATACTGTTGTTCAACCATTCGGAAATGGTTTGCTGGTTCTCCAGCCTGTTCTGGATATTCCGGAGTTCTTCGTCTGTATATTCAGCCCACAGCAGGGTATTCAATTGTTCCTCCTGTTGTTGCATACCAGCCAGCACATAATCCACAAATCGCAGGAAGGCGTTCCTGATGGCTATTTCTGTCAAACGTTTCACCCTGGGGGAACCGGTTTGTTCATAGAAGCTGATGCGGTGGACAAGCCTGTCGGCCACGGTCCAAACATGGTCTTCCCTATTGAAAGGCCCCGTCACCCCCGGAAAGGCATTGGCCACAAGTGGAATAATAAAATTGGCCTCTTGTTCCGCATGGCGGTTAATAGCAAGCACCAGGTCTTCGATCATGTTGAAAACTTCCTCCCGTTCGCCATGATGGTTAAAATTGGCGAACTGCAGGGTTTGCATGGTCTCAAACAGTTGAGAGCGCAAGGTGCTATGCGAGGACTTGAAAAGATTAAAACGGCGCATAGTCTAAGGTTTAATGGTAAATGATAACTGATTTGGATATTTTTTGAACTCACTTCATCAACGGGTGTTGTGTTCATCCGGTTCCTAAGTGATTCAGGTGCATCCCATTTATGCAGTATCTGACGATGTTTGACCAAAGAGGTTACAATCCTGTTGCGGGAAATTTGTTAAACCTGGGTTAACACATTCTTCTCCCGGTTTGCCACCATTGGCTGCCCCAGTAATCCGGCCACTTTGTCGGCGGTGATCCGGAGCGGGTCGAAACAAGCGAATTCCGCAGCCAGCCTGATCACATTGGCCCGATACACTGGGTTGGCAAATATTTCCCTGGTAGCCTTCCTGATCTGTTCACTGCTGGGTCTTTCTGTTGCCAGGTTGATTCCCAGGCGGAAATGATCGATACGCGCATTGATCTCATTCTTTCCTTCATGGATGCCTGCCACTACCATGGGTAGATTGTTCTCAATGGCCAACATAACCCCTCCATAGCCCCCATTGGTGATATAGGCATCGGCATAAGGCATGATGTCGTCAAAGGGGACAAAGTCTTCAATAATGTAA
Source organism: Flavihumibacter rivuli (assembly GCF_018595685.2). Classification (NCBI taxonomy): domain Bacteria; kingdom Pseudomonadati; phylum Bacteroidota; class Chitinophagia; order Chitinophagales; family Chitinophagaceae; genus Flavihumibacter; species Flavihumibacter rivuli. Next base: position 1,292,061 of record NZ_CP092334.1, read on the forward strand.
TTGTCA